>WTJR01000198.1 GCA_011524755.1 Halieaceae bacterium | reverse complement strand
CTTATTCGGCAGCGAAGTTCGGATTGATCGGTTACATGGATGCGCTCCGCGCAGAGGTCGATCAGATCCATAACATCAAGGTGACCAATATTTTGCCAGGGTCGGTGGCGACGGACGTTGCGCGCAATGCGTTAACTGGCAACGGTTCTAAGCGAGGCATCTCGGATGCGGTAATTGATGCAGGTGACGATCCTATGGATTGTGCGAAGTGTATTTGGGAGGCCGTAAACGCCGACAAGCCCGAGTATATTTATGCAAAGGAAATGGAGATGGGACTGGCTCAGATGCGGCACGCAGACCCTGATACCTTCTTTGAGGCTATTGCTGGTTTCGGTGCGCAAACCGTAGAAGCCTATTGGAAAGAAAAGGAGGCGATGTAGCCTCGTCGAGGGTCACTCAAAACCCAAACCTTAAGTCTCGAAAAGTTGGCTAATGGCCGATTTGTCTGTCCAACTAAATTTTAGTTTGTCTAGATAAGGCGATCTTCACCTCTAGCGTTTGACACATTTGTGTGTATCATCGCGCCTCGCTTCCCTTAGCGTCTCCAAAACGTTATCGTGGCGAAATGTGTCAAATATTTTTGACGCATTAAATGAACATCTTTTTTTACATAAAGGTTTCACTCAACCATCACAGAAATCCATAGGAGATTGAACGTGACTCATATTCTTTCTAAAAAGAGAGCTGCGATTCTAGCCTTGGCGGTGCCCCTAGCAATGGGACTACCCGTACAAGCTATTGCGCAGGACGGTGAGATTGAAGAGGTCATCATCACGGGTACCCGTGTTGCTGATCGCTCAGCTGCCGATTCCCCGGTACCTGTTGACGTTATTAGCGGTAGCGAGTTCCGTGACAACGCATCAACTGACGTCCAGGACATGCTGCGTACATCGGTACCGTCTTTTGACGTAAACACACAGCCCATTAGTGACGCAGCGACCATTTCTCGTCCTGCAAACGTTCGTGGTCTGTCGCCTGATAACGTACTTGTTTTGGTAAACGGCAAGCGTCGTCACCGCGGTTCGATCATCTCGTTCCTGGGCGGCGGTATTTCTGATGGTGCGCAGGGTGTTGATATCGCTGCTATTCCATCGCTTGCGCTTAAGCAGATCGAAGTCCTTCGTGATGGTGCATCTTCACAGTACGGTTCTGACGCCATCGCAGGTGTTTTGAACTTCCTGCTTCGTGATGACGATGAAGGTTTCGAGGTTGTCACTAAGTACGGGTCTACCTTCGAAGGTGACGGCACCAACTACATGGTCGCTGCAAACCTAGGTATGCCTCTCGGTGACAACGGCTTCCTTAACGTCACCGGTGAAATCCGTGACGTGGAAGGCACAGTGCGTTCGGTCGTTCGTGATGATATTGCTTACCAGATCGCAAACGGCTACTCGCCAGTGACGAACTTCCAGAACATCAACACGTACACAAACGAAGTGCCTCAGTACTGGGGTCAGCCCGATGTCGAAGACGACATCAAGCTGTTCTTCAACTCAGCAATCGAACTGAACGACTCGACCGAGTTGTACGCCTTCGGTAACCACGCTGAGCGAACCGTAACAGGTGGCTTCTTCTACCGAAACGTTGTAGGTCGTGCTAGCAACCTCACGCCCGGTGCATCTACAGGCCAGCGTGGCGGTGTTTATGCTGGCCCAACAGTAGACCCTCTGACAGGTATGGCGCTCGCCGCTGCTGACGGTGGTGTTCCATCGGTTCTGGTGGGTGATATGGACGGCGGTAGCAGCTGCATTGACGGTATCCCATTGGGTGGTCAAGGCGGCATCACACCTGACCCCACGTTCCTTGCACAGGTAACTGCAGACGCAAACTGCTTCTCGTTCATTGAAACTATCCCTGCAGGCTTCGTACCTCGCTTCGGTGGTGACAATGAAGATTCAGCGATTGCTGTCGGTGTTCGTGGTGAGATCGACTACGGCACAGGCCTTGCTTACGACGTGAGTGTTCAGCGCGGTTCGAACCGTTCTGACTTCTTTATCCGTAACACCATCAACGCGTCACTGGGTCCAAACACCCCACGTGATTTCGTTCCTGGTGGTCAGGAGCAGACTGAAACTGTCTACAACGCCAACTTCGTGTACACCATGGACGTGGGTTTTGCTTCGGATCTCAACGTCGCCTTCGGTGCTGAATACCGTGAGGAAGAGTTCGATCTCTTCGCCGGTGATGCTGCTTCTTACGCGTTGGGCCCATTGGCAAGCCAGGGCTTCTCATCAAGCTCTAACGGCTTTGGTGGTTTCCCAGCCAGCACATCAGCGTCGCAAGACTCCACAGCGTTCTACATTGACCTCGAAGCTGATATCAGCGACGCCGTCACTATGCAGGCAGCGGTTCGTAACGAAGACTTCAGTAACTTCGGCGACACCACTGACTTCAAGATCGCGGGTGTTGTTCGCCTAAATGATCAGGTTCGCTTGCGCGGTGCCATCTCTACAGGCTTCCACGCTCCGACTGCGGGTCAGGCAAGCATCACAAACGTAACCACTCAGATCGTTAACGGTGCATTGACAGACCAGGGCACACTGCCTCTGTTCTCGGCGCCTGGTCAGTTGGCTGCAGACTTCATTGAGAGTCAGGGCAACGGTAGACCAACACTGGGTAGCGAAGAAGCGGATAACTTCTCGATCGGTGTTGCGTTTGATCTTGAGAACTCTAGCTGGACAATCGATTACTACAACATTGAAGTGACCGATCGTGTAGCTCTGGGTGCGAACATCAACTTCCTTGATGCACTGAACTACGCCGGTGGCTCTGCCTACGGCTCTGTGAGCGATGCGTTGACAGGTCTGGGCGATGCGGGCGTTATCAACCGTCAGGAGTTCGTTGGTCTCGAAGATCTGAAGCAGTTCCGTTTCTTCACCAACAGCTTCGATACCACAACATCAGGTATTGATCTGGTTGGTAGCACGGACTTTGACTTCGCTGATGGCGTTTCAAAGGTGACTGTTGCGTTTAACTACAACAAGACTGAAGTCGACAATCGTGGAACCATCAACCCGATCAGCGGTGGTCGTGTTGAAGCGTTGGAAGACCTTCTTCCAAACGTGAAGGGCAACATTGCTTGGAGCCACACACAAGGCCAACTCCGTACGCTGGTTCGCGCGAACTACTACGGTGCTTGGAAGTCGACGGGTAATGGTTACAACGTGGGTGCAACCACTTTGGTTGATGCACAGGTTGCTTACGATTACACCGAAAACCTTGAGTTGGTATTGGGTGTCGAGAACCTCTTCGACGAGTACCCAGACAAGAACCCAGGTCGTGGTGGTGTAGGTCAGCTTTACCCAGAAGACAGCCCATTTGGCTTCAACGGTGGTAGCTGGTACCTGCAAGCTCGCTACTCGTTCTAAGTCGGACTGACCTAGAAAAATAAAAACCCGCCTCGGCGGGTTTTTTTATGCCCAACGCACTGGCAAGTTACATCGCTTGATAAACGATCTCACCGCCGACGATGGTCATGATGGGTTTAGTTGCCAGAATCCTGGTCTCGTCGATGGTCATAAGATTCTGATCCGTCACGGTCATATCGGCCCGTTTACCGACGCTGATTGAACCAACCTCGGCTTCTTCAAATGCGGCATAGGCATTCCAGAGCGTCATTGATTTGAGTGTCTCGTGGCGAGAGAGCTTCTGCCCGATTTCGTACCCGTCGTCCGGCAAACCTTTAAGGGTCTTGCGCGCCACCGACGCATAAAAATTGGCGATAGGATTGATGGGCTCAACGGGCACGTCGGTGCCGTTGGCGATATGGACTCCAGCATTCAGAAGATCTCGCCATACGTAGGCGCCGGACTCGATGCGCTCTTTGCCGAGTCGATCAATGGCCCAGGGCCGATCTGAGCTCATATGAATGGCTTGAATCGACGCAATGACGCCGAGCTTCGAGAAGCGTTCGATATCGGAAGGGACCAGGTGCTGCGAATGCTCAATGCGCGAGCGGTGATCCCGCTGGGTTAGTGTTGCTTTATCAATGGCGTCGAGCACGACCGTATTGGCCTTATCACCAATGGCGTGGGTATTGATTTGCCAGCCGTGGGTGTTTGACCGATTCATGATGTCGACGAGGCGATTCTCATCGAAGGTTTGAACCCCAGAGGTACCTGGATCGTCGGTGTAGGGTTGGTGTAACCAGGCTGTCCGGGACCCTAATGCGCCGTCCATTACCGCTTTAAAGGAGCGGATCGTTAAGCGCGAGTCGTCGTTGGCGATCATTGGTGGTCGCGCCAACCAATAGTCTGTTAATGCCTCGTCTTGGGCACTGACCATAGTGTAAACCCGTAGTTTCAGGTCACCGGAGGCATCGAGTGCCCGCTGTGCCTCGATATCGGTTGAGCCCGCACCAGCATCGTGGAAGTTGGTGATGCCCCAGCGAAAGGCGTGATCTTGTGCCGCTAAAATAGCCGTCTTGGCAGAATCGGTAGATAGCGCAATCAGGGGGTAGGCGAGGTCGACTGCATTCTCGTGCAAGATGCCGGTAGGGTCACCCTTACCATCTTTGACAATGACACCGCCGTCCGGGGTTGGTGTGTTGTAGGTGAGATTCAGTGCATCCATTGCCGCTTGATTAACCAATGCCGTGTGGCCATTGGCATGACCCAAAAAGACAGGATTATTCGGACTGACCTCAGAAAGGGATCGATGCGTTGGGAAGCCGTCAACAGTCACGCTCGGCTCCTTTGACCACTTGCTCTGATGCCACCCCCGGCCCTTGATGACCTGTCCCGGACTCGCCTTAGCCGCCGCGTCAGCCACCATGCCGACAATTGTTTGATAGCTGTCCACGCCATTGAGGTCGAGGTTGGTAATCGCTTCGCCAAGACTACTGAGGTGCCCGTGGCTTTCAATGAAACCGGGGTAGGCGGTGGCGGTGCCAAGTGCAACGTGGCGGTGATCTTCGCCGGCTTTACTCTGCGCTGTTGCTAAATCACCTACAAAGGTGAAGCGACCGTCTTCTATGACCACGGCTTCGACCTGGGTATTGGTATCGTCCGCCGTGTAAATGGTGCCGGAAACCAGCAGCGTATCCGCAAAGCTGCTAGTGGTAATGAGCACTGTTAACAGTGCGGAAAAAAGGCGAGCGCCATGTCTAACCATGGGTTTATCTCCAAGCGTGGTGAAACATCATGACGGTGAGTCTAGTCGGAAAGCGATCGCGTTGCAGTCTCCAGCGGCTGCCTACGGCAGCCTTCAAGTACCCCATCGTGGCGACGCAATGGGATCCTAGAAAAGACGCCAGCCGCGCGCTTCGAATTGATCGATGTCTTCCGTGGTAGGGAAGCTGTAGTAAGCGCCGGCGGGTAGATCGTCACCCTTGGTTGAAGCCAGTGACTCTAGCTGATCGACCGCCTCGCAAATCTGTTCTACGCCCGGGCGATAGAGAGAAAGAACTTGCTTGCGGTAGGGGTCAGATGATCTCACGGGCTGGGAGCGGGTCGAGATGAGCGCGCCTGAATCAATTTTCTTATCCGTAATCCAGTGGAGTGTTGTGCCCAGACGAGGCTCCTCGTTGAGGAGTGACCAAAAGCTCGCCATGACGCCTTTGTACTCAGGTAACAGACCTGAATGCAGGTTAATAATGCCAGTGCGCGGTTGGGCGATGGCTTCACCTTTGAATATTTGCCCGAAACGGATGCTGATCAGGAGGTCTGCATCGAATGCACGTAGCACATTGAGATCGCTGCCATTGATGTCGGTGATCGCGATTTCGCGGCAATGACTCTTGCTGGCCAGCGCTTCAAAGCTCAAGCCGGGCGCTGTCGCAAAGTCTGTCTCTACCTGCGCTAATGCTACCAACCGTGGGTCACGCGTTTGCGATGCGCCGCCCACTCGCTGGGAGTAAAACATGCCAAGGTCGTGATCGCTGAGCTTTGGAATCAGTTGATTAAGCGCCGCGTGAGCATAGATATCGCGATTGTAAAAAAGGCCGATCCGCACCGGTAATCTCCACGGGTGGTGGCGGCCAGCATACTCTCTCCTTTATGCTCAATCGAGATCTGAGGTCTATTCGAGTAAGGCAAACACATGCGCAGCTATTCCGTTCAGGTGGCTACTGCGGTCGTCGTGGCCAACATGGTGGGTACAGGGGTATTTACCTCGCTTGGCTTTCAGTTGCTGGAAATAGAGTCGACGGGTGCCATCCTCTGGTTGTGGGTGTTAGGTGGACTTTGTGCGTTATGTGGCGCCCTGTGCTATGCCGAATTGGGCGCCCACCACACGGCGTCGGGTGGGGAATATCACTTTCTGACTGAGCTGATTCATCCCTACGCTGGGTTTCTCTCGGGCTGCGTTTCAGCCACCGTCGGTTTCGCGGCGCCCATCGCGCTTGCGTCGCTGACATTTGGTATTTATCTCGCCACCGCCTTTCCCTCTTTACCGCCAAAGATCACTGCGACAACCTTGATCGTGCTCATGGTGCTCATTCACACACGGACGTATCGTGAGAGCTCCAGCGGTCAATTCTTACTGACATTACTTAAGCTACTGCTGATCGCTGCCTTTGTGCTGACCGCATTTGCCACTGGCAGTGACTTCTCACATCAGGTCACAGGCGCTTCATTATTGAATGCGGGTGAGATCCTGTCCGGTGCAGGTGCGATTGCCTTGATCTATGTCACCTATGCCTATTCGGGTTGGAATGCTGCCACCTACATCCTCGGTGAGTTGGAGCATCCTCAAAGGGATTTGCCAAGAGCCCTGATCGTGGGTTGTGCCTTGGTCACCGTACTGTATGTGCTCCTCAACACGGCTTTTTTGACCTCGGCATCTATTTCATCGATGACGGGTGAAGTCGAGATTGCCTTTATTGTGGCTGAAACTGTCTTGGGAGAGAGCGGCGCTTTTATTGTCTCACTGCTTCTTTCCGGCGTTCTGATTTCCACGGTTAGTGCGATGATCATGGCGGGACCTCGAGCACTCCAGCGTCTGGGACAGGATTATCGAGGCCTCGCGTGGCTAGGCAAAACCAATGAAGGCGGCCTTCCAGCAAATGCGATTGTATTTATGGGGCTGGTTGCCCTCGGCTTCCTGTGGACCTCAACGTTCGAGCAAATCCTGTTGTTTGCGGGCCTCGTCATGGCAGCAAATACGTTCTTCACTGTTGTGGCTGTTTTTGCAAGCAGGCGGCGACGCGCAGGTCGTCCCCACGGTGGGTCGATATTCACCATGCCATGGTACCCGCTTCCCGCACTGATCTTCCTAGCAATCACAGGGTGGACCGTGCTCTACACGGCCATTCAATACCCGGTTCAGTTACTGGTAACGGCTGCAGTTATCGCATTGGGCTATCCCTTCTTTCAGCGAATTCGCTCGGCGCAGTAAACAGGGGTGACGGTCCTGCGGGCCTAAAACTGGTCCCAATGTTGTCACCCTGCGTAGGATTTTTAGTGAAAGGTGGCCAAATTGAGTTCTGAAGATCTCTTTTTCACAACAGACCTATGCCTTAGTCGGTGTGTCGTGTAGCTTTACTTTCGATGAGCATCTGGGAACAGGCTCGTTACCTCAATAATTCAAATAGTGGTATCTCATGACTGACTCAACTGCTGCGGCAGAAAACGCAAACAATCCATATGCGTCTACAAAGGCGGCGTATTACGCCCTCGGCATTCTAACGATCGTCTACAGCATTAATTTCATTGATCGACAGCTACTCTCGATTTTGCAGGAGTCGATAAAGGCTGACTTGATGCTGAGCGATGCACAGCTTGGCCTTCTTACAGGCTTTGCCTTTGCTGTGTTTTACACCTTTGCGGGCTTACCCATTGCCAGCCTTGCCGACAGGAGTAATCGACGAAACATTGTTGCTATCTCACTTACGATCTGGAGTGGTATGACAGCCATCAGTGGCCTGGCTCAAAACTACTGGCAGCTGCTGGCGGCGCGGGTCGGTGTGGGCATTGGTGAGGCTGGCGGTAGCCCGCCCTCGCACTCGATGATTTCCGATATTTTCCCGCCCGAGAAGCGCGCCAGCGCCATTGGCTTTTACTCAACGGGCATCAGCATTGGCATCTTATTCGGCTTCTTATTTGGTGGCTGGTTGAACGAGTTTTTCGGGTGGCGTGTCGCGTTTTTCGTCGTTGGTGTGCCCGGTGTGCTGCTGGCTCTCGTCCTCTACCTAACAGTGCCCGAGCCCATTCGAGGGCTTGCTGAAAACAAGGCCTCTACCGGTGACAACCCCTCAATGATGACGGTGTTCAAGGTTCTGTTGAGCCGGCGCTCGTTCTTGTTTATGGCCCTAGGTGCAGCGATGAACGCCTTCGCTGGCTACAGCACGGCGAACTGGGTTGCATCATTCATGATTAGAACTCACCAAATGCCAACGGGCGAACTCGGCACCTGGCTTGCGCTCATTATTGGCGTGGGTGGCGCGATCGGCGTATTCGGATCAGGTGTTATCGCAGATAAGCTAGGTAAGAATGACAAGCGCTGGTACATGTGGGTGGCGGTATGCGCCTGCGTCATATCGATACCGCTTCAAATCAGCACGTTTTGGGTTGATGACCCCTATACAGCACTCATGTGCATGACAATCCCATCGATTCTTGCCAATGCTTACCTAGGCGCGACCATTGCGAGTGTCCACAGTATGGTGGGCCTAAAGATGAGAGCAGTCTCCTCGGCGCTCCTGTTCTTCATTTTGAACATCATTGGATTAGGCATGGGACCCACAACGATTGGGTTGGTGAGCGATTTACTGGTGGATCAACACGGCGTTGATTCCCTGCGCTACGCAATGATGTAC
The DNA here is from genome assembly GCA_011524755.1 of Halieaceae bacterium. Taxonomy (GTDB): domain Bacteria; phylum Pseudomonadota; class Gammaproteobacteria; order Pseudomonadales; family Halieaceae; genus Luminiphilus. The sequence continues at coordinate 2,484 of WTJR01000198.1, read as the reverse complement.
ATCATTCCAACTGCTATGTTCATGTCGGGTGTTTTCTACCTATTTGCTGCTCGATATATCAGAGATGATCTGGCAAACGCCCCAGACTGATTGCGGGGTCGAATAAAAAAAGCCCGCTGTCGCGGGCTTTTTTTGTACTCAATCAATCGAGCGAAGTACTTGCCTCGATACCGCATGGGTTTCGATGTCGCTCGGCGTAAAGCGTACTGGCCGCCAGGTCTTCTCGGCATAGAGCTGGGTTTGATCATCGAAGTGTGGGGACTCAGGGTCGCCTGACTGTGAGTAGGACAGTATGGCCTCGGCCTCTGGGCCTGTATCACTCCAGCCAAGCGTCATAATGAAGCTGGAGCCGTGAACGACGTTGTAGCCTGATTTCGACAAGCTGTTGCTGTCCCCAGCGAACTCGTCGCTTCCCGTGAAGATGGGTGTTTCGGTAGGGTTGTTACCCACGCTGGTACTCATTTGCAGGTTGGCAATGCCCTCGTGCCGGTTACCGCCATGAACTGGGTATTGGCGATCAGACCGGTGTCCAATTTGCAGATTGCCCAGCGCCGTATCGAGACCAATGTCCTCACCTTCAAGTAGTAATACTGCACGAGCGAGTCGGTCGAGCGCGAGGTCGGTATTGGCAAGTCCGGCTGGCGTGGTAGCGGCTTCCATGGGATTAAACGGCTGTTGAAACAGCGATGAGCCAAGTGACGTTTCGTCTGCGGGGTACTGCGTGATCCATTCTCTGAACAACACAGCGCCACGAGACTCGCTGTTGAACCGGCGATCCCAGGCGGCCAGCACGTTACAGGCTTGGGTCAGGTTGACTGGGGTCTCTTCGATAGTGCGTTGAGGCGTTGCATCACAGGCCGCGAGTAGCTCGGGCAGGAGCATGTCGGCGGTCAGGCTTTCATTGCTGAACAAGGCGGTCTGAATTTCGCCGCGAGTAAATTTACCATCCTCACCGGCATGTCCGTACGGGCTATCCGGGCGCAGTAAGGCAATATTCATGCGTGTGCGAACGCTCCGGGGTGTCATGGTCGGCCCGTAGAGGGGTGACAATGCAGCGGCTGGCTTGTCCGGATCACTCAGCCAGTAGCTGTCATTTGCATTGAAGACGTACTGATTGCTCTCGATGAGTGGCCGACGTTCAAATGGCTCGGTATGTGGTACCGGAGAGCTTGTTTCTAGCCACTCATTACTTGGCTGGCTGCCATCAAGGATCACAAGTCCTCGCGATAGGTAGAGATACTGAAGCTTAGGGACAGCTTTCAGGGTGTTATGCCAGTTGAGAATGGCCTCCTCACTTAAGGCACCGACATTGGAATTATCAATGTAAACCGCGCGGCCATCGGCTGAAGCCGCGATTGTGTTAACCCAGGGCATAGCGTTGTAAGTGCGATGCGCCTCGATGAATTCATCCATGCTTTTCGCACTGCCCATGGCTTGCCACTGGGCAAAGGTATGAAGGTTTTCTGCGTTGGCATCTCTAACGGCAAACGCTGTGAGGGGATCATCGGTTAGCCCTGGTAGGGCCATCAACGGACCATGATGCGAAAACCAAACAGTGTGCTGTTTATTGCTTAGCCCTTCCTGTGTTTTTACATCAGCGCTGACAGTTACTGAGTTGAGGTCGCGCCAACCATTTTCCCACCGGTACTGCCGAGGATTATCTGGATTGAGTGCGAGTTGATAGATCACGGTGCGCTTTGAGTTCGACACTGTATGTGACCAACCAACCGCTTCATTGAAGCCAATTGCGACGCCCGGCGCGCCGATTAAACCGGCGCCATAGGCATTGTAGACACCAGGAATCGTCAGGTGTTTTTCCCAGAATCGTGCTATGCCGTACCAGGGGTAATGTGGGTTGGCGAGCAGCAACCCTTTGCCGTTTTCCGAGCGCTCCGAGGCAATCGCCCAGGCGTTTGAGCCCATATCGCGAAGCTTCATGTCCGTGAGCGTATCGCGCAGTGGTGGCGCCTTCGCGAGCGCGGCGATAGCTGCACTTGCCTCTACTTGCGGAGTGGGTGGTGCCGCTGCGGTAATAGCCCCCGCAATTCGGGGCAAGGTGTAGACCAAGGTAACGTACTGCGCCATGAACTCTGTTGCTGTGACCGGTCTTACCCAGGTCGCGTCGTTACACCATGACCCAAACTTGCCGGCGCGCTCATTAACAAACTGGTTGTATCCGGCGGTATAACCCTCAACCCATTCTTTGATCTGAGGTTCTTGCGCTGCAAGCGCTTCGTCAGCCTTTTCGGGGATGCCAAGCGCCTTAACGACAATGTCTCTACTGAGATTTCGGTTGCGGGGCCCCGGACCAAAAACTGCGGCGCTCTCACCGCGCGATTGCACCAGTGCCAGCGCCATATTGCAGATGTGATCTTCTGCTGCCGTGTAGGCTTCTCCAAAACCTAGAGAGCCCCAGGACTCAGCCGTAATATGCGGAATGCCGTATTCGGTCTTTACCACGGTCGCTTCATAGCGGTGTGGCCT
>WTJR01000210.1 GCA_011524755.1 Halieaceae bacterium | reverse complement strand
GACCATTACCGGTGCGGTGCTGGAGCGGGATATTCCACTGCCATCCTGCCTTGTGCGCAATCGATCGTGTGTAGGGCCTAACTTCATCGGTTGATACGGTGGGTACGGCCATCGCCCGATCGCAGGGTAGCCAGTGGCGCCATTCTTCGTAGCCGGTCTCGAGTGCCTGTTCAATCAACAGTCCCCGGAACCCGGAGCAATCGAGGAAGAGGTCGCCCTCGACCACGACACCCGACTCGAGCTCTACCGATTGGATAAAACCTGACTCACTGCACTGATGAACGCGATTGATGATGCCCTCGACGCGCTTCACGCCCTGCGCCTCGCAGAAGCCGCGAAGATACTTTGCATATAACCCCGCATCGAAGTGGTAGGCGTAGCTCAGACCCGCCAGGTCAGTGCCTGGAAGCTGTTGAAGCTTCGCAAATTTGTTCTGTTTTGCGGTCTGGTAGTTTAGGGAGAAGTCCCAGAAGTCCGATTCAATACCCTCCTGCTGGCTGCGTAACCAGAAATTGTGGAAGGTGCAGAAAGCGAAATCTTTGCCGATGTTGCCAAAGGCGTGCATGTAGCTATCGCCATCTTGACCCCAGTTCTCGAACTGGATGCCCAGCTTGATGCTGCCCTGAGTCGCTTTGAGAAACTCGGATTCCTTAAAACCTAGTGCATTGTTGAAATTAATAATGGGGGGGATGGTTGCCTCGCCGACACCGACAATCCCAATGTCATCAGACTCAACCAAGGTGATAGAAACGACTTTGCTCAACGTGCGCGCAAGAAGAGCCGCCGAGTTCCACCCTGCGGTACCTCCACCGACGATGACCACTCGATTGATAGCGCTACCTGTCATTCTTATGTGCCCCCAATAAAAAAGCCCCGGCCGAGTGAACGGCGGGGGCTCTAAGGTTAGCTAGTTTGCTTAGAAGTTGTAACTGAAGCCGAGTCGGTAGTTTTCACCGTACTCCTGGTAGTCACGGATCTGACCACCGTTGAGCGAAGTGAAAGGCTCGTCAGTCAAGTTAACGCCCTGAGCGTAAACGCGCAGGCCTTCTAGGTTGGCGAAACCGGCCTCAGCGAAGTCGTAAGACAACTGCGCATCAACAATGGTCTCGCCCAGCATGGTGTACTGCTGAACGCTGAAGCCCAAGCCGTAGAGGTCGCCTTTGAAGTCGTCACGATGACGCATACTTACGCGTGCCTCAAAGCCGCCGTTTTCGTAGTAAACGGTTGCCTGCTGGATGCTGTCAGAGAGTCCTGGGAGTTCAAAGTCGGAACCGCCAGGCGTCTTGATGTCTGACTCAACGCCCGTGTGGCTCGCGAAGATACCCCAGCCATCGAGGCTCTCGTGGATCATGCTCAGTGGCATGGCCAGAGAAATCTCCCAGCCTGTCAGCGTTCCATCGCCACCGTTAACTTTTCCGTTAACCGTTGCTGTGGTGCTGCCATCAGGTGTTGATTGACCGCTTGCTTCAAGGAAGTCAGAGACGTCGATCTCAGCCGCGCCGTCAAAGATCCACTCCTTCAGATCCTTGTGGTACAAGGCAATAGAGAAGTAACCGTCATCAGCGAAGTAGTTCTCGTAAGTCAGGTCGATACCCAGCGCCTCTTTTGGCTCAAGTGACGTGTTACCACCACCAGCGCCAATGTAGTTGCCATAGATATCGGGTACCTGGCCAATGCCAATACCAAACGACGCATTCATCTCATCCATACGTGGGCGAGACATGGTTTGAGCAACACCCAAGCGCACAGTTTGCTTGTCATCCAGCGCAACACGGAGGTTCATGCTAGGAAGAGTGTTGCTGTAGTCGTGCCTGACTGTCTGGCGAATCAGGCTGCCACCGCTTTGTGCAAACGCGTTGGATGACTGATCAGTTTGGATGTATCGGACACCGATGTTACCGGTAACTTCCTTACCAGCGATCACAGTTTCCAGGTTAGCCATAGCAAACATCGTGGTGACGTCTTCTTTCACGTTCCACTGGTTGCTGGCGTAGCTGGACTCTTCCAACGTGAGGTCATAGAAACCATCACGAACCATGCCCTGCGAGTCATACGCGACCATGTTGCCCATGCCAATAAAGTCGAGGCTGACGCTTCCAAGGTTGTACTGGTCAGGAATTGCCAGCATTTCTGGGAACGCATTCAAGGTCATGAAGAAGTTCTCAGCTGTCTTCTTCTTAGTGCGCGCGCGGTGAGAAACACCGTACTCGACACTGGTGATCATGCCCTTGTTGAGCTGCTGTGTTGCTGCGAGCTTCAGCGCATTCAGTTCATCGTCGATGTTAGGTGCGTTCAAGAACCCGTCCTGAGCCGTGTTTTCAAACTCGGTTCCAGTGGCATTGAACTTGTCGTTCAATGTTGACTGCCAGCCCCATGTTAGCGGTCCGCCGAGTTGAATCAGACTTGGATCAGCGTAGTTGAGGTTAGGACTAAAGGTTGCGCCAGCACCACCGGGTGCGAGGTTGTAACCAATGGTGTCAGCCTCACCGCGATCGTTACCACGACCGGTACCGGCATAGCTTTCGAACGACAGAATTTCACGCTCAACCGCAGAGCGACTGACATCAAACTCAATCTGCAGATCGTCGCTGTAGTCGAACATGGCGTTGAAGCCGAGCTGTGTCAGCTCTGCCGTTCGCTCTTCGTAGTCGTTACGAACAACAACACGCTGTCCATCTGTCGTGCCGCTTGTCACCAAGCCGTCAGCATTAGGAGCACCGGCGGTTACCGCACCCTGACCCCATGCAAATGGAATTTCGATTCCGCG
>WTJR01000167.1 GCA_011524755.1 Halieaceae bacterium | reverse complement strand
ATTCAGTTAACCGAAGAAGGGTTCGAAGAAACGATTATTGAAGATGTTTTCTTCGTTCCGATGCGAGAAGGACTGCAACGATGAGCCTCAGTCGCCATCATTGGCTGGAGCTGTATTTCCGCGGGATCGCCATGGGTGCGGCAGACCTTGTGCCTGGTGTATCTGGCGGAACGATCGCACTCATCACCGGTATCTACGATCGGTTTATTACGGCCATTGCCAGTGTCGGCATCGACGCCCTACGTATGGTGCTGTCGGGAAAGGTTAAAGACGCCTGGGCGCATGTTGATGGAAACTTTTTGGTTGCGGTAGGTGCCGGAATACTCTCGTCCGTCTTCGCACTAGCCTCACTGCTTAACTGGTTGCTTCTAAATTACCCGCTACCGTTGTGGGCGTTGTTTTGTGGTTTGATTTTGGCGAGTGCGATACATCTCTTTTACACAAGTCGCATTCACTGGACAGCACGTGAGTACGGGCTATGGCTCACAGGTGTGGGCGTTGCTACTGTCATCGGTCTTATGCAGGCAACTCAGCTGCCCGTTGGCCCCGTCAGTGTTTTCTTCGCGGGTGCTGTTGCCATATCCGCCATGCTACTGCCGGGCATTTCAGGAAGTTTTCTGTTGCTCATTATGGGGATGTACCAACCGGTGATTAGTGCGGTTGTGAATCTTGATCTGGCTACCGTTGGACTTTTCGCGCTGGGTTGTCTCTGTGGGTTGCTGGTCTTTTCGCGGTTGCTAAAAGCGCTGCTGGCGCGCGCTCAGCGGGCCACCATGGCAGTTCTTTATGGCTTCCTACTGGGGTCAGTCATTATGTTGTGGCCTTGGCAGCAGCCAATCACATCAATTGTTGATCGCCACGGTGAAAACCGTGTCGTGCAGAGTGTGCCCGTGTTGCCTCAGACCTACCAGGAGTTGGTAGGTGAGCCTATGCTTTGGCTGTGCCTTCTTGCTTTTAGTTTAGGTGCTGGACTCGTTTCATTGCTCCTGTCAGTCGGGTCCGTCGAGCACTAGGTCTTGGTCAACCCTCCTGCCATGCGTCTGCTGCTAGCCACCCTCGTGTTAACGACATGGCTAGTGGGCTGCTCGGGAACGGATCCCGATAACTTGCGGCCCTGGGAAAAAACAGACCAGAGCGAGGGTAATACTGCCCGCACTAAGGATTACGGTTCCAAGCTCGAAGAGGGCAAACCCTATGTCGTAGTGAAAGGCGACACGCTGTATTCCATCGCCTTTCGGTTGGGTATCGATTTTCGCGAGTTAGCCGCACGAAATGGAATTCAGTCGCCCTATATCATCAAAGTAGGGCAGATGCTCAGAACTGCAAAACCGGCGCCTCAGCCGTCGACAAAAGCTCCAAAAGTTGCGGTCAAAGCCGCTTCACCGCCTAAAAAAACAAATAAACCGGCCACGAAGCAGTCAAAAGTGACATCGGTAACCAAACCGTCATCAAAGTCGCAGGTGCCGAGTGATAATGTGAATAAGTCACAACCTGTGTCGCGCTGGCGCTGGCCCTCAGCAGGGAAGGTTGTTCGAACGTATTCGAGCAATCGTCACAAGGGCATCGATATTGCCGGTAAGCGGGGCGACCCGGTAAAGGCTGTGGCGGCAGGAAAAGTAGTTTATGCCGGAACGGGCGTAACGGGCTACGGCTCGCTACTCATCATTAAACACAATGATACGTACTTGAGTGCCTACGGTCACAACGAGCGATTGCTAGTCTCGGAGAACATGAACATACAGGCAGGGCAGCAGATTGCGACCATGGGCAGCAGTGGAACAGATACAGTGAAACTTCACTTCGAGTTGCGTAGGCGGGGGCAGCCTATAGACCCGCTGACATTGCTTCCCAGACGTCGGTAGGAGTGTGGGTCGCCAAAGGGGGGGGGAACACTCTCATGGCAGATCTGGAAACACTTGAAGCACCTGTAGCCAATGAGGCCGCATTAAATTTTCAAACTGAAACGACCGGAACTCGTGATTCACAGGCGCCCTCGGAGGTCCCTCGTGACGCTGATCCGGTACAGCTTTATCTCAACGAGATTGGATCGACACCACTTCTAACAGCAGCTGAAGAGATTCTGGTCGCGAGGGCATCTTTAGCCGGCGACGAGGCTGCTCGCCATCGGATGATCAACAGTAATTTGCGTCTAGTAGTGATGATTGCGAAGCGGTACACGAATCGTGGTCTACCACTTCTTGACCTGATTGAAGAGGGCAATCTCGGGTTGATGCGCGCTGTTGAGAAGTTTGATCCGGAGCGCGGCTTTCGATTCTCCACCTACGCTACGTGGTGGATTCGCCAAAGTATTGAGCGCGCGTTAATGAACCAGGGTAGAACAATCAGGCTACCGATTCATATCCAGAAAGACATCAATACGATTGTGCGGTGCACCCGTGAGTTAAGGAGCTCATTGAGGCGCGAACCGTCGACGAGCGAAATCGCCGACGTCCTCGATCGTGACCCCGGGGAGGTGAGCAAACTACTCAAGCTGTCTGAAAAAATCACCTCCGTTGACAACCAATTGTCCGATGACACTGAGCGAAGCCTTGTTGATACGGTCTCTTCACATGTGGAGGACAATCCGCTTTCCCTCGTCGATGACGAGAAGGTGGAGGGATGTCTCGAAGAGTGGCTGGACGATCTTCCAGATCGTCAGCGTGAGATACTGGCTAGGCGATTCGGTCTGATGGGCTACGAAGCTTCAACCTTGGAGGCTGTAGGAGAGGAGGTTGGCCTCACCCGAGAGCGGGTGAGGCAGATACAGATCGACGCATTGGCTAGGCTCAAGCGCGC
>WTJR01000148.1 GCA_011524755.1 Halieaceae bacterium | reverse complement strand
GGTAATGAATGGCGCAGATTTACTCATAAAGAAACTCGCAGACGCTGGTGTCAGCGCTTGCTTCGCCAATCCCGGCACTTCAGAGATGCAGCTCGTCGCCGCGCTCGATAAAGAACCCCGAATTCGAGCTGTGCTTGGCCTTTTTGAGGGCGTCGTTACCGGTGCGGCCGATGGGTTTGCGCGCATGACCGACACGCCAGCCCTAACGCTACTTCACCTTGGACCGGGTTATGCCAATGGCATCGCCAACCTTCACAATGCATCGCGAGCGCGCGTGCCTGTGTTGAACATGATTGGCGACCACGCGACTCACCATCTGGAGTTGGATGCACCACTCACATCAGATATCGACGGTCTAACCTCGGCTGTCTGCGCCTGGACGGGGGTGTCAACCAGTCCGGACGACTTACCCGAAGTTGGACTGAAGGCTTGGCAAGCCAGCATGGAATATCCCGGTAACGTCACCGCCTTTGTGGCACCGGCAAACCACGCCTGGGATCCCGCAGGTGGTGACGTGGATATCCCTGATATTCCAGCACCTAAAACCCTGAGTGACGATGAGATCATGGAGGCAGCCGAAGCGCTTCGGAATAGTGATTCCGCGGCCTTATTCATGGGCGGTCATGCGCTCCGCGAGTCAGGCCTGATTCAAGCAGGGCGTATTGCTGAAGCAACTGGCGCGCGGCTGATCACCGAAACCTTCTTCACGCGTCAACAGCGAGGCGTCGGGCGCGTTGAGACCGAGCGCCTGCCCTACTTCGGTGAAATGGCTGCGGAGCACCTACAAGGACTCGATACCCTCGTCATTGTCGGCAGCAAGCCACCGGTATCCTTCTTTGCCTACCCCGGAAAACCCGGATGGCTATCACCTGAAGGGGCGAGCCTGCTTCAAATGGGTGACCACAGTGTAGACGCCATCGATACACTGACGCGCATTGCCAATGCCCTTGGTGCGCCGAACGAGGTGACGAACGTTGCGCAACGCGTTGAACATGCCCTGGAAACCGGCCCTATTAATGCAGTAGAACTCGGCAAGGTGATTGCCAATCGACTTCCTGAAAACGCCATTGTCGTCGATGAGGGCGCAACTAATGGCCTTGGGGCTTTTCTCATGACCGGCAATGCGGCGCCACACGATTGGTTAACGCTTACTGGCGGGGCTATCGGAGCAGGCTTGCCTATGGCCGTTGGTGCCGCCATAGCGTGTCCCGATCAAAAGGTAATTGGCCTAGAGGCTGACGGATCAGCGATGTATACGGTCCAAGCGTTATGGACGATGGTGCGCGAGGATCTTGACGTGACTGTATTGATTCTCAACAACGGATCGTACGCCATCCTAAATATTGAGCTGGCTCGCGTCGGCGTAGAAAAACCAGGACCCACGGCCTTGTCATTGCTCGATCTGACCAACCCGGCCATTCAGTGGACTGATATCGCCAAAGGTATGGGGATGACCGCAGAGCGCGTCGATACAGTTGAAGCGCTGGATCGCGCGATGGCTGAGGCAATGGTGGAGAAAGGCCCTCGTCTTATTGAGGTCATTCTGTAAGTAACAGTCGCGGCTTTGTCGACGTCGGCATTGCCGCAAACTGAAAATAAAAAGCTTGCGACTCTGAAATCTCGGATATACTCGCGCGATGCTCAAATCTCGCGCGGTTATGCGGTTCTCAGGTATGTCAGCTCTGCTGGCATGCGCGCTCGTGCTCGGCTGCTCAGACACCCCTGATGAGGAAACACGCGGATCACGCGGTTCATGGGGTGCGCGCGAGTTGCCCGTCGTAACCGCACCTGTCGAGCGTGCACCGCTCATCGATTCAATAAAATCCGTTGGCACTGCGCGAGCTCGCCAGAGCGTTACGCTGTATCCAGAGAGCTCTGGGGTAGTCACATTCGCAAAACTGGCGCCCGATACGCTGGTGACAAAGGGCGAGACACTCCTCAAGTTGGATGATCGTGATCAGGCACTTGCGGTTCGCCAAGCGGAGGTAGAGCTTGCAGAAGCGAAACGAACACTGAAGCGCTATCTTTCTCTCAACGCGACTGAGGCGAATATCCCGCAGAGCACTATCGATACGGCACAAAGTAACGTTGATTTGGCCGAGATTCGTTTGGCGCAAGCCGAAGTCGAGCTCTCTCGTCGCCAGGTAACCGCCCCATTCTCAGGGCGTATTGGTATCACCGATGTGGAAATTGGTGATCGAGTGGACACCTCAACGGTCATTACCACGCTGGATGATCGGAGTGTGTTGCTCGTTGATTTTACGGTGCCCGAGAGCTTTATCGGTCGCATCGTGACGAACCTTGAAGTGCAAGCGCGCCAATGGGAGTCACCAGACGACAATACCTCCGGAAGAATTGTTGCGGTTGATTCTCGCGTGGACTCAGCGACGCGCGCCTTCAGAGCGCGAGCGGCTATCGACAACAGTGCCGACAGTCTCCGGCCAGGAATGGCTTTCGAAATTGATGCGTCGATCGAAAAAGGTGAGTACTTGAGCGTCCCAGAGTTATCCGTTCAATGGGGTGCCGACGGCCCCTATGTATGGTCTACCCAAGGCGATCGAGCGATGCGCTCGCCCGTTGAAATGGTGCGACGCGTCGAGGGGCGAATGCTGATTCGCGGCGAATTAGCCGAGGGCCAGCGGGTTATTCTCGAGGGAATTCAGAGTGTTCGGCCCGGCATGAAAATTAAAGACATTAACGCAGCGACAGCGACTGCTCGATCACCCAAAACTGACCAGGCTGATCGCGGCTAAAATGCGCAGCAAAGACCAATGAAAGCCACATTGAACGCCCTGGCCGGTGCCGGCCT
>WTJR01000106.1:3994-11597 GCA_011524755.1 Halieaceae bacterium | reverse complement strand
AAACGCCGGCTAAAAAGCCGGCGAATTAAAGGAGCCACTCAAATCGGGAGATGATGTCTCATCTGACCTTCAGATGTTTCCCTCGCGCTGCCCCCGCCGCAACGCCATCTGCTGGATAATTAGTAAGAACCCAGCCAAATCGAAAAGTTCAAAAAAAATGTGAATTTTTTTGTTTTTTTAGTCAGCAGTCCAAATCGCAGACCCTGCTTGGCCGCTGCCCGAAGAAACCGTCAACTCGACCTCGACCAGGTCTGGGTCATTCTCAGCAGTTAGTAATTCGTTCAGCAACAGGTGAGAGAGCTCCTCAACCGTGACGTTGGCGATGGGCAGAACCCACGTTTCATCCGCAGGAAATTTCAGCACCTTGCCCGCAAATGTGGCGTGAATCTCGTCGCCCACCGTTTCAAGCGTTTGGAAGGGCGAAAACTCGGGCAGCAGCATGTACTCATCGTATTTATCGCAGAGAGCCTTTATGCGGCGCTTATAGACGTTGTAGTCAGCGGAAAATCCGTTGTTGCCCATCTTGGCAACGATACGTGCGGATACGAAGTAGTTGTGACCATGCAATCGCTCACGCTCCGTCGCGGAGAAGATGGTGTAGTGCGCAGATGAAAATTTGTGCGCCTCTTTTTCGATATGAAGCGTCGTCAATCGTGTCACTCAAATACCCTTTGTCTACAAACTCGCTGTCTCATACGCGGCAGCGTAACCGCCAGACTCAGTGCGAGCACTGATTACTTGCAATCCTAGCCGATGAGACCCGCGTAGGATAACCTGCGCGTAAACAAGAGGTTCCTATCATCAGCATGCAAAAAACAGCCATCATAACGGGTGCGAGCTCGGGAATCGGTGCTGCAACTGCCGAACAATTTTTAGCTCGCGGTTACTTCGTGATCAATATTGCTCGACGGCCCAGCCCAGTTCAGGGCGTCATCAATATAGCCGCCGATCTCAGCACCGATGAGGGAGCTGTCAATGCGGCACAGGCCTGCATCGCACATATACCGGCTGAATCCAGCGAAGTAGCGCTAATTCATAACGCATCACTGATGCTGAAAGACAGTGCACAGGCCTGTGAGACAGAAGCGATCATGCGCGTCCTCGCTGTTAATGTCCTTGCGGTTAATACCTTAAATCGCCAGTTGATGGCCCACATGGCAGCAGGCTCCAGTGTCATTTTCGTCGGATCGACGTTGTCCGAAAAAGCCGTCGCGGGAGCTTACAGCTATGTCGTCAGCAAGCATGCGCAGCTCGGGCAAATGCGGGCAACCTGCCAGGATTTGATTGGATCGGGCATTCACACGGCCATGGTTTGTCCCGGGTTTACTGACACTGAAATGCTAAAGCAGCATTTAGGTGGCGATACCGATCTCATGGTTGAAATAGGCTCGCAAAATGGGTTTGGCCGCCTTATCAAGCCCGAGGAGATAGCGGGCGTTGTCATCTGGGCTCACGAGAGTCCCGTCGTAAATGGGTCGGTTATTCACGCAAATTTAGGGCAGATAGAACATTGAATACGGTCGTGGGTGCTGCGCTCACCGAGCGTCGGGAGCGTGTTTTTTTAGTACTGGCTGGTGTCTTCCTGTCAGCCATGACGTTGCTCAATGTCATCGGTATCACAAAATTTATACAACTTGGCCCCTTCGCCCTCGCTGTTGGCGTCCTGCCCTACCCCATTACCTTTTTGTGCACGGACTTGGTCAGTGAACTCTACGGAAAAAAACGAGCAAATTTTCTGGTAACCGTAGGGCTGTTTATCAACGGCTTTATTCTGCTGGTAATGACTGCAGGCCAGTATGTGGCATCAGTCGATCCCAGCAACATGCCGCCTTGGCAGGTTTTACAGTTGGCAGCGCCCGTCGCCCTACCTCAGGGCGGCAGCCTAGAGGGCAATGTCGAACTCTTTTCAGTGATGTACGCCATGACGAGTGGCGCAGTCACCGCATCGATGGTGGCTTACATCACCGCGCAATACTGTGACGTGCAGCTATTCCACTTCTGGAAACGTGTCACCAAAGGTAAGCACCTCTGGATTCGGAATAACTTTAGTACGCTCATGAGTCAGTTAGTTGACTCCGTCATGGTGGTCACTGTGACATTTGGCGCGGTTTTCTATCGGGGTGAGATGACGCTATCCACACTCCTTGTATTGGTCGCTAGCAACTACGGATTTAAGGCGACTGTCGCTCTGCTGGATACCATTCCGCTCTACATTCTTGTCGCTAGACTTCGTCGCTACCTTCAACTCGGCCCCGACGAAATTGCCGCAGCCGAATAAGTGCTGCGTCGTCGGTCAAAGACCGAGGAGCTTCAAAAACGGAATAGTAGGCGATCGTTTTTCCACCAACGTCGACTCGTCGATGGCAGTAATCACATTCACCGCGTCCAGGGGTCGGCGCTGAATTCGCAGCGTTAGGTAGCGCGCAACATCGTCACTAAGAAGCAAACCGCGATCATGCGCCAAATGGCGAAGCAGTCGCTCGAAATCATCCAATTCCCAGGCAGGCAGTTTGAAAGTAGTCAACAACGAGAGTCGCGATTGGAGATCAGCAAGCACGTTCTTCAAGCCAGCGGGCGACTGCGTTGCAGATGAAAGGAAGGGTGTACCTGTCTCTGCACATCGGTTGTAACAATGGAACAACGCCTCTTGCCACGACCGATGCCCATCGATGAGGTGAATATCATCGACCACCACCATGGTGTCGTTCTCCGCATGTTCTAGTATCGCCTCGGGTGGATAGTCGAGCAGTGATTCCATGGGCAGATAACGTGCACCGGGCTGAGCGGCACAGCACGCTTGTAGAAAATGACTCTTTCCTTGCCCCTCGGACGCCCACAGGAAGAAACCGGCTCCACCCTGATCAAGCAGTGCACTAGCAAAGCTCTCAACCTCGCTGGTTACCTCGCGAGATACCCAATGACTCCAGGTGGCGCCAGGATTTACCGATATAGGCAGGACTAACTGCGCTGATCGACCACTCATAAATCAGACTTAGTCCGCGTTGTAGACGTCAGTAGAAAGATAGGCGTCAACAAGACGTCGACCAAATACCAGCAAGACCGCTGCGACAGGGAGTGCAACCAATACGCCCGTGAAGCCCGCTAACTGCCCGCCAGCCATCAGGGCGAAAATCACGGCGACAGGATGAAGCCCTATTCGGTCCCCAATCAGGATGGGCGTGAGAAGAAAGCTCTCAATCAGCTGACCGGCGACGAAGACTGACGCCACCAAACCCAGCGCTAGCGGATCGAGTCCGAACTGGAAGTACCCAACAATCATTGCACTACCAATACCAATCACCGCGCCTGCGTAAGGAATCAGGGCAGCCACCCCTGCCATCAAGCCCAGAAGAACAGCGTAATTCAGTCCCACCAGCCAGAGACCAAAGCTATACATGAGCGCCTGAGCGCCCATTACGACGAACTGTCCACGAACAAATGCCTCGAGCACACCATGGGCCTCGGCGACAGATTCCGTCACGTTGGTCACCCAAGCGCGCGGTACAAGCCTTAGAAGACCGGCCATCATGAGGTCCCAATCGCGCATTAGATAAAAAGCCACGACAGGAATTAGGGCGAGATTGAGAATGCCGGCGATCAGCGACAGGCTCGACGTCGTTACTTTCTGAACGACCCCGCCGGTGACTTGCCCAACGGACTGCCAGTGCTCGGACAAGCTGGTTTGCCAATCGATGGTCGGCAATGCAACTGGGCTCAGACTCAATTGAGACTGTAATTTCGGCACGGCAACTTCAGAGAACCACCGATAGGCATCGGGAATCGCTGCTGCCAATTGGGATAACTGCTGTATGAGAACCGGGACCACGACCGCGGCGATAATGACAAGGATCGCCATCAACAGCGCAAAAACCAAAGCAACGCCACTGGTGCGTGTGAAGCCGCGTGCCTCGAGCCGGTCTACGAGAGGATCACCCAAGTAGGCAATCAGCGCACCGACCGCAAAGGGCATCAGGATATCTCTCAGCTGTACGAATAGGAGTAGCACCAACACAACGACGACGAGGACGGGTAACCATCGCAAAGTGCTGGACTGCGCTGTCGGTTGGTCTGTCACTGAATGCTCTCCCATGTAAGGTCCAGTTGTGCTCGATTAGTTGCTGATTGCACACGCAACCCTGATCGACTCGGAATCAGTCGAGCAACTTCCTCAGCTGAAGAGACCCCGACAACGCGGTAGGTCAGCGTATCCTGGCCCACTGAATCAATACGCAGTTCTACCAACTCTGCCAACTGTTTGAATACGGTTGATACTGCCCGGTAGTCAGCAAACGAGCTGACCCCGCGCACCGTAACGGCAATGGCATCTGATACTTCGAACTGCTGCAGTGTCACGGCTAATGAGTCGCGCATAGCATCAACAGCGAGATCAACACCCACATCCCATATGCCGTCCAAGTCACTGAGGCGCATCTGTTTGTGCATCTCGCCATCGGGCCCGACGTAATACCAATCAACGAGTTTGCTGCCGTCGCTCAAATCGATCCAACGACCCACCAGCGAATGCTCAGAGCCATAGCGCCGTGACCCTTGCCGAATTTGGTCGAAATCTCGAGTCCAAAGCGCGTTAACAGGCACTGTTGCCGCATCTGTTAGATCCAGCAGTGGGAATCGCGCTTCAACTCCGCGGGCCTCGAAGCGCTCGATGGACGGCACCAGTAGATCCACATCATCGGAGCGCGCAGCAAACCGCCGCGAGAAGGGCTCATCCAACGCTACCCACACCACAACGGGTGGTCTGCGTTGCTCCCAGTACGGAACCGATTCATCCCTGAACAGGCTTCGAACGAATGCGTCATCGAACTCCAGAAAGACGACATCGCCTGCCTCGTCCTCACGATAGCTATAGAGCAACACATGTTCTTGCGCACTACCCACGGCCTCTCGGAATGCTGCCTCATCGAGAATAGCCTCATTGCCGGAAACTTTTATCAACAGCCGCGTCAAACCCTCCCGAGCTGCACGCGATAGCTCAGCACTCCCTCTATCCGTAACAGCGACCTGCTCAGAGAAAAAACTATCTTGAGCCGCTGCTGTTACAGGTAGCGCCAGCCACCCAAAGACCAGCGCAAGAGAAAAAAACTGTCTGTAAAAAAGTCTCATATATCGAGTTTAACAGCGAAAGTTGTCTCGGTCGCTTTCCTCTCACTTTGCCAGCGAGTAACCTTCTCGCCGTGACGAGAGGCAAGCTATGACAGACGAACAAACATCCCCTGGTTTGACCTATAAAGATGCTGGCGTTGATATCGATGCCGGGAACGCATTGGTCGATCGCATCAAGCACATTTCAAAAGCGACCCGACGGCCTGAGGTCTTAGGAGGGTTGGGAGGCTTTGGTGCGCTTTGTGAGATCCCAGAGGGCTATCGAAGCCCTGTTTTGGTATCCGGTACTGACGGGGTTGGCACAAAACTCCGCCTTGCCATGCAGCTCGGCCGGCACAACACCATCGGCATCGACCTTGTTGCCATGTGTAGTAACGATATTGCCGTCGTGGGCGCCGAACCGCTGCTTTTCTTGGACTATTACGCCACCGGCAAATTGAACGTTGATGTAGCGGCCGATGTCATCGAGGGTATTGGCAAAGGGTGTGAGCTCGCGGGCGCAGCGCTAGTCGGCGGTGAAACAGCTGAAATGCCGGGCATGTACGAAGGCGACGACTACGACCTCGCCGGATTTTGCGTTGGTGTCGTGGAAAAAAACCAGATTATCGACGGTCACAAAGTTGCACCGGGTGACAAGATCATTGCGATTGCCTCATCGGGACCGCACTCAAACGGCTATTCGCTGATCCGCAAGATTATTGAGGTGTCCGATGCTGACCTGTCCGCGCCCTGCGGTGAAACGACCTTGGCCGATGCACTGATGGCTCCTACAGAGATTTACAACAAACCTCTGCTTGCCCTTCAGCGGGAGATAAAACCGCATGCATTGGCGCACATTACGGGCGGTGGTCTGTTGGAAAACATTCCTCGCGTACTGCCTGAGGGTTGCTCGGCCGTCCTCGATAAACAAACCTGGGAGCTACCACCTGTCTTCCAGTGGTTGGCTACAGCGGGCGGTGTTGCTGAAGAAGAGATGCACCGAACCTTCAACTGCGGTATTGGCATGACCGTCATCGTCGGTCCCAGCAAGGCGGAGGCTGCCCTTCAGTTGCTCTCAGATCAGGGTTTGAACTGTTGGGAGCTCGGCACGGTTGCCGAAGGCAACGGTATAGTGGAGTTCACTTCTTGAGTTCGAGCCCCGAAAAGCGGATTTCGATTCTCATTTCGGGGCGCGGCTCCAACATGGAGGCTTTCCTCAAAGCTGAGCGCCGAGGAGCGCTGAGTGGTCAGGTTGTGCGGGTGATTAGTAACCGTCCGGATGCAGCCGGCCTTGCAACCGCATCGGACGCAGGCGTAGCCACCACCGTTGTTGATCACACCTTGCATGAATCGAGGGAGGCCTTTGACGCAGCGCTTGCAGAGGCGGTCAAGCAAGACAATCCCGATGTGGTCGTTCTCGCCGGCTTCATGCGCATTCTCACGCCGGTATTTATCGATGCCTTTGTGGGAAAGCTGGTGAACGTTCACCCATCTCTGTTGCCTAACTATCCAGGACTCAACACGCATCAGCGTGCCATCGATAACGGTGATAAGGAAGCAGGAGCAACAGTGCATTACGTAACCAATGAGCTCGACGGCGGACCACCGATTTTGCAGGTCAGCGTCCCGATCGAATCCGGTGATGATGCAGTCTCACTCGCCGCTCGAATATTGGACTTCGAGCACGTTATTTTCCCGGAAGCGGTCAATTGGCATCTACAAGGTCGGTTGGTCCACGAGGCAGACGGCGCCTATCTGGACGGCAAAAAACTGCCTCCGACCGGCACGCTCTGGGAATGGCAGGCATGAGATCGCGGTTCTCCCTCACCACCGCAGCAGGGCAAGTTGCAGGTCTGTTTTTATGTTGCCTCGTCAATGGCCTGGCATGGGCCACGGAACCCAATTTCCCAGAGACATCGGCGGATAAGACGCAGGCCGTATCGTCGCTACGAACCTTTGACGCACTTTATAAAACTTCAGCCCTTGGCATGACCCTGGATCTGAAACGATCGCTGACTCAGGAGGGTGACACCTACACACTGAGCAGCCGCGGCAAAAACATGCTGATCAACATGAACGAGTCGGCCGATTTTCGAATTGTTGACGGCGCCATTGAGGGCATCCGCTTCGACTCGAAAGTCAAATCACTAAAAACGAACAAACGAGCTGTTCGCTTCGACCAGTCGGCTGGGGTGATCGATAGCATGAAGCGCGGCGACTGGACTCAGCATCCGTGGGAGCCCGGCGTGTTGGATCGTTTTTCGCAGCAGCAACAGCTTCGCCTGACGCTAATTGGTGAGGATGAACCGCCAGAGACATTGGAATTTAGGGTGGTTGACGGCCCCAAAGTGAGCGACAAACGCTGGCAACGACTGCCCGATGAAGTGATCGAAACACCCCTAGGTCAAATCAGCACAGTCAAATACCGAGCGGTTCACACCAACCCCGACAAGCGAGCTTCAGAAATATGGCTTGCACCCGAGCTTGATTACCTGATGGTAAA
>WTJR01000106.1:1421-3894 GCA_011524755.1 Halieaceae bacterium | reverse complement strand
CCCTGGTACTTACCACCGCGATCGGCGTAGCTGGTCTCGCAAACCTCATCGGATTCGAAGAACAACATTTGAGCAACGCCCTCGTTGGCGTAGATCTTCGCTGGCAGCGTTGTAGTGTTGGAAAATTCGAGCGTCACATGGCCTTCCCATTCGGGCTCAAGCGGCGTCACGTTGACGATGATGCCGCACCGCGCGTAAGTGGACTTACCGAGACAAACCGTCAACACATTTCGTGGAATGCGAAAGTATTCAACGGTCCGCGCCAGAGCGAACGAGTTGGGTGGTATCACGCAAACATCACTTTCAACGTCAACGAACGAATCGTTATCGAACGCCTTGGGGTCAACCGTTGCCGAATTGATATTCGTGAAGACCTTGAACTCGCGCGAGCATCGGACATCGTAGCCGTAACTTGATGTCCCGTAGGAGATCAACTTCTCGCCATCTTTGTGCCGGACCTGCCCCGCCTCATACGGCTCGATCATTTTGTGTTGCTCCGCCATACGACGAATCCAGAGGTCTGATTTGATGCTCACATTTGCTCCTAAATCGTTTTTCTAACGACCTACTCAGTCATACTAATTGTGGGGCCCCGCGGCGCCTCGCTCCCGCTCAGCGTCGCCATGACAGCTGCGGCTGCTTCACGATACGCAGCCGCGACCGAACCGTCCTTGTCGACCGCGGATATCGGCACTCCGGCGTCACTGGTTTCCCGAATGACACGCGACAAGGGAATATTCGCAAGAACCGGTGCTTCGTATTCATTTGCCAGAGTTTGGCCACCATCACTGCCAAAAACAGGGTCTTCGTGGCCGCAATTGCTGCAAATATGAGTCGCCATGTTTTGGACCATACCGATGATCGGCACCGACACCTTCTGAAACATCTCGATTGCGCGGCGCGCATCAATAAGGGCAATGTCCTGCGGCGTGGTCACGACGACTGCGCCCGCCAGACGGGTTCGCTGTGAGAGCGTTAGCTGAATATCGCCCGTACCGGGTGGCATATCGACAAACAAGACATCGAGCTCACCCCAGCGCGTCGACTCAATCATCTGCTGTAAGGCACCACTTGCCATCGGTCCACGCCACACCATGGGAGTTTTTTCTCGAGTAAGGAATGCCATCGACATGGCACTGACACCATGCGCTTCAATGGGGATGAAAATCTTTTCTTCGATGACGTCGGGCATGACACCGTCGGCAATGCCCAGTAGCCGCGCCTGACTCGGGCCATAGATGTCCGCATCGAGAAGACCGACCTGATACCCAAGCTGCGCGGTAGCCACAGCGAGGTTTGCTGAGACAGTCGACTTACCGACACCGCCCTTGCCAGAAGCGACCGCGACGATGTATTTGACTGCGCCTACGCCTTGACTCACTGCTATTCCCCGCCGAAAAGCGGCGAGTATATCTCAGGCTTACGCCGACAGGGACACAAGACAGGTAGACAGACCAACCTTCGTACTGAAAAGACTGTGAACAAATGACAAGCGCTGTTCCGACATGACGGGGGAAGCTACAATGGCGCCCGATTCATCATCGGACCCCCGTTTTATGTCGTCGCGCAAGATCTTGGTTACCTCGGCACTACCCTATGCAAACGCACCGTTGCACTTGGGGCATATGCTCGAGCAGGTACAAACCGATATATGGGTCCGGTTTCAGCGCTCGCGAGGCCATCATTGCCGATACGTCTGCGCCGATGACGCGCATGGCACAGCGATCATGTTGTCCGCTGAAAAACAGGGCGTAACGCCCGAGGCTCATATTGCCAATATCAAGGCACTGCACGAGGCCGACTCGGCGGGATTCCATATCTCATTCGACAATTATCACTCGACGCATTCGCCTGAAAATCAAACTTGGTCTGAGACCATTTTCAAGCGCCTTGAGGCCAATGATCACATCGCGATCCGCAGTGTGGTGCAAGCCTACGACGAAGCCAAAGGGCTGTTTCTCGCCGATCGATTTATCAAAGGCACCTGTCCCAAATGCAAAACACCCGATCAGTACGGCGATAACTGTGAGGCCTGCGGCGCCACCTATTCACCAACTGACGTGATCGACCCTGTCTCAGCGCTTTCTGGGACAACGCCGGTAGAGAAAGCGTCGGATCATCTGTTTTTCCAGTTGAGCCAATTTCAAGATCAACTCGCTGATTGGGTCAGTGGAGACCAGCTGCAAACACCTATCGCGAACAAGCTTCGTGAATGGATTGATGCAGGCCTGCAGGATTGGGACATATCACGCGACGCGCCCTACTTTGGCTTCGAGATTCCCGGTCACCCCCAGAAATATTTTTATGTCTGGCTTGATGCACCCATCGGGTACATTGCCAGCCACCAGAATCTCTGCGACCGCACCGGTGAGGACTTCGATAGCTATTGGCAGCCAGGCGGTGACACCGAGCTCTACCATTTTATTGGCAAGGACATCATCAACTTCCATGGTCTGTTCTGGCCAGCCATGCT
>WTJR01000106.1:0-1321 GCA_011524755.1 Halieaceae bacterium | reverse complement strand
AGCGAACCCGAGCTCCTCAAAGACCTGATTGCCGCGGGTGACACCATTGCCAGTCTGTACGAAGCCCGAGATTTCCAGCGTGCCATGCGCGAAATCATTGCCGTGGCCGACCGCGCCAACCAGTTCATCGATGATAAA
Source organism: Halieaceae bacterium (assembly GCA_011524755.1). GTDB lineage: Bacteria > Pseudomonadota > Gammaproteobacteria > Pseudomonadales > Halieaceae > Luminiphilus. The sequence goes on along the minus strand of WTJR01000106.1, from coordinate 1,183 downwards.
AAGCCCTGGGTCATGGCAAAGGAAGAGGGACGCGAACAAGAAGTTCAAGACGCCTGTTCCGTGGGCATCAACTGTTTTCGCGTACTAATGACTTATTTGAAGCCAGTACTGCCTGTTATGGCAGAGAAGAGCGAGGCGTTTTTGGGTCTATCACTTGACTGGACGGAGCTGAATGCACCACTCGAAGGCCACACGATCAATAATTTTTCACCGCTCATCCAACGAATTGACCCAGATGCGGTTGCTGCGATGGTCGAGGCAAGTAAAGCGTAAGACAATCTTTACACACTGTCAGATTGCCTCGATATTCCTTACTATAGGGAACGGATGAATGAGACAGGCAAAAAAGCCTGCAGGAGCAACATGCTAGGGGACTTCGCGGTACTGCTAATCGCCGCTGTACTGGTCAATAATTTTGTTTTAGTTCAGTTCCTGGGCCTATGCCCGTTTATGGGTGTGTCTAACAAACTGGACACAGCCATCGGCATGTCCGCGGCCACGACTTTCGTATTAACACTGGCCTCTGTCTGTAGTTTCCTCACCTATCGTTATTTGCTTGAGCCGCTTGATTTAACCTACCTACGCACCCTGTCGTTCATCCTTGTGATCGCGGTCGTTGTCCAGTTCACTGAAATGGTTGTTCGGAAAACAAGTCCGCTACTGCATCGCGTGCTTGGCGTGTATTTGCCGCTCATCACAACCAACTGTGCCGTATTGGGCGTAGCGCTCCTCAACATCAACCAAGCGCATAACTTCATGGAAAGTCTTATCTATGGACTAGGCGCTGCACTGGGCTTTTCCCTGGTGCTCGTGTTGTTCGCGGCTATGCGCGAGCGACTCGTGGTCGCTGACGTACCAGAGCCTTTCCAGGGCGCAGCCATCGGTATGATCACGGCGGGACTGGCTTCGCTTGCCTTCATGGGCTTCGCAGGACTGGTTTGATGCTTGACGTCATCCTTGGCAATCCCATTCTCCTCGCATTGGCAGCACTAGTTGGCATGGCCATTGCGTTTGGTGCCCTGCTCGGATTCGCAGCCGTTCGCTTCGAGGTCGAGGGCAACCCGCTCTCCGACCAAATTAATGCGATATTGCCGCAGACCCAATGTGGTCAGTGCGGCTACCCCGGATGCAGGCCCTACGCCGAGGCGATTGCCGACGGTGACTCCATCAACAAGTGTCCTCC
>WTJR01000045.1 GCA_011524755.1 Halieaceae bacterium | reverse complement strand
CAGTGCCACCGCACATAAACGCCAGCGTTCCAGCTTGTGCTGCAGCGACGCCACCTGAAACGGGCGTATCCATGAAATCAATGCCCACGTCGCGTGCGGCTTCGTGGAGCTCGCGGGCTGTCGCTGCGTCAATCGTACTTGCATCGAGTACTAGGGTTCCCTTCGGCAAACGCGAAAAAATGCCTGCATCACCCAGCATGACCGACTTGACGTGTTTGCCTGCGGGCAACATCGAGACGACCACATCGGCACCCGAAGTGGCATCGTGAGCGGAGGGAGCCGCCACCGCACCAGCGGCTACCACGTCACTCAACGCCGACTCTGATAAATCAAATGCCGTTACCGCCCAGTCGGCTTTGAGGAGGTTTTTAGCCATGGGACCGCCCATATTCCCAAGACCAATAAATGCGACCGTTGGCATCGAATTTCCTTTTTAGATTTATGTGAGTGAGTACCTACTACCAAGGATAATGCATGCTTGGAGCGCCTTCAGGTTCATGAAAAAAGGACTCCAGTAAATCACCGGGAACATCGCGCACGGCATCAAACTGCCACTTTGGCTGACGGTCCTTATCCACTAGTAGCGCTCTTACGCCCTCCGCAAACTCTGGGTGTCGCATGATATTGGCACCCAAACGCAACTCGGTATCGAACACTTCCTTCAATGAGTAATCGACTGAATCATTCAGCTGCCTGAAGATCCACGCAGCAGCAAGTTTCGAGCCGTGAGCAAATCCATCACGCGCCTTTTGCAGCCATGCATTGTCACCATCATAAGCCAACAGACGGTCCGATATCGCCACCAGATCATCGCCCGCCATCAACGCATCAATTTCAGGCATCAGTGGCTCAACGACACCTGCCGGGAGTTCTGCAGCCGGCGTCATTCCTAGAATAGCGTCAACAATCGCTGTATTGGCTTGGGGATCATCAGTCCAGTCAGCCACTGCCAAAGCCGCCATCACCTCATGTCGCTGCTCGTGCGCAAGGAAGACATCACCCAAATTGGCAAACAGCGCGTCCGCGGCGTTGATGTGCGCCGAGGTCAATGACAAGAAACGCCCGATCATTCCTGGCGTCCGATTCAAGAAGTAACTACCACCTACGTCAGGGAACAGCGCAATCGTGATTTCCGGCATACCGATGCGGGTTCGTTCGCTGACAACCCGGTGGCTACAGCCAGCCATGACACCCATACCGCCACCCATCACAACGCCATGGCCCCAACAGATCACGGGTTTAGGGTAAGTGAACAGCACGTAATTCATCTGATACTCGCGCGCAAAAAAGTTCTCGGCGTAAGTACAGGGACCACCAGGATTCTCAATCGATGACCGACGCAGCTCATGGACATCGCCACCGGCACAAAAGGCCTTCTCCCCCTCACCATCAATATAGACCGCAGCAATGGAATCATCCTCAGCCCACTCAAGGAGCTTGCCGAGCATGATTTCAATCATCTCCGCGTCGAGGGAGTTGAGAATTCGGGGTACGTTCAAGGTCAAACGACCCACTTGGCGATCACCCTCGCCCAAGGTTGAAACTACTACAACTTCTTCGCTCATCGGTTCTTCCACTCTGGCGCACGCTTTTCTAGAAAGGCGTTTACACCCTCCTGTTGGTCTTCGGTTGAAAATAGCGCCACGAACTCGTCACGCTCTGCCACCAATCCAGCGCCAATCGCAATGTCTCGCGCGGAATGAATAAGCCTTTTACAGGCAGCAATCGATGTTGGACTTTGATCTGAGGCGCGCTTGGCCAAATCGATGGCTGTTGCCAGTGAAGCGCCCGGCTCAACAACCTCCTCCACCAGACCAAGGGTCATGGCTTTTTCGGCCGACACACGCTCGCCGCAAAGAATCATGCGCTTTGCCCACCCTTCACCTACAAGTTGTGCGAGTCGCTGGGTTCCGCCTGCGCAAGGAAGGAGCCCTACACGAGCCTCCGGCAGGGCGAGTGCCGCGTGCGACTCGGCGATACGAATGTCACACGCCAACGCGACTTCGAGACCACCGCCCATGGCATAACCATTAATTGCAGCGATCGAAACGCCTCGATAATCCGCCAAAGTCTCAAACGCGGCCCCAAAAGCATCACCCATGGCACCCGCAGCGACAGGATCGCCGCTGGCAAACTGGTTCAAATCAGCGCCTGCTGAAAAGAACTTCTCGCCCTGGCCCGTGATGACCAAGGCGCGGACGTTGGCCATACCATTGAGTTCATTCACAACGGTCTCGAGAGCTGGAAGACTCTCGAGATCCCAGGTATTGGCTGCGGGGTTATTAATCGTGACGCTTGCAATGCCGTCCTCGATTGATACCAACACCTTTTCACTTGGACTGATACTCATTGGATAACCTCCAGCGCGCCATCCATCAGCGCTTGTCGCGAAATAATGACGCGCATAATTTCATTGGTGCCCTCGAGAATTTGATGAACGCGCGTATCGCGAACATAACGCTCCATCGGATACTCACGAATATAGCCATAGCCGCCGAACAGCTGCAGCGCGTCGTTACACACGTTAAACCCGGCATCGGTGGCAAAACGCTTTGCCATCGCGCAATAGGTTGAGGCGTTGGGATCACCGTTATCAAGCTTACTGGCCGCAAGGCGAATCATCTGTCTCGAGGCGACCAGCTCGGTAAGCATGTCGGCGATCTGAAACTGAGTGTGCTGAAACTCGGAAATCGCGCTGTTGAACTGCTGTCGGTCTTTCACATAAGCAGTGGCATCGACAATGGCCTGCTGCGCCGTCCCCACCGAGCAGGTTGCGATATTGATTCGACCACCATCCAGCCCTTCCATGGCAATGGAGAAGCCCTGGCCCTCTTC
>WTJR01000136.1 GCA_011524755.1 Halieaceae bacterium | reverse complement strand
GTACGCTCCAGGGTCGCGTTGTCAGCGACAAGATGGACAAGACGATCACTGTATTGATCGAGCGACGCGTGAAGCACCCCGTTTACGGCAAGTACATCACGCGTTCTTCAAAAGTACACGCTCACGACGAAGACAACCGTGCGGGCATGGGTGACACAGTATTGGTCGCCGAGTCACGTCCGCTGTCCAAGACTAAGTCATGGACATTGGTTGACGTTGTTGAGACAGCGACTGATATCGCTTGAGTTAAAGGACCAATGCGGCACGTTGCCGCGGTATGAGGTGGGGAAATGATTCAGACTGAATCGTATTTGGAAGTAGCAGACAACAGCGGTGCCCGTCGCGTTATGTGCATCAAGGTGTTGGGTGGCTCTAAGCGTCGCTATGCGCGCGTGGGCGACATCATCAAGGTGACTGTTAAAGAGGCAATCCCCCGCGGCAAGGTCAAGAAGGGTCAAGTCATGCGTGCTGTTGTAGTGCGCACTCGTAAGGGTGTTCGTCGCCCCGACGGCTCACTGATCAAGTTCGATGAGAACGCGGCGGTTTTGTTGAACAACTCAGATGCGCCGATTGGCACTCGTATCTTCGGTCCTGTCACACGCGAGCTGCGTGGCGAGAAGTTCATGAAGATCATCTCACTGGCGCCAGAAGTAATCTGAGCGGCCGGTAGCTAGGAGAGAAGGTAATGGCAAAGATTAAGCGCGACGACGAAGTCATCATCATCGCAGGTCGAGATAAGGGTAAGCGCGGCACCGTGCGCCAGGTCCTCGACACTGGCAAGTTGATTGTTTCGGGCGTCAACATGATCAAGAAGCACACCAAGCCCAACCCACAAGCGGGTGTTGCAGGTGGCATCGTTGAGAAGGAAGCGCCAATTCAGATTTCAAATGTAGCTATCTACAACGCAGACGCAGGTCGCGGTGATCGTGTTGGCTACAAAGTGGAAGACGGCAAAAAGGTTCGAATTTATAAGTCGACCGGCGACGCGATTGACGCGTAACCGAAGGCTCTTGAGGTAGCTACTAATGGCAACGCTTAAAGATAGATATCGCAGTGAGATCGCGCCAAAGCTCAAAGAAGAGCTGGGCCTCACGAATGTGATGGAAGTACCGCGCGTCACCAAGATCACTCTGAACATGGGTGTCGGTGAGGCAGTTGGGGACAAGAAGGTTCTTGAGAACGCAGTCGCGGACATGCAGAAGATTGCAGGCCAGAAGCCTGTCGTAACCAAATCGCGCAAGTCAATCGCGGGCTTCAAGATTCGCGATGGATGGCCGATTGGATGCAAGGTCACGTTGCGCGACGAGCGCATGTATGAGTTTTTGGAGCGCCTGATTGATATCGCGATCCCTCGTATTCGTGACTTCCGTGGTATCAGCGGTAAGCAGTTTGATGGTCGCGGTAATTTCGCGATGGGTGTTACCGAGCAAATTATTTTCCCTGAGATCGATTACGACCAGGTCGATAAGTTGCGCGGCATGGACATTGTAATCACCACGTCGGCTAAGAACGACGAACAAGGGCGTGCGTTGTTAAGCGCCTTTAACTTCCCATTCAAGGGCTAAGGCAGAGTTATGGCTAAGAAATCGATGGTGGCCAGAGAGAATAAGCGCGCTCGTACTGTTGCTAAGTACGCGGCGAAGCGGGCCAAGTTGAAAGAAACAATCGCTGACGTTAATGCGACTGATGATGCGCGTTGGGAAGCCCAGATTGCGCTCCAGAAGTTGCCACGAAATGCGAGCCCCGTGCGCCAACAGCGTCGTTGCCAGATTACTGGTCGGCCGCATGGTGTTTACCGCAAGTTCGGGTTGTGCCGAAACAAGTTACGTGAAGCTGCGATGCGCGGCGATGTACCAGGCTTAGTTAAGTCAAGCTGGTAACGGAGACGAACGACTATGAGTATGCAAGATCCCATCAGTGACATGTTGACTCGCGTGCGCAATGCGCAGATGGCGGGCAAGAAATTCGTCGACATGCCTGGATCGAAATTGAAAGCCGCTGTAGCGAAGGTGCTGGAAGACGAGGGCTATATCGCTGGCCATCGTGTTGATGCTGGTGAGGGTAAGCCCCGTCTGAGCATCGAGCTGAAGTACTACAACGGTAAGCCTGTCATTGCTGAAATTGAGCGTTTCAGCAAGCCCTCTTTGCGCCGTTACGCGGGCAAGGACGGTATGCCAAGTGTCCGCGGTGGCCTGGGCGTCGCGATTGTCTCTACCTCCAAAGGTGTGATGACTGATCGTGCGGCCAAGGCGCAGGGCGTCGGCGGCGAAGTGCTCTGCACAGTCTTTTAATTGGTAGCGGGAGAATCGATTCATGTCACGTGTAGCGAATAACCCCGTCAACCTCCCTAAGGGCGTTGAAGTCAATATCAATGGCAGCAGCGTTTCTGTGAAGGGTGGCAAAGGGACAATGGAAATGACGTTGACGGACGGCATCGGCATCGATGTCAACGAAGGCGTTGCGCAGATTACTTATGACTTTGATACCAACCGAGCGATGGCCGGTACCACACGTGCGTTGTTGAACAACCTGGTGGTCGGTGTGAGCGACGGTTGGGAAAAGAAGCTGGTATTGAATGGCGTTGGTTATCGCGCCAAGGCGTCAGGCAAGACGGTTAATTTGAACCTCGGTCTGTCGCACCCAGTCGATTACGAACTGCCTGAAGGTTTGTCTGCAGAGACGCCAACTCAGACTGAGATCGTAATTCGAGGTACTGATAAGCAGGCGGTGGGCCAGGCAGCAGCAGAGATTCGCAGCTTCCGTCCGCCAGAGCCATACAAAGGTAAAGGTATCCGTTACGCCGACGAGTATGTACGGCGTAAGGAAGCCAAGAAGAAGTAACGGGTAGAGCGATGAATGATAAGACTCAGGCGCGTTTGCGCCG
>WTJR01000201.1:8267-11808 GCA_011524755.1 Halieaceae bacterium | reverse complement strand
GCAGGGTCGGCATTATTCTCGGCCGATACCGAAACGCCATTAATCGATACCGCGGACCGACCCAGGGCATCTTTGACCTGTTTGCCCGACGCAGCCATACCCGCGTCGGTCAACAATTGCGTTAGCGTCTCCGGCATCGCTTCTCGGGCAATCACCGAGCTGGGTAGTCCATCGAGGCTCAGCTGGGCGAGATCTGACTCCGATAAGCTCGACTCATCGCCACTGAACATCGCGGATGTGATCCGTTCGGCTGCCTCTAGCCCACCATCACCATGGACGAGCCGCGTTACCTCACGCGCCAGAACACGCTGCGCCTCGGGCCTACCCTCGCGTTCAGCATCTTCCTGCGCCAGAGCATCAATGGCCTCTACCGTCAAAAAGGTGAAGTATTTAAGGAATTTGTAGACATCGGCATCCGCTGTACTCAACCAAAACTGATAGAAGGCGTACGGTGATGTTTTGCCCGCATCCAGCCAAATCGTCCCTGATTCAGTCTTACCGAACTTGGTGCCGTCGGCCTTAGTAACCAGTGGCATGGTCAGTCCCTGCACCGATGCTCCGTTCATTCTCCGAGTGAGATCAATGCCGCCCGTAATATTGCCCCATTGATCGGAGCCACCAATTTGAAGCTCGCAGTCAAAACGTTTGTTCAGCTCAGCAAAATCAAACGACTGCAAGATCATGTAAGTGAATTCAGTGAAACTAATCCCGGCACCCTCGCGCTCGATTCGCTGCTTCACCGACTCCTTTGCAATCATGTTATTGACGGAAAAATGCTTACCGACATCGCGTAAAAAGGTGAGTACATCGACATCGGCCGTCCAATCGAGGTTGTTAGCCATGATAGCGGCGGCATCACCATCGAATGAGAGAAACTGAGACATCTGGCGACGCAGGCGTTCCACCCAGCCAGCCACCACATCGGGCGTGTTCAATGAGCGCTCCTGAGCTTTAAAGCTTGGATCGCCGATCAAACCCGTTGCACCACCCACAAGCGCGATGGGCGTGTGGCCTGCCAGTTGAAATCGCTTCAGCGTAAGCAGCGGGACCAGTGAGCCAATATGCAAACTGTCAGCCGTCGGATCAAACCCGCAATACAGGGTGCGTGGCTTCTCGGCTAACCACGCCTCGAATGTTTCATCGCCTGTGGTCTGAAACACCAAGCCTCTCGCTTTCAGATCCTCAAAAAGACCCATGTCCTCACCTTCTACCTAATTTCTAACATCTCAACCAAGCGACCCATAAAAAACGGGCGCCTAGCTATCGGTCCGCCGCTCGAGCCATTAATGTCCGCTCTATTGTCGGTTATGATGCAGGGCAATGAATAGCCCCTCAACCGGGGCGGGAATCGGAAAAACCTTGCAACGTAAACCCAGAGGCGCCACACGTCGCCAGTACAACGCACCGTTTGCGCCGGATCGCGACCAACTTCTGTGGGGTGGCGTGAGTCTACTCGTCTTAGTGTTGCTATCACAGCTTTTCATCGGTGTGTTCAGCAGCGACACGGATGACGAAACAGTCTTCGTGCCCGATCCACTCGTCACCGCAACAACACAAGTCGCGTGGGATGCCGTTACCGAAGGGCAGATACTGAAACCGGATGAACCACCCATCATCTGGAACGATGTGACCGTCAGGAATGGCGATAACTTGAGCCTGATCTTCAATCGCGCGGGATTTTCCGATCGTGACGTCTACGAGGTGACCTCAAGCGTAAAGGGACGTGCGTTGCGAAAAATCTTTCCGGGCCAACTGATTGGTTTTGCCGCGAACGAGGATAATGCACTGATTGCGGTGAGGCATATCGAGTCGCCTCTCAAGCAGACGGTCTATTCGAAGAGTGAGGGGCAGTTCGTTTCCGAAATCATTACGCGCGAAACACAAACGCGAGAGCGTTCAGTGGCACTGACCATCGACAGCTCTCTTTTCCTCGCGGGCGATCGAGCCGGATTATCAGACGGCATCATTATGGAGTTGGCCGCCATTTTGGGCGGCGTCATAGACTTCGCGCTGGATCCTCGCCGTGGCGACGAAATCATCATTTTATTCGAAGAAAACTACCTCGATGACGAGAAATTTTCCGATGGCGACATCCTTGCCGCCTCATTTAATAACAACGGTCGGTTGGTTGAGGCCTATCGCTACACCGATAGCTTAGGTGATACGGGATACTTTGACGCTGAAGGCGTCAGCATGCGCAAAGCCTTCCTAAAGGCCCCCCTCGACTTCACACGAGTCAGTTCAAGCTTCAATCCAAATCGCCTGCACCCAATCTACAAGACCAAGCGCCCCCACCGAGGAACGGACTACGCTGCCCCAAGAGGCACGCCAGTCTATGCAGCGGGAGATGGCCGTGTAGTAGAGGCGGGTTATACACGCCCTAATGGAAATTACGTGTTCATTCAGCACGGCGAGGGTTTTAAGACCCACTATTTGCATTTGAATAAGAAGCGAGTGAAACGTGGCGATCGTGTCAAACAAGGACAAGTGATTGGCACCGTAGGTTCAACCGGCGCAGCAACCGGCCCGCATTTGCACTATGAATTTTTGGTCAACGGAGTGCACCGTAATCCACGGACCGTGCACAAGATTTTGCCGAAGGCGAAGTCATTGCCGGACTCGGAGCTTGAACGATTCAAAGACGCGATCCAGCAACCTGTCCAGCGCCTAGCGGCGTTAAAAATGACTGGTGCGATTACGGGGGCTGAGTGAATCAGCTGCGTCACTTTATTGGATTGATGTCCGGCACCAGCGCGGACGCCATTGATGCGGCCCTGGTGGGGTTTGAATCCGATGGAACAGCGCAGCTCATTTGTACCCATACACTCGAACTACCAGCAGATCTCAAAACACGCATTATCGCGGCGCAAACGCGCGCGGATACAACGATTCGAGACGTCTGTGAACAGGACGTGGCGCTCTCGTTGCTTTACGCAGCAGCGGTAGAGACCCTTATTGAAAAGGCCAACGTACCAGCATCCAAGATTGAAGCCATCGGCAATCACGGGCAGACGCTACTGCACGCTCCTGAGGCTGATCACCCCTTCACCTTACAAATTGGCGACAACCACCGTTTGGCAGAGCTCTTGGGTATTACCGTCGTTGGTGATTTCCGCCGGCGCGATATCGCCGCCGGTGGCCAAGGCGCGCCATTGGTTCCCGCATTTCACCGGACGCTGGTTTCTCAGACTGAAACGGCTGGCTTCCTCAATGTGGGCGGCATTGCCAATGTCAGTATCATTGCTCCCGACCGAGTTAGCGGTTTTGATACGGGTCCGGGGAATACCCTGTCCGATGCCTGGATTCGCAAACACCAGCAACAAGCTTTCGACGCGGGTGGTGCATGGGCGAGCACTGGCACGGTGAATGAGTCATTGCTCGAGCGCATGCTTGCCGACCCCTACTTCAGTCGGCCTGCGCCCAAGAGTACTGGGCAGGATTATTTCAACCTGACCTGGCTTGAAAACCTGGAGGTCGAGAAACTAGCGCCGGTTGATGTTCAACGGACATTGGTGGAACTCACCGCTCGATCGGCCTCGGA
>WTJR01000201.1:0-8167 GCA_011524755.1 Halieaceae bacterium | reverse complement strand
CGCCGGTTGATGTTCAACGGACATTGGTGGAACTCACCGCTCGATCGGCCTCGGACGCTCTTACAGCCTCGGGATGCGAGCGTGTGTATCTATGTGGCGGAGGACGTCATAACAATCTGCTGACTCAGCGAATACGATCGCTCGTTGCACCCATCGAGGTCGCAGATACCTCTGCGCTGGGTGTTGATGCCGATTTTATGGAAGCAGTGGCTTTTGCCTGGCTGGCTAAGCAGTGCCTAGACCGCGCCTCAGGCAATGTACCGGCAGTGACGGGGGCGCAGTCAGAACGGGTACTGGGAGTGATTTATCCTCGAGCGGATTGAGGGCGCGAGAAGACCCCAATCTTCACTGATCTTCGGTGACCTAGGTAGAAGGTGAACTAGATAGAAAAGGACGCGCCGCAGCCGCAAGTCGTCGTTGCGTTCGGGTTATTGACGACAAACTTAGAGCCTTCGAGCCCCTCGACATAATCTATCTCGGAACCCATCAGGTACTGGTAACTCATCGCATCGATGAGTGCCGCCACACCCTCTCGCTCAATGACCCAGTCATCCTCCGCCATATTTTCATCGAAGGTAAAGCCGTATTGGAACCCTGAGCATCCGCCGCCAGTGATGTAGACGCGGAAGCGCAAGGACGGATTGTCCTCGTCCTCTATCAGATGCTGAAGTTTGCTGACCGCATTATCAGAGAGGCGTATTTCTGTGGGATCAAAACCGGCGACTACTGTCATCGAGAACTCCGGATCTAGGACTTGTCCGCTGAAACAACAGGACTGGCTGATGAAATCTGCTCCACCTTCGCCGACGCCGTTGAGTGCTTCAAGTTACCGTCAATTTTACTACCCATCGACATCTCGATCAGGTTGTAGAAAACATCGCCGGTGACAACAGCACCCTTCGTCAACTCCAGATTGTCGGCACTGTAAATGTTGCCTTTAACTGAGCCGCTAATCGACGCCGACGGTACGCGAATTTCACCTTCGACCGAGCCACCCGCTACCACTCGCAACAACGCCGAAGCGCCAGGCTCAGCACTAATCGACCCAACAACGCGGCCTTCAACATCTAAGTTACCTGAAAACGTAATATCGCCTGACACAGTAGTGCCCGCTGAGATGAGCGTTGTCGCACCATTTGCCGTTGATGGCATTTGTGATTGTTTGTTTCTCATAACCCTAATCCTACTTTATTGGGTGCTATAGACAATCGATGTACTCCAGTCGAAAGTCTGCTCATAGGTCCGCTTTCGCGGGGCTGACAATTCTATGTCAAACCGCACTGAAGCGGGAATAACTGTTTCAGCCAGCTCTATGGTGCCTGAAATTCGCTGAAAATACTTAAACGAGAGGTCGTGGCTATTTTCGGAGGACGCGGCTGCAATGGCCTCGCCCTCAGAATCGACGATCTGAACCGTCAATCTACCTCGGTAAAATTGGGTACCGGGTGCGAGTCGCTGAACGACGCCACGATACTCAAGGCTCCGCTTCTCGGGGTCCCAACTGAGATCGGGTGGCCGAAGTTTTACGGCGCTCACATCCTCGGACGAGGACATAATGTCTCGATAGAACACGAGCTCTTTTTCCAGCTCATCCACTCGCTTTTCGGAGTCGGCTAGCTCCGTGCGAAATCGATTAAGCGTCTCTGAATCTACGGCGAGTCGAGTTTCAAGCTTTGAAATTGTGTCTTTTAGGCCGGCTTCATCCAGAACTAAAGGCACTCGATCATCAAATCCCTGCTGATAGCCCAGGGCGTAAATACCGACCCCCAACATGGCAAGCAGCACCGCCAAGCCCACACGAAGCCTTCGCTGCCTTACAACGTTGACGCGCGTTACGACGGTCTTGAAGTCTTCGGAGGCCATTGTCTGTTAAGGATTAACCGCCGGTGCCATCAGACCTGTTGTCTCATCCCAACCCTGCATGAGATTCATAGCCTGCACTGCCTGACCCGATGCACCTTTAATGAGGTTATCGATGGCAACCGTGATCACAACGGTGTCTCCCGGGGGTTGCGTAACGTCAATTTCACACACGTTGGTCCCTCTCACATGCCGTGTTTCGGGCTCGTAATCACCGCCGGTGAGTCGAACAAAAGGCTCATCGGCGAACCGCGACTCGAAAAGATCTCGGACATTGGTCGAGGGCTCGTTCAAGGTAGCAAACAAGGTCGCATGAATACCCCGCGTCATGGGCGCCAGATGAGGCACGAAGGTCAAAGACACGTCGCCGCCTGCCGCTCGAGACAGTCCCTGTTCCATCTCGGGTAAATGCCGGTGGCCCTGCACACCGTAAGACTTCATTGTCTCGGTCGACTCTGCGAGCAAAAGATTCACTTTAGCGCCACGGCCAGCACCGCTCGTGCCGGACGCGCAGGAGGCAATTAACCGACCGGGATCGATAACACCCGCTTCTAAGAGCGGCAGAAAGCCCAACTGGACAGCCGTTGGATAACAGCCGGGGCAAGCGACCAAACTCGCCTCGCGCAAGGCCGCACGGTTCACCTCAGGCAGCCCATAGACAGCAGTCGAAATAAGATCTGGTGCCGCATGCGTTGTACCGTACCAATGCTCCCAAACACCGATATCGCTCAAGCGAAAATCTGCAGACAGATCGATAATTTTAATACCTCGATCCAACAGTGCAGGTACTGTGTTCATCGAAACCGCATGCGGCGTTGCGAAAAATACGAGATCGCAGTCTGCAAAATCTACCGCGCCGGGATCCTCGAATGCCAAGTCGATATGACCTCGAAGGCTGGGAAATAAGCGGTCAACACGCACACCCGCCTCGGCCCGCGACGTCAGGCGCTGTATAGCGACATGAGGATGCCCCAAGAGCAAACGAATGAGTTCCACGCCGGCGTAACCGGTAGCGCCAACAATCCCAACTTTAATCATTTCAGGCCTAAGATCTGATATTGTGCGGCTAGTTTACTTGCTGTTCAGTTTGAAACCAGCATGGAGTAGTGAATGCTTTGGATTCAGGGTCTTCATGTCATCTTTGTCGTGACATGGTTTGCCGGTCTTTTTTACCTGCCGAGAATATTTGTTTACTACGCGCAGGCAGAAGACGACACAACGCGGACGACGCTGGCGATTATGGCGCGCAAGCTCTATAAATTTGTCACGCCACTGATGATGCTGGCGGTCATCCTGGGGCTGTGGCGCCTGAGTTACGCGTTGGATTACTACCTGAGTAGCCTGTGGATGCAGCTTAAGCTGCTCGGGGTTGTTTGCCTTCTCGCCTACCACGTCCAATGCGGCCGCTACGTTGCTCGCATTAACGGTGGCGATGACAGCAAAAGCCATGTGTTTTATCGATTTTTTAACGAGGTACCCGTGTTATTTTTGTTCGCGATCGTACTGTTAGTCTATGTACGACCGGCCTAGCAACGCGGCAACAACACTATAAAAACGACGATAAGTCGGGGGAACATGGTCAATGACCAAATCTGAAGCGTTATTTGAGCGCGCACAAACTCGCATTCCGGGCGGTGTCAATTCGCCAGTCCGAGCCTTCAAAGCTGTTGGCGGAACACCACGATTCATGGAGCGATCCGACGGCGCCTATATCTTCGATGCCGATGGCAACCGGTACATTGACTATGTGCTTTCGTGGGGTCCTATGATCATGGGCCATAACCATCCTCAGGTTCGCGATGCCGTCGTTCAGACAGCGCAGGACGGCTTGAGCTTTGGCTGCCCGACCGAAATCGAAATTGAACTCGCCGAGCGTCTCTGCGACCTGGTACCCAGTCTTGAGCAAGTTCGAATGACAAGCTCGGGTACCGAAGCAACTATGAGCGCCATCCGCCTCGCACGGGGCGCGACCGGGCGAGACAAAATTATCAAGTTTGAGGGGTGCTACCACGGCCACTCCGACTCCCTTTTGATCAAAGCGGGGTCAGGTGCGCTCACCTTCGGTGTACCCAGCTCGCCAGGCGTCCCTGATGTGCTTGCTCAACACACCGTGACACTGCCCTTTAACGACCTGGACGCACTCAAAGAGGCGTTCGATCAGCTCGGCGATGAGATCGCTTGTGTTATCACCGAGCCCGTCACAGGGAATATGAACTGCATCTTGCCAGAGCCCGGCTACCTCGAGGGTATGCGTGAACTCTGCACAAAGCACGGCGCTATTCTTATTTTCGATGAAGTCATGACCGGTTTCCGGTTTGGCACACATTGCGCACAGGGGCACCTCGGCATCGATCCAGACCTCACCTGCTTAGGCAAAGTGATCGGCGGCGGCATGCCAGTCGGTGCTTTTGGTGGCAAAAAAGACATCATGGCACACATATCGCCCTTAGGACCGGTCTATCAAGCCGGCACCCTGTCCGGTAATCCCGTGGCTATGGCCTCTGGCCTCGCAACCCTTGATATTATCTCGCAGCCCAACTTCTATGATGATCTGTTCCGTCACACCACAGAACTGTGCGAGGGGATGCAGCAGGTCGCGGACGAGGCGGGCATTCCCTTTACCACCAATCATATGGGTAGCATGTTCGGCTTCTTTTTCACGGAAGATGAAAAAGTTACCCAGTATCCGCAGGTCATTGGGGCGAACGTCGAGCGATTTAACAAGTTCTTCCACTTGATGCTCAACGAGGGTGTTTATCTAGCGCCCGCCTCTTTCGAAGCGGGCTTTATGTCATCGGCACACACCGATGGCGACATTGCCGATACCATTGATGCGGCTCGACGTGCATTCAAAGCGCTGTAGAAAGTAGTAGACAACAGCAATTTGGATATCGCCGGCATCTAATAAAAACAGGAATACACTGTCAGGGACACACGAGGGAAGTCGAATGAATACAGCCAGAGGCCCTTTCCCACACACCCGAATGCGACGCTTGCGGGCATCAGAGTTTGCACGCGCACTGACGGCAGAGAATGCGCTCAGCCCCAGTGATTTTATCTACCCCATGTTTGTCCTTGAGGGTGAAAATCAGCGTGAAGCCGTACCGTCGATGCCCGGCGTGGAGCGCCTTAGTATCGATCTGCTAATCGAGCGAGCAACCGAGGCGCATGAACTGGGAATACCCGCCATTGCTTTGTTCCCTGTCGTTGGGGAGGCAAAGAAGTCACTCGATGCCAGCGAAGCATACTCACCTGATGGTCTCGTGCAGCGAACCGTCAAGGCGCTGAAGACCGCGCTTCCAGACCTAGGCGTTATTACGGACGTAGCCCTGGATCCCTACACGACGCATGGACAGGACGGCATCATCGATGATGATGGTTACGTATTGAATGACATCACCAAAGACACCCTCGTCAAGCAGGCAGTCAGCCACGCGCGGGCGGGTGCCGATGTGGTGGCGCCCTCTGACATGATGGACGGACGCATTGGCGCCATACGAGAAGCGCTGGAGGCCGACGGCCACGTCAATACGCTGATCCTGTCTTATGCTGCCAAATACGCCTCCGTCTACTACGGACCCTTCCGCGATGCCGTGGGCTCTGCGGGGAATCTCAAGGGCGGTGATAAAAAGACCTATCAAATGGATCCCGCTAATAGCGACGAGGCGATTCACGAGGTGGCGCTCGACCTCGGCGAAGGCGCGGATATGGTGATGATTAAGCCCGGGATGCCCTATCTCGATATTGTTCGCCGTGTAAAGACCGAGCTGCAAGTGCCGACCTTCGCCTACCAAGTGTCGGGCGAATATGCGATGCATCAGGCCGCCTTCGACAATGGCTGGTTATCGCGCGACGCCGTCATATTGGAGAGTCTTCTGTCATTCAAACGCGCAGGCGCCGATGGGATTCTCACCTACTTCGCCATCGATGCTGCGAGGCTACTGACGAAGTAATGGCGAACGCTGGACTGCCAATGGCAGGTCATCACGTTGTAGGGCTGCTTCTCGCTGCCATCATTGGACTTTACGCACCAGCAAGCTCGGCCTGTGAGTGTTTGTGGGAAGGTAGCTTTGCTGAAGTGGCGCCCGGGTCGGATCTCGTCGTACTCGGCAGCGTAAGCCACAAAAAAGGTAACGCGATTGATATCGAGGTCGACGTCACCCTAGCGGGACCTGACTGGGAATCCTTCCCTAGAGTCTGGCTTAAGACCGGGAACTACTGTCGACCCGACGCCGACCAGTTCAGCGAGGGTCAACGGCTGATCCTGGCGCTCAAAAAGCTAACTGAACTGCCCGACGACGGTTTCAATCCGTCTACGCCCAACCTTAGCTACGGACGGGTTGGCGACTACGAGCTTTCGAGTTGCGGTGGCTATTGGTTGACGGTTGAGGGGTTGCGGGCATCAGGCAACCTTGTCCCTGGTATGCCGCGGTACTCGCATGAGCCCAAGATGGCGCCCGTGTTAGTGGGTCACGTGATTGCTTATCTCAAAGGTACAGCGAGCTTGGCATCGCTGATAGAGGCGAGTAAGGAAGATCCAGAATTGGAAGCGCTTCGCCGAGACTCACGTGGGTTTTTAAGGGGCTTACCGCCCATTGAAGCGGAAGCCGACGCTACGCCCGAGTAACACGAGCCGACGCACTCTGCCTACCACCAATGATCTCCAGTAACTCATCGATCATCATCAGCGAGAGACCCCAAATCAGGCGCCCATCATAGGTAAAGGCATCGGATTCAAGCACTTCGCCGCGCCAATCCCACTGGTGGCGACCACGGTTTGCATCGTCGAGTAAAAAATTCAATGGAACCCACACGGTATCGTCGACCTCATGGTTAAGCTCGAAGGACGGCGTACTGTCCACTTTGAAAATAAAAGGCGCCACCAACATCTCCGGGCGATCGGCACGCCAGCCCGTATTCACATCAGATAACTGACAAACAAGCTCACCGTGGGTGTCGAGGTCAAAGCTTATCTCCTCCCGCGTCTCCCGCTTAGCGCAGGCTACATCGGTGACATCGGACGCGTCCTTCCGTCCTCCCGGGAATCCCATGTGACCCGACCAGGGGTCACCCTCCCTGACTGCACGCTGAATCATGAGAATCTCAGGACCCGAAACACCCGATCGCAAACTAATCGCAACCGCTGCACGCTTGGACGGCAAGGGCTCCCCCGGCGCCTCCACGACGGATAAACGATCAATAACTTCTTGAAAACTTGGATACACGGGTCACCTCTCTGATGCCGCCAGTCTATCGAAAACTTATCGCTCAAGCTTGATTACAACTAAGACAAGTAATGATCCTGATCACCCCGCATGCGATAATGTCCGCTTGGCTTAATTCATCCCTAAGGAAATGACTGTGTCTGAATACTTCGTCTACGCGATTGGCGCCGCTTTGGTCGATACTGAAATCGATGTATCTGATAAGGACCTTGATCAGCTATCGATTGAAAAAGGCATGATGACGCTGGTTGACGAAGCCCGTCAGGCCGAAATTAAAGATCATCTTTCCGATAAGCTCTCACTAGCTAATCACGCCTGCGGTGGCAGTGCGGGCAATAGCGTGATTGCCGCCTCGCAGTTTGGTGCGCCGACCTACATGAGCTGTTTGGTCGCAAATGATGAGGATGGTGACATTTACATCACAGATCTCGAGGCCTGTGGTGTAGACCACGGCTTTAAAGGTGAGCGTCGCGCGGGTACAACCGGAAAGTGTTTGGTTCTGATTACGCCCGATGCCGAGCGGAGTATGAATACCTTCCTCGGTGTATCCGAGACGCTCTCGGTAACCGAGGTAAACGAAGCTGCCATTAGTGCATCAACGTGGGTTTACCTAGAAGGGTACTTGGTCACCTCCCCGACCGGTCACGCAGCGGCGCTTAAAACCAAGCAACTCGCCGAAGCAAACAACACAAAAGTTGCAGTCAGCTTTTCTGATCCCGGCATGGTCACGTTTTTCCGCGACAACATGAATGCCATGCTCGAGGGCGGCGTGGACTTTGTGTTCTGTAACGAGATCGAAGCCTTAGAGTGGGCACAGACTGATAATTTGGACGAGGCAGCTGAGCGGCTGAAAGCGATCTGTCAAAGCTTTGTGATCACGCGCGGCGCCAATGGTGCCATTCTGTATGATGGAACGGGAACGCATCAGGTGGCATCGGAGAAGGTAACCGCGGTGAATACCAATGGCGCGGGCGATATGTTCGCTGGGGCTTTTTTCTACGCACTCTGGCGAGGCGCAGCTATACTCAGTGCCTGCGAATTTGCGGCCAAAGCCGCAGGCGCCGTTGTCTGCCAAGCGGGTC
>WTJR01000140.1 GCA_011524755.1 Halieaceae bacterium | reverse complement strand
GTGACCTCTTACGAATCAGGCGCTTTCGAATACCTTCCTAAACCGTTCGATATCGATGAAATGCTTGAGGTCGCCGCTCGCGCACTCGCGCACACGAATAAATTACCCGGCAACGGCAAGACGCTGGATAGCGGAGACAAGGAAATCATTGGAAACGCGCCGGCCATGCAAGAGGTCTTCAGAGCCATCGGCCGCCTATCACAGAGCTCGATCACCGTCTTGATCAGTGGCCAGTCAGGGTCAGGCAAGGAACTGGTCGCACGGGCCCTGCACCGTCACAGCCCAAGGGCAAGCGCACCTTTTGTTGCGCTCAACATGGCAGCCGTACCCAAGGACTTGATGGAATCCGAACTTTTCGGGCACGAGAAAGGCTCCTTTACGGGCGCTTCGGGACGACGCGAAGGCCGTTTCGAGCAAGCCAATGGTGGCACTCTCTTTCTAGACGAAATCGGCGACATGCCACATGACACGCAGACCCGTCTGCTGAGAGTCCTTGCCGAGGGCGAGTTCTACCGTGTTGGGGGTGCCAGCGCGATCAAGACGGACGTGCGTGTTATCGCTGCGACACATCAGGATCTTCGCAACCTCGTCGAGCAGGGCTCGTTTAGGGAAGATCTCTATCATCGACTCAATGTGATTGGTATCAACGTGCCCAGGCTATCTGAGCGAAGCGAAGATATACCCTTACTGCTCAACCATTTTCTGAGTAAAGCCGCGTCAGAACTGGGAGTCCCGACGAAAGAAGTATCTGATCAGGTACGAGAGTATCTCAGCGCGCTCGACTGGCCTGGTAACGTCCGACAGCTAGAGAATACCTGCCGGTGGCTAACGGTCATGGCAGCAGGCAACACGATCCTAATGAATGACCTGCCACCCGAACTCACCATGGGTACGGACAGTGAAGGGAAGGGATCTGTTTCTTGGGAAAAGCAGCTGTCTGACTGGGTGAGAGCAAAGTTACTCGCAGGTGAGACTAACGTGCTCAAACAAGCCATGCCTCAAATAGAGTCAATCATGATGAACGCCGCTTTAGAACACACCGCGGGGAGAAAAGCCGAGGCCGCTGAGCTTTTGGGTTGGGGCCGAAACACCCTAACCCGCAAACTCAGTCAGAACCCCTAATCAGTGCGTAGAGCCGTCCGCTGGCTGCTCACCACCTTGTGTTGAACCACCCTGAGCCATCGCCTGATGGTACAGCGCATCGAAGTTAACGGGCGCCAGCATCAATGGAGGGAAACCGCCCTTGATAACCAGTGCGTCGATCGCTTCGCGAGCGTAAGGGAAAAGAATGTTGGGAGCGACAGTTGCAAGAAGTTGCTTAAGCGGCTCCTCGTCAATACCCGCTGCGAAGAAGATACCCGCTTGCTGCACCTCTACTAGGAAAGCATTCTTATCTTCCATCTTGGCTGTCACCGTAATTGTGAGGACAACCTCATGATTACCGGTGTCATCTGCCTTTGAAGACCGTGTGTTCAAGTCAACATTAACGTTGGGCTGCCAGTTCTGACGAAAGATATCGGGAGACGCCGGCGACTCAAACGATACATCTTTCGCATAGATACGCTGCATTGTGAATTGCTGCTGAACCTGCTCTTCTTGCGCTGCCCCAGCAGCTTGATCTTCCGCCATGGCGGTTACTCCTTTCTTAGTATTTAAGGTGCTTCTGATCGAAGCATTGAATCTAATTGCTGACGACGCTCGAGGCCATACAGTTCATCGCAGCCACCGACGTGCTGGTCGCCTATCCAGATCTGAGGCACGCTCGTCGCCCCAGCCATGGCAGCCATCTCGGCTCTCAGACCCGGATTACCATCAACCGGAATCTCGTCGAATGCCACGCCCTTACTGTTCAGCAAGTGCTTTGCTCGGACACAAAAAGGGCACCATCGTGTGGTGTAAATGGTAACCGTATTCATTTGTTGGTTACCGGCAAGCGCTGTTCATCCCAGCTCATCATGCCACCCGCCATTCGGTGCGCATTACCAAAGCCATTTGCCCTGAGCTGTTTGACTGCTGCTGACGCACTGCTACCCATTCGGCACACCACGATCACGGGCTTGTTTTTATAAGCCTCTAGCTCACCCATTCTTCCCGGCAAATTCGCCGAAGGGATGTTAATCGCTTCGCTTATATGCGCCCGCTTAAACTCTTTCGAATCCCTCACGTCGAGAAAGATGCCACCGCTCTTGTTTGTCAGATTAATCGCTTGCTGAGGGCTTAGCGCAGGCCCAGCCTTCCGGGACTCCGTAAAGAGTAAGAGATTGAGCGACAGTAAGAGCGCAAATACCAACAGCCACTGCTCGGAGACGAAAATTAGAAACTGGCTAAAAGACACTGTTAGGCTCTCTGAGTTAGCTTCTGCCCTGTAGGGCAGGCGCGAAAAGCGCAGAGTATACGTGCTTCAACAAGGGCTCTCCAGTAGCAGAATCACCGTCTAACGGGATGATCTGTAACATTCATCAGGCTAAAATTCACAAGGTGAGCTTGAGGGGAAACCATGTCATCCAACACAAACGCGTTCTCACCCACCGTCCTCGTCATCTTGGATGGGTTCGGTTATCGGCAAGCGCCAGAAAATAACGCCATTTTCCATGCCCGGACACCGAACTTCGACCGCCTGTGGGAAACAGGTGAATCGACGCTTGTTTCAGGGTCAGGACTTGATGTTGGGTTGCCCGCAGGCCAGATGGGCAACTCCGAAGTCGGACATATGAGCTTGGGATCCGGGCGTATTATTTACCAAAGCATCACCCGAATCGACAAAGCCATTGAGGATGGTACGTTCGCTAGCAACCCAGCCTTCACCGATGCGATTGATGCCGCCGTAGCCACTCAGTCCGCCGTACACGTGTTTGGCCTCCTCTCGCCCGGTGGTGTGCACAGCCATGAAGAACATATCTTCGCCGCCCT
>WTJR01000056.1 GCA_011524755.1 Halieaceae bacterium | reverse complement strand
TGGTGGAGCTAGGCGGGATCGAACCGCCGACCTCAACACTGCCAGTGTTGCGCTCTCCCAGCTGAGCTATAGCCCCAAATCGAAGAGGCCGCACGTTACGAGGATGCGGCGCTGGTGTCAAGGTAGAATGAGGTTTGCTATGGTGTCGCGAGCAACTCTGGGAGGCTTTTTATGTTTGGTCAATTACTGCTCGGCGTGACTGGCGCCATCTTTTTTGGACTGGGTGTTGTCAGCGTCTACGACCCTGAGATACCTGCAGGCTGGTCGGGCATTTTCATCGCCTCTCAAGATGCTTACGCGGAAATTGCGGCCATGTACGGCGGTCTTGAAATCGCTATTGGCTCCATTCTCCTCGCCTCAGCGTTCATCAAGGAATACCTCAAGGCCGGACTCTGGCTCCTCTTTGTCATCATCAGCTACATCGGTGCTGCGCGTGCCTTCACGGTGTTCCGTGAGCTCGATTCAAAATTCGAGGTGGCTGGCAGCCAAGTAGATATCGAGATGACCTCGAGCTTTACGGGCTACACCTGGGGTGTCTTGGGCTTTGAAGTCGTCGTCTCAGTGTTGGCACTGATCGCCCTTCTCAACCGACCGCGCTGAGTCTCAGCTCAGTGCGGCGTACTCTTTCTCGAGTCGCTTAGCCGCTTTCTTAGACACGCCGCCCAACACAAGGATCGCGTTGCGCAAGCGTGCGCGTGTCAAATCAGGCCCCAGAATCGACATAGAATCGGGAATCGAATACGCACTGCTCTTACCCGAAACCGCGACAAACAGCGGCGCAAATAGGGCCTTAGGCTTAAGCTCAAGTGACTCTGCCAACTGCTTCAGGCTCTCAAACAGCGCGCCACGCTCCCAGTCCTGCTGAGCCTCGAGACGCCACAAAACAAACTGTAATCGTCTGACAACCTCTTCAGTTGTTTCCGCGGTACCGTCAAATGCAGCAGCGTCGACCGCGACCTCCCCCGACAAGAGATACGATGACATGGGCACAAAGTCAGAGAGCACCTCCATGCGACCCTGCGCGTGGGGCAGTATTTTGTCGAGTGTTGCGTCATTCCAAAGCCATGCTTTCAGGCGCTCTTTAAGTTGCTCAGTATCAAAGTTTTCGCGCAGCCAGAGCCCGTTCAACCACTTAAGTTTTTCCACATCGAAGATGGGACCGCCGAGCGATACGCGATCGATGTCAAACGCCGCTTGCATGTCATCGAGTGAAAACTTTTCCCGCTCATCGGGCATCGACCAGCCCATGCGGCCCAAGTAATTCACCAGAGCCTCGGGCAGGAAGCCCATACGCTCGTAGTACAAAATACTTGTCGGATTCTTGCGCTTGCTGAGCTTTGATTTATCCGGGTTTCTCAGGAGCGGCATGTGGCAGAGCTCTGGCATCTCCCAGCCAAAGTACTGATACAGAAGCTGATGCTTGGGCGCCGAGTTCAGCCACTCCTCACCACGGATAACATGCGTGATGCCCATGAGGTGGTCGTCCACTACATTGGCAAGATGGTAGGTGGGCATACCGTCGGACTTTAAAAGAATCTGGGCGTCGACCATGCCCCAGTCCAGCTCGATATCACCCCGCAACCGATCCTTTACAACGCACGCTCCCGCCTCGTCGGGAACCCGCATCCGGATGACAAAGGGTGCATCCGCACTCTTTCGAGCAGCTTGCTCTTCAGCGGATAACTCGAGGTCGGCAGGCTTAAGCGCAGTAGACTTTCCCGCCTCGCGCCGCGCTTCGCGTAGCGCATCGAGCTCTTCTGGCGTGCGGTAGCAAACGAAGGCATCCCCCTGCTCGACTAGCTGCCAAGCGTACTGTCCGTAGATATCGCGACGCTCACTCTGCCGGTAAGGGCCATGCTCGCCACCAACATCAGGACCCTCATCCCAATCGAGTCCCAGCCAGCGCAATGAGTCGAGAATCATCTGCTCCGCGGCAGCCGTGCTGCGTGCTTGATCCGTGTCCTCGATGCGCAAAATGAATTGACCGCCATGCGCGCGAGCAAAACACCGATTGAACAGCGCCATGTAGGCCGTCCCAACGTGAGGATCGCCAGTGGGTGAAGGTGCGACGCGGGTTCTTACGGTCATCGGATGCTCTTGTGTGCCAACTCGTTTGAGGCTCGCAGTTTACCAGAAGACAGGTTGGGACAGCCTCAGAAACTTGGCTTTTAAGCGTCACTATTCGGTACTTTGCATACAACGCGCGGTGAAAATTGGATAGGATGCGTCAAAGCCAAGAGCAAGAAGAATCATGCGCCTTTTTCAATCGATCATACCTGCCAGTGTCCTGATGGCACTGCTCACCGCGTGTGGCGGTGGCGAGAGCAATGTGGAGTCGGGAAACCGTGACGGCTTCCTTCATTACGGTAATGGAGCCGAACCCCAGGGTCTCGACCCTCATGTGGTCACGGGCGTTCCCGAGAACCACATCATCCGCGCCTTGTTTGAAGGTTTAGCAGTTAAAAATCCCATCACACTCGAGCCCGAGCCCGGTGTTGCCGAGCGGTGGGACATTTCCGATGACGGAACGGTGTATACGTTCTACATCAACCCTGAAGCCAAATGGAGCAATGGGGAGCCGATGACCGCATCGGACTACGTTTGGTCCTGGAACCGAGCGCTGCATCCCGACACCGGCTCTCTCTACGCTTACATGCTCTACCCCATTGTCAATTCAGAGGCCTATTCCAAGCGTGAAATCACCGACTTTGATCAAGTGGGTGTCAAGGCGCTCGACGATCTGACGTTACAGGTCACTCTGAACGCGCCCACCCCCTATTTTCTTCAGTTGATGGATCACTACAGTAGCTTTGCGGTACATCCGGAAACACTGCTCAAACACGGAAAGATGACTGACCGGTTCACGCCGTGGACGCGCGTTGGCAATATCGTCAGTAACGGCGCGTTTACCCTCGATGAGTGGTCACTCAACCGGCGCATCATCATCAAGAAAAGTGAGCATTACTGGGATCGCGACAACGTGGCCCT
>WTJR01000025.1 GCA_011524755.1 Halieaceae bacterium | reverse complement strand
GATGACATTATCCAAATCAGTGACGGTCTCTAGTCAGCTAGCACAGGTACATTATGAGTCACCCGCATCCAGCCATTAATGCTCACTTGGCCTCCATTGCCTGTGCGCAGAACGGACAGAAAGAGCAATGGCTATCACTATTTGCTGATGATGCAGTGGTGCATGATCCGGTGGGCCCATCGCCCCATGACCCAACCGGTGAGGGGTTCACTGGAAAAGAACGTCTAAAGGAATTTTGGGACCTGATGATCGGACCCAGCACGATGGTCATCACATCACACAAACAAATTGCTGCGGGGCCCGCCGATTGCGCCTGTATTGCGACAGCGACCAACCATCTGGGCGAAGACCTGATTATCGACATAGAAATGATCGTTACGTATCGGGTTAATGACGAAGGGTTGATCACCTCACTTAACGCCTATTGGGATCTAAACGCCGCGGCGGAGCAGCTTGGCGGATAAGACGCTATACACCACTTACACTGACTTGAAGAGTGTTTAACCGACCGCGATTCGGTTAGCATCTGGCAACACAAGAAAAAGATAATCGAGGGCAGGAAACATGGAAAACCTTGAACAATTTAGAGCCGAGACACGCGAGTGGCTGGAGGCCAATTGTCCCGAGGATATGCGTCAACCTATGCGGTCGGATGAAGATCAGTGCTGGGGTGGCCGCAACTGGGTATTCAAGAGCGAGGGCCAGAAACTATGGCTAGAGCGCATGGCAGCAAAAGGCTGGACAGCACCACGCTGGCCTACTGAATACGGCGGCGGTGGTCTCTCTGGCCCCGAAGCTAAGATCCTGGGCGAGGAGATGGCGCGCATCGGCGCTCGACGTCCGCTGAGTAGCTTTGGTTTGGATATGCTGGGCCCAGCCTTGTTGCTCTACGCAACCGAAGAGCAAAAGCAGCAATACATTCCTGACATCATCAACGGTAAAATTCGTTGGTGCCAGGGTTACAGTGAGCCCAATGCAGGATCTGATCTTGCTAGCCTGCGCACCAAAGCGGAGGACATGGGCGACCACTACCTCATCAACGGCTCGAAAGTCTGGACCTCGTATGCCGACAAAGCCGACTGGATTTTCTGCCTGGTTCGAACTGACTTCGATTGCCCGAAACATGAAGGTATCAGCTTCCTATTATTTGACATGACATCCGAAGGTGTCAGCACCAAGCCTATCAAGCTGATCAGCGGCACATCGCCTTTCTGCGAAACCTTCTTCGATAACGTTCAGGTCCCCAAGGCACAGCTTGTAGGCACGCTGAATAAGGGCTGGGAGATTGCCAAGTACCTGCTGACGCATGAGCGCGCCATGATTGGTGGTTTCGGACTTGCTGGCGGCGGCATGAAGGGCATGGGACAAATGGCAGCTGCCAAGCGCGGTACCAAAGATGGTCGGCTTCGCGATGCATCGCTGCGCGCCGAAGCCAGTTCCTTCGAGATCGATGAGATGGCATTTGGTCTCACTATCGAGCGCATTACCGACGAAACCAAAGCGGGCCAGGGAACGGGCGCGTCATCGTCGATTCTTAAGATGTACGGCACCGAGCTCAATAAGCTCCGTCAGGAACTGTTCATGGCCATTGGCGCTACCGACGCGCTGAACTTTGATACCGATAGTAAAGGCGCATTGGTAAGAAGCTGGCTTCGAAGTAAAGCCAACTCGATTGAAGGCGGTACCACCGAAGTGCAGCTGAACATTATTGCCAAGCGCATTCTTGGCTTGCCAGCGTAGGGGGAAACAACGTGGTAATGATCTTAAGTGAGGAGCAACAGCTCCTCAAAGACTCGGCAAAAGCATTCCTGTCAGAGAGTGCGCCGATTTCCGCACTGCGCGCCATGCGCGACGCAGGCGAGGACCACATGCCCGAGCTGTGGACAAAAATGAGTGAAATGGGCTGGCCCGGCATTGTGATTCCAGACGCTTATTCTGGCCTCGAATTCGGCTATGTTGGTGCAGGGGTTGTGCTTGAAGAGATGGGACGTACGCTTGCGCTCTCCCCCTTCCTTAGTTCAGCAGTCGTTGCCGCAAGCTTGATTAACCAGCTGGGGTCAGAGCAGCAAAAAGAGAAGTATTTACCGGGCATTGCCTCTGGCGAACTAACCGCGGTGTTGGCGGCCGATGAGACAGGCTACTTCGATCTCTCCTCGATTGAGACGACAGCCTCCGCATCTGGTGATGCCTATGTGCTTTCTGGCAACAAGCGCGGTGTGATCGACGGCCACAATGCCGATTTACTACTTGTTGTCACCGGTGGAAACGAGGGGATGAGCGTCTTTGCAGTAGAGAGCGGCGCCGAGGGCGTATCGTGCGAGACCCGCCTGATCGTTGATAGTCAGCGTGCCGCAGATATCACTCTTGATAATGTGACTGTGAGTGGCGATGCGCTCCTTGGCAGTCTCGGTGGTGCCTCAGAGGCCATGGAATTCACCATTGATGTGGCGGCGGCCTGCTCTGCTGCCGAGATGCTCGGGATTTCCATTGAAACCTTCGAGCGCACAGTCGGTTACCTCAAAGAGCGCGAACAGTTCGGCGAAAAAATTGGGACTTTTCAGGGGCTTCAACACCGAGCAGCACAATTATTTGCAGAAATTGAAGTCAGTAAGTCTGCTGTTTTGGCCGCACTTCAGGCACTCGACGCCAACAGTGAAAAGCGCTCTGTTCTCGCAAGCATGGCAAAAGCCAAATGCTCAAAAGTTGTACGCAATGCCACTGAGGAAGGCGTGCAAATGCATGGCGGCATCGGTATGACGGATGAGTTCGATATTGGCTTCTTCATGAAACGTGCGGCTGTCTGCAGACAGGCTTACGGCGACTATCACTTCCATGCCGATCGATTTGCGAGCCTACGAGGCTACTAACCGATCACCAGACACAAAAAACCCGCGTTCACCGCGGGTTTTTTATATCTGTTCGATGCTAGCGAGTTGACGCAAACAGCGCTGCCTCCTCCTCACTCATCTCAGCAGGAATGGCTTCAAATA
>WTJR01000021.1:19569-41720 GCA_011524755.1 Halieaceae bacterium | reverse complement strand
CGCCGGTCTACCCAACCGCAGATAGTGACCGTTTCGCCAACAGCGACATCCTTTGTAGCACCACAATAATGTGTCCGCATCAGTACTCTTTATCTATCCTCTTCCTGTCTTCCCCAGCACTAATCTGACGATGTTGTTGAGGAGGCAGGCGTTGCAGATGCCGAAGCGCCGCTCGAGTCAGATTTCGAGTCATTGGCTAAATTTTTCTTCGCACCCGTTTTAAAATCGGTTTCGTACCAACCTGATCCCGCGAGCCTGAACGCAGGCGCTGATACTTTTTTCTTCAAGGACGATTGGCCGCATGCCGGACAATCCGTCAGCGGGGCATCTGATATTTTCTGCAGTGCCTCATGCGCGTTACCGCAGGCACCACATACGTACTCGTAAATTGGCATGCGAACATTCTCAAAGATGACGAACCGAACTCCGCACCCTACCGCGCGGAGCGCGAGAGATTACACTAATCGGGGCGCGAGGTTAATGGCATTACTCGCTCAATGGGGTTTATTACGAGTTAGCGAAGCCTTTCAGTTTCTTCAGCGCGCGAATTTTTACTGTTCTTGACTCGGGTCGGGCCGCAAATACCGTCTCTTCACCGGTAAAGGGATTGATACCTTTGCGGGCTTTCACGGCTGGACGCGTGGCTGTTGTGAACTTGGCCAGTCCGGGCAACGTAAATTCGCCCGCGCCGTCGGTTTTCATTTGATCTGCAAGCACGTCCTCGAGCGCAGCAAAAACCTCGGTCACGCGCTTCTTGCTGAGACCGGTTCTCTCCGAAATCGCCCGATGCAAATCTCGCTTTGAAAGCCCCGCTGTTTGCTTCTTTTTCTTGCCTTTTTTGGTCTTCATTTTTTCGGCTTGCACGCTCTTCTCTCCGAATTCGCTTAAGGATCTCTCCGCGTCCGCTGTAGCTCCATGGGGTGGCTAGAATAGACAGCGATCCGATGGCTGACAACCGTCTCAAAAGGTACCCAACCACTCATCCGCTTTGAAGATACATGAGAGATGTACACGAGATGGGTGAATTGTTACCTAGCGACCTAAAAACCCAGTTTTGATACACTGCGCCGCTACGCCTCACAGCAACTTTTACGCTTCATGTACTCATAGGAAACCTTGATGCGATTTTCAAATTTTCCCATCTCGACCACCAAGGAAACACCAGCAGATGCAGAGGTGATCAGCCACCAGCTCATGCTCCGCGCAGGCCTTATCAAGCGCATCGCTGCAGGCATCTACACCTGGATGCCATTGGGATTGAAAGTCGTCAGAAACGTCGAGCGTGTGGTTCGGGAAGAAATGGAAAATGCGGGTGCCGTCGAGGTGGCCATGCCTGTCGTTCAGCCTGCCGAACTGTGGCAGGAATCGGGCCGTTGGGAGCAGTATGGTCCCGAGCTGGCGCGTCTAAAGGATCGGCATGAGCGCGATTTCTGCCTGGGTCCGACTCACGAGGAAGTCATTACGGAATTGGCCAAGTCGGAAATCAAAAGTTATAAGCGCTTACCCATTAACTATTTCCAAATTCAAACGAAGTTCAGAGACGAAATTCGCCCGCGGTTTGGTGTCATGCGCTCGCGCGAGTTCGTAATGAAAGATGCCTACTCATTCCACGAGGACCATGCGTCGCTTGAGAAAACCTACTGGCGAATGCACGAGGCTTACTCGACCATTTTTGACAGGCTTGGCTTGGACTATCGCCCCGTTGAGGCCGACACAGGCTCAATTGGCGGAAGTCACTCCCACGAGTTCCATGTCTTGGCTGATTCAGGAGAAGACGATATTGCCTTCTCTACAGAGAGTGATTTCGCTGCCAATGTTGAGCTGGCTGAGGCGCTGACACCCGATGCAGTTCCAGCAGAACCCGAGCCAATGACAGTGTTCGACACGCCCGATACAAAGACTATCGATGCACTCGAGAAGAAGTATGGCGTTGCCGCAAGCGCATCCATCAAGACATTGTTTGTCGAAGGCGAGGACGGCGAGCTAGTGGCACTTGTCTTGCGTGGCGATCATCAGCTCAATCAAATCAAAGCCGAGAAACTCCCTGGCATGAGCCAACCACTCAAGATGGCTCAAGAAGAGGCGGTCAAAGCAGCGACGGGGGCATCCTTTGGATCTCTGGGACCTGTGGGACTCGATGTACGCATCGTCGTTGACCGAGCCGCATCAGTACTCAGCAACTTCGTCTGTGGCGCCAATGAAGACGACAAGCACTTAAGAGGTGTGAACTGGCATCGGGATATCACCACATTTGAAGTCGCCGACTTGCGAACTGTCGCCGCGGGTGACCCCAGCCCTTGTGGCAAGGGGCAGGTTGAAATTAAGCGTGGTATCGAGGTCGGCCACATTTTCCAGCTCGGTACCAAGTACTCCGAAGCCATGCGCGCGGAAGTCCTCGACCAAAATGGCAAATCGGTTCCCATGAGTATGGGGTGCTACGGAATAGGTATCACGCGGATTGTGGCAGCCGCTATCGAGCAAAATAATGATGAGAACGGCATCATCTGGCCCGAAGCCATGGCGCCCTTCTCAGTCGTTCTTATCCCTCTTGGCATGGATAAGTCTGAGACTGTCGCTGAGGCCACCGAGGCATTGTATGCAGACCTAAAGGCCCGCGGCGTCAATGTTGCCATGGATGATCGTAAAGAAAGACCGGGTGTGAAGTTCGCCGATTGCGAGCTCATCGGTATCCCTTTACGGGTCACCGTGGGAGAGCGATCGCTGGCCGATGGCGTCGTTGAGATACAAGGTCGAAGAGAAGCAGAGGCTACACGGGTTGCCATTGCGGACGCAGCCCAGCACCTTGCAGGGCGCGTGAGTGGCTAGCGCGAGCTGAAAGACCCAAAAGCAACCTGCCTCTGCGGTCGATTGACCTGCGAGGGGAAACGCTACACCCTTAGTCAGGCCAAATCGGAAACGGAGCGTCAAAACCCGTGGATACAAATGCCTTTCAACGTTGGAATACAGATCTTGCCAACATCATTGCGCATGTTGGCGAGCCTATTTTTTTCCAGCAGGTATTCGCCGCCATTGAGGCGCAAGTACCAGTGGCCTTTCCACAGGCGTGGCTCTATCACCGGGACCTCCCGCCAAAGCTGCTCGATCACAAAATCCCAAAAGAAGCCTACGGCTCTCAAGTTGACGAGTACTTAGAAGGGCCCTATCGCGAAGATCCTTTTTTTAAGATCTCGCTGAACTCCCCTCGCAATAACTGCTACCGCCTTTCACGGCTGGTCACCGGTGATTTCGAGGATAGTAGTTACCATCAAAACTACTACGCCAGCACGGGCACCGTTGATGAGGCCATCATTGTCACCCGTCTCGGCGATGGCAGTGTGGTTAATATCAGCCTCATGCGCCTTGAGAACCAAGGCGAATTCAGTGAGGACGAGTACAACTGGCTCTACAGTATCAGTCAGGTCATTGCAGAACTGATTGACCTTCATACGCGGCGGGAAGAATTTGTAGAGAGCAATCTGTTGCAACCCGGTGTCGACCATCATATTCAACAGGGCTTTGAGTCATTCGGGTCAAGTTATGTAAGCGACAGGGAGCAAGAAGTCTTGGAGCTACTACTCCGAGGTTATGGCGCGGACACCAGCGCTGAAAAACTCGACATTTCACTTGAGACCGTTCGTCGTCACAGAAAGTCGATCTACAAGAAACTCGACGTCAACAGTCAGGCCGATCTCTTTGCGCTCTTTATCAACGCCATCCCCTACGTCGCACAGGCGAAGGGCGAGGATCCGCTAAAAATCTATATGAATTGATGAGACTGACCCAGCTAAGGTATCGATTGCCCCAGCTTGGTCATTGAGCGCGCGCGCGCGACGACCCACCATTTGGGCTTACCCTAAACGAGTCTAGGTTGTGCAGTCGACAAGACAATTTCTCAACGCCTATCCGGACATCACTATGGTCGAAGCGCTGATCACCGACTGCAACGGGATCGCGCGCGGAAAGTGGCTGCCCGTGCAAAAACTCGACACGATCGAGAAGCAGGGCCTCAAGCTCCCTAAGTCAGCGCTGGGGCTCGACGTGTGGGGTCGTGATATTCCTGCGCTGGCTCACGCCAATGGCGATATCGACGGATACTGCCACTTGGTCGAGGGTTCGCTTCGACCCCTGCTGACTGAGCGCGGTGTGGACCAGGCTCAGGTGTTGCTCAGCATGTTCGATAAGGACGGAAGTCCGTACATGGGGGACCCCCGGCAGGTGCTACAGGCACTGGTAACCCGATTCACCGAGAAAGAACTCAAGCCATGTATGGCTGTCGAGCTCGAGTTCAGCTTGCTTCCAAAGCCAGAAACCAATGAAGCCATTGGCACAGCACTTCGAGATCAAAATGCCGTGGGCGGCAACTTATACGCCCTCAGCGAACTCGATTACCACGGCCCGCTACTCGAAGCATTGCGACAGGCATTTGATACCCAGGACCTCCCCTACGAGGGCATTATCAAAGAATCAGCCCCCAGCCAGTTCGAAATCAATGTGGCACACAGTGATGATGTCATGCTCCTCGCGGATCAAGTGATCAGAATGCAGCGCACCATCCGAGCGGTTTCGGCGCGCCACGGCTTTGTCGCCAGCTTTATGCCAAAGCCCATTGATGATGAGGCTGGTAATGGGTTGCATGTGCACTGCAGTCTGCTCGACGAAAACGGAACCAATGTCTTCGATGATGGCGGTGAGGAAGGCTCTGACCTATTACGTTACGCAGTTGCTGGATGCTTGGAATTGCTGCCCGCTTCCATGCTTCTGTTCGCACCCAGTTTCAATGCCTACCGGCGATTTCAACCGGGCAATCATGCACCAACCGAATCTGCTTGGGGTTACGACAATAGAACCACGGCCATTCGTATTCCCGAGAGCCCAAGCGCAGCCCGCCGCATTGAGCATCGGGTGGCCGGGGCCGACGCCAACCCCTATCTGGTGTTAGCCGCCGTGCTGGCCGGGATTTGGCACGGCATCGAGAACACACTGTCACCGCCAGACCCTATCGAGGGAAATGCTTGGGATCAGGAGATCGATGCACCTGCCCTACCTACGACCATGGATGAGGCCATATCGGTCTTCGATAAGTCGGACGTTTTATCAAGCTATCTGACGGGCGAGTTCAAAACGCTGTTTTTAGCAACGAAAGTGCAAGAGTGGAACGAGTTCGCCAAGCGCGTCACCGAATTCGAACTGGAAACTTATCTGAGAATGTAGTTTCCTTTGCGGCCCGTTGTTTCAAGGAAGCCCGCAATGTCCAACGTTTATGATTATTCAGCCACGCTCGCTAACGGTACCGAAGCCTCGTTATCGGACTACAAAGGACAAGTCCTTCTGGTGGTAAATACAGCGTCGAAGTGCGGCTTCACCCCCCAATACGAGGGGCTCGAGAAGCTTTACCAAGATCACAAAGACGCCGGTTTCTCAGTACTGGCTTTCCCGTGTAACCAGTTCGGGGCTCAGGAGCCCGGTAGCACTGAAGAAATTGTCGAGTTTTGTGAGACGCGCTTTAAGACCAGCTTCCCATTATTCGAGAAGATTGAAGTCAACGGTGACGGGACCCATCCGCTATACAAGCATCTGAAGTCCTCTGTGAAAGGCATCATGGGAACCGAGCGCATCAAATGGAACTTCACAAAATTCCTCGTCAATCGCGAGGGTGAGGTTGTCGCTCGATTTGGGTCTCAAAAGAAGCCCGCTGACATAGCACAAGAAATCAAAGCGCTTCTGTAACGCGCAATCAATGCTCTCGGGTCTCTCTAAAGCGGATGTCGGGCCAGCGCTCTTGCATCAGCGATAGATTGACTCGCGTTGGCGCGAGGTAGGTTAGATAGCCACCACCATCCTCAGACAGGTGATCAGCAGCCTTCTTGCGGAACTCTTCTAACTTTCTCGGGTCTTCCGCGTCCAACCATCGAGCGGTGTAGATACTGACCGGCTCGTAGATGGCGTCCACCTTATATTCATCCTTCAGCCGGTGAGCAACGACATCAAACTGCAACTGCCCTACCGCACCAACGATCAGATCTGTTGTGTTGAGCGGCGAAAAAACCTGGGTCGAGCCCTCTTCTGACAACTGTTGTAAGCCCTTTTGTAAGGCTTTCATCTTCATGGGATCCGATAACCGGATCTTGCGGAAGAGTTCGGGGGCAAAATGCGGAATACCCGTAAATTGCAGTGCTTCTCCCGACGTAAATGTATCCCCGATCTGGATCGTGCCGTGATTGTGAAGACCAATGATGTCGCCCGCTACGGCGGACTCGACCAATTCGCGCTCACCAGCTTTAAACGATACTGCGTCCGCAATTCTGATGTCTTTGTCGATTCGGACATGGCGCATTTTCATGCCTTTTTCGTAGCGCCCTGAACAGACGCGAACAAAAGCGATGCGGTCGCGATGCTTGGGATCCATGTTGGCCTGAATTTTAAACACGAAGCCGGAAAATTCGGCTTCAGTGGGCACAACATCCCGCGACTGCGTAGTTCTCAATTGCGGCTCAGGTGCCCACTCAACAAAATCATCCAGCATTTCCCTGACACCAAAATTACCCAGTGCGGTTCCGAAGAATACGGGGGTTTGCTTTCCCTCTAGAAAAAGCGCCTTGTCAAAGGTGTGACTGGCACCACGAACAAGTTCAATCTCATCGCAAAAGTCATCGTATTCGTCTCCCAGCAAGTCACGCGCCTCGTCGGATTCAAGCCCAGAAATGCGTCGATCAGGCGGCAGTACCTGTCCATGACCTTGCTCATAGCAGTGAATGGTGTCCGTATACAGGTTGTAAACACCCTTGAAAAACTTACCCATGCCAATAGGCCAGTTAATTGGCGCTGCCTCGATCTTCAACACTTCCTCGATTTCGTCGAGCAACTCAATGGCATCGCGAATATCGCGGTCCAATTTATTTA
This sequence comes from Halieaceae bacterium, assembly GCA_011524755.1. GTDB lineage: Bacteria > Pseudomonadota > Gammaproteobacteria > Pseudomonadales > Halieaceae > Luminiphilus. The sequence goes on along the minus strand of WTJR01000021.1, from coordinate 34,820 downwards.
CAAAGCCTATGATCGGGGTATCACGCAGTCGACAGACATTCATTAACTTAATGGTTCTGTCCTCTACCCCTTTTGCACCATCGACAACCATCAGGGCGGAATCCACCGCAGTCAGCGTGCGGTAGGTGTCCTCCGAAAAGTCTTCGTGACCCGGCGTATCCAAGAGGTTGACCATGCGATTGTGATAGGGAAATTGCATGACCGAGGACGTGACTGAAATGCCGCGCTCCTGCTCCATTGCCATCCAGTCAGATGTCGCGTGCGGGCCACGCTTTCCTTTCACGGAACCCGCTACCTGAATGGCCGACCCCAGCAACAGAAGCTTCTCTGTGATGGTGGTTTTACCTGCGTCAGGGTGAGAGATGATGGCGAATGTGCGGCGCGCGTTAATGGCGCTGTCGTTTTCTGACATGAGTCCTCCGATGACGCCGCGGATTATGCCAGTTAACGAGGCCCGTCGCTTATTGAAGTGGGAGTTTTGAGCGTAAATGCTCCACTAACCGCTCGGCGGCATCCGCTTGCGACGGACATTGCTCACCGAGAAGTTGTGCGAGCGAGGTCACTCGCAAACCGGCATAGCCACAGGGGTTAATTCTGCCGAAGTGCTCTAGATCTGGGTTCACATTAAGCGCGAGTCCGTGATAGCTAGATCCTCGACTAATTTTCAGGCCCAGTGATGCAATCTTTTCGCCCGACACGTAGACACCCGGGGCTTTTGGATCCGCCTCTGCAACCAGGCCAAACTCAGACAAAAAGGCGATGATGGCCTGCTCGAGTCCGGTGACCAGGTCGCGAACACCCAGCTTTGCCCTACGGATATCACATAAAACGTAAACGACAATCTGTCCCGGTCCGTGATAGGTCACCTGACCACCGCGGTCTGTTCTGATGACCTCGATCTCGCCCGGCGCCAGCAAGTGCTCCTCTTTCCCAGCAATACCTTGCGTAAATACGGGAGGATGCTCGAGTACCCATAGCTCATCTGGCGTTTCAACACCACGCGCCTGGGTAAATGCTTTCATTGCCTCGATCGTAGGGAGGTAATCAACATGACCCAGATCGCGGACAACCATGACTTAAATCACCATCGATACACGGCCCGACGCCACCAACTCCTTGTGGAGCGCATCGAGCTGATCGGGCCCGGTAGCCGTTATTGTGAACGTGATCGAATCGAAGGTCCCAGAGCGGCTGCTCTTAGTCTCTATATCTGCGTCGGTCAGCCCGGTTGTGTGGCGGTCGAAGATGGCGCGTATCGCCTCTGCGTAGTCAGGTGTCGCGCGCCCCACCACTTTAATGGGATAGCGACAGGGGAATTCAATTTTAGGTGCTTCTTGTTCTGTCATGCCCTAACCGACCAGATTTTGGAACCACAGAATTAGCGCATCCATCAGACGCTTAAAGAATCCACCGCTTGGAACATCCTCCAAAACCAGGAGCGGGGTTTCAAACAACACCTCGCCGCCTCGAACGACTTGCACACTGCCAATGACATCACCTCGGCTAAGCGGGGCCTCGAGCTGCTCGTCCACCGTCAATTTGATATCAGCAGCGGTTCGCTCTCGCGGCACTGTCAAAACCACAGATTCCAGCACACCCGCGTGTAATGATTCAGCAGCACCCTTCCACACGCGAGGCTCGACCAATGTGACCTCCGCCGAGAGGGGTCTTAAATTCTGAAAAAATCGGAACCCGTAATTGAGCAGACTGCTATTTTCAGAGGCTCGGGTCCGCTTACTAGCACTACCGAGCACAACCGATACCAAGCGCATGTCCTCACGTTGTGCGGAAGCGACCAGCCCGTAACCCGCCTCACTGGTGTATCCCGTCTTCAACCCGTCAACTGTGGCATCTGATCGCAATAAGCTGTTTCGGTTGTATTGCTTAATTCCGTTGTAGGTGAAGCTTTGCTCTTTGTAGATTTTATAGTGCTCAGGGTGACCGTTGATCAGGGCCACTGACAAGGTTGCTAGATCACGCGCCGTCGTGCGGTGCTCAGGATGCGGTAGGCCATGTGGGTTCCGATAAACGGTATTGTCCAGGCCCAGCTCTGCTGCCAGCTGATTCATTACATCGACAAAACTCGACTCTGTCCCCGCAAGGTGCTCGGCCACTGCGACGGACGCATCGTTGCCTGAGGAGATGACAACACCACGTTCAAGATCAGCGAGACTGACAGGCTTACCCGGCTCAATCCACATCAGTGAAGAGCCTTTAAAGGTAGGGTTCTGTGACCAGGCATTCCGGCTGACCTTGATCATGTCATCGAGCGATGCTCTGCCAGCATCGACCTCTTCAGCCAAGACGTACGACGTCATTATTTTGGTCAGGCTTGCTGGCGGTAATGACAAGTCACCGTTGTGATCGACCAGTACCTGACCTGTCGTCGCATCCATCAAGAAGTAAGCATCCGCTGGCAACTTAGGCGCGGGCGGAACGGCTGCTATCGCTTGGTTCGCCACAAGGGCCAACACACACATCAATAGCCGATGAAAGGAGGTCGATCGCATCATTTTTTTACCTTGGCGCGGATTTACTGCGGCGCTAGTGTAACAACTCGAGAGCCTAATCGCTCAGGGTAATGGCTGTCCTTTTGAGAGGCCGTTTTTTACAAGAAGTTCCTGAAGCTCGGAGAGTTTTTCGGAACTGTCCACAGGTCCTACGCGCACCCGAAAAACGGTGCCCGCCTCATGCTGAACGCTACTCACATGAACGTCGACACCCTCTCCGAGAATGTTCCGAATGTTTACCGCAACCTGCTCGGCAGAAGACCTGAGTTGATAGGCCCCCACCTGCAGCTGACGGTAATTCGACGCCTCAGCCCCTCGCCAGTCATCACTGCCATCGACCGAAATATGCTCTAAACGCACGCGGGCTGTTCCCTGCTCGGCGAATCCCAGTTTCACAGCAACACCATAGGACACATCAATCAACCTATCACCGACAAAGGGCCCTCGATCATTGACACGAACGATCATAGAAGCATTGTTCTCAAGGTTGGTGACGCGCAGATAAGACGGGAGCGGCAACGATTTGTGAGCTGCGGTCGCCTTATAGACATCAAATATCTCGCCATTAGAGGTCCGACGCCCCTGAAACTTCATGCCATACCACGAGGCAACACCCTCTTCAGTGTAGCCATCGGCAGACGGCATGACCGTATATTGCTGCCCAAAGACTTCGTAGGGGCTTTTATTCCCCATCCTAGAGATGGGGTCTGCCGCCGGTACGGCCTCAACGACAGCCTCGGCTGAGATTGGGGGCGGCTGATAATCCTTCGTCGTCGGTGGACTTCCGGCACAACTCACTAGCGCCAACAGCACAAGCGAGGTGAATACGCGCATCACAGCATTTGGGCCCGCAGAGTTTGACTCAACTGATGAACCGCCATGGCATACATGGCACTGTGGTTATAGCGAGTAATGACGTAAAAATTATGAAGCCCTAACCAGTGCTCCTCACCCGATTTGCCGTCAAACCTGATGGGGGTCGCCAACTGATCAGACGACTGGTCAGTCACTGGCTTCAATCCCTTGTCAGCCAGCGCATCAATACGAAGCTTCGGCTTTAGACCGACATCAAACAGGGTTGGGTCGCCGGAGAACGTCGCACGAGTGATCACCTCACCACCGGGTCTCCAGCCATGTGCCACAAAATAATTAGCCACACTCATGATGGCATCGTTCGGATTCGTCCAAATATCGATGACACCGTCGCCCTCATAGTCCTTTGCGTAAGCGCGATAACTGGAGGGCATGAACTGCCCTAAACCCATTGCTCCCGCATAAGAGCCCTTTAACTCCGCGAGTGGCAAGCCAGACTGATAGGCGAGCTCAAGAAAAACCTCGAGTTCTTTGGTGAAAAAGGGTGAACGACGAGGGTAATCAAATGCCAATGTCGACAGTGCATCAATGACGCGATACCCGCCCGTGATACGTCCGTAATAGGTCTCGACACCAATGATCGCGACGATGACCTCGGACGGCACACCGGTATCCTGAGACACGCGATCCAGCGTTTCCTTATTCTCCCGCCAGAACTCAATGCCCTCTTTTGCCCTGCGATTGGTGAGAAAAATGTCTTGATATTCGGACCACGGTTTACTTTTCTCCGCAGGACGCGAAATGGCCTTCAAGATGCTTTCCTGCCGCGTCGCCTCTGTCAGGGCAGACTGCAACCAGTCGCGGTCCACACCGCGCTCGGCAACACGGTTGATCAGCGCTTCCGCACTCGGGTGATCACTGTAGTCAGCGGCTGCCGTTAGGGGCAGCCAGCCTAAGGTCAGTGATAATAGGATCGTTTGAAAACGCATAAAGCCACCCATAGTGTGCTCGCTCCCCTCAGTTAATGTATCTGGGTTGTTATCCCCTAAATCGTGTGCTCACCGCATGGCTCGTGTGACCGGTCTCTCGGTCGAGATCGCCATTAGCATGCCAAACGCAATCATCATCGACACCATCGCCGTTCCACCATAGCTCACCATAGGCAATGGCACCCCGACAACAGGTAAGAGTCCTGAAACCATTCCAAGGTTCACCACCAAACCAAAAAAGAAGGTCGCAACCAGCGCGCCCCCGAGCATTCGCGCGAAACTCGACTGCGCCCGCCATGTAATCACCAGACCCCGACCGAGAATCACAGCGTAAATCAGGAACAGTAGTAAAACGCCGCGAAAACCGAACTCCTCAGCCAACACGGCAATAATGAAATCGGTGTGACCCTCGGGCAGAAAATCCAATTGCGCCTGACTGCCTTGGGTCCAACCCAGGCCTTCCCAACCGCCGGATCCAATCGCGGTTTTGGATTGGATGATGTTCCACCCGGCGCCAAGCCGATCAGATTCGGGGTTGAACAGGGTGAGCACACGCTGCTTCTGATAGTCCTTCAACACGAAGACCCACGCAGGCCAAATAGAGACGAGGGCGAGCGCCATCATTGAAAAAATATACCGCCACTGAATTCCAGCCATATAGATGGCGGCCAGGCCACTGGTGGCAACCAGTAGCGATGTTCCGAGGTCAGGTTGCTGCAATATCAATCCTGAGGGCACCGCCACCATCGCGAAGGCCACTGCAAGCGAGCGCAAATCAGGTGGAAGTGCCTTTTTGGACAACCACCATGCGAGCGCCAACGGCATGGCTACCTTCATGACCTCCGAGGGCTGAAAGCGAATGAAGCCCAAACTCAGCCAACGCTGAGCACCTTTAGCACCTACCCCAAAGAATGCCACAGCGACGAGTAGGAGCGTGGCCAGTGCAAAGATATAGGGCGATACCCCACGCAATGTCTCCACCCTAAATTGGGCCGTAATCAATAAGACCGTCATCGCCACCGCGATGTTACGCATTTGCGCATTCAGCATGACATCGGATTGACCGCTGGCACTGTAAAGAACAAACAACCCACCAACACTTAGCACCAGCAGTGGCACCACAAGCCAGAGATCAATATGAAGCACCCGCAATAAGCGGACACGAGCACCCAACTCGCGGGAAGAGACCTCGGCAACGCGAGCAAAATCGTTACTCATCTCGGCTCATCCAGTAATCAAGCATGGCCCGGGCAACCGGATATGCGGAACTTCCGCCCCCACTGTTTTCGGTTAAAACGGCGAGCACAATCTCGGGATTCTCAACTGGGGCAAAGGCAATAAACCAGCCATGGTTACGCTGATACTCGGACAAGGCCTCTTCATCGTAGGTTGCATCTTGAGCAATACCCACAACCTGGGCCGTTCCTGTTTTCCCCGCGACGCTGTAAGTCAAACCCGATCGCATACCGAAGGCTGTCCCTCTGACTGACGATACGGTATCAACCATACCTGCAAATACCTCGTCCCAATACGCTGTCTCTGCTGAGACATTGAGTAGCGGCTCGGGTTCAACGGATCTGCCATCCACGGCTGCAACAAACATGGGCTTGAAGGCGGTACCACGTGTGGCAAGCGCCGCGGTCGCTACCGCTAACTGCATTGGTGTAGCCAACATGTACCCCTGACCAATACCGACGATGAGTGTTTCACCGCCATACCAGCTACTGCCAATGACACGACGCTTCCACTCAGAACTCGGCAAAATGCCTCGCTTTTCACTGGGCAGATCGACACCCGTCACGCTGCCAATACCAAAGTCATCCAGCGACTCGGCGAGGGCATCAATCCCAAAGCGATTCGCGAGCTCGTAGAAATAGACATCACATGACTGCGCGATTGAGTCCCGAAGATTCATTTCCTCAGCATGACCCGTGCCGCGCACGCGAAGGATCCAGTCCCTGTATCGACGAGGGTCACCGGGAAGCTGGTAATAACCGGGGTCAGGAATCGCGGTGTCGATGGTGATCAAGTCTCGATTTAAACCAGCGAGCCCCAACATGGGCTTGATCGTTGAGGCCGGCGGATACTGACCCTGAATGACACGATTTAGTAGTGGCGCATCTCGCGAGTCGCGCAGCTCCGCATAGTCAGAGAAGCTAATTCCATTCACAAATTTGTTCGGGTCATAGCGGGGGCTCGAGACCGCAGACAACACGCCCCCAGTTCTCGGATCCAACGCCACCACGGCACCTCGCATGTCCCCCATGGCGGCTGCGGCCACGCGCTGTAGCTCTATATCAAGGTGTAGAGTCAGCTCAGCGCCCGGCACAGGCTCTATCCGGTCGATCACGTCTAACTCGACACCACGTGCATTGGTTTCAACACGGCTTACCCCGAGCCCACCTCGCAGGACATCCTCGTAGTAAGCCTCCAGTCCCACCTTCCCTATGTGACTAATACCCCGGTAGGCCTCTTTCTCAGATTCGTCGACGTCATCAATACCAATACGACCAACATACCCTAGCGCATGCCCCAAGAGATCTCCTTCAGGATAATGACGCGTTAATTCAGACAGGACAGACACACCAGAAAGTACGTGTTTATTGACCGCGATTACGGCCAACTCCTCGTCGGTTAGTCGATACTTCAAAGGCACTGGACTGAGGGGACGCCGACGCTTTCGCGCTTCCTTGAACAGCTCGATATCAGTCTCGGTCAGGCCCAACAGGTCGCTGAGCGTGATCAACACATTATCGAGATCCTCGGCGCGCTCTGGCGTGATCGCCAAAGTAAACGACGGTTGGTTAACCGCAAGGAGATTACCTGATCGGTCGACAATGACACCGCGAGTGGGCGCTACGGTTCGCACCGCAATGCGGTTTCGGTCTGACTGCGCTCGAAATTCTTCGTTCTGGATAACCTGGAGAGAGAAGTATCGGTACAAGAGGCCCATCATGACCAAGACCATTAGCACCGCCAGCACCGTGACTCTCCCGTGCGTAATCCGGGTTTCACGCGCCCAATCTTGCATTTGGTTAAGCTGGCGTGCCATTAGCGTCTTATCTTGTTACCTCAGTGCACTGTGCCACAGGAACGCGCCTCATGCTCGGTGATAGGGATGTCCCGCATTAATTGACCAGGCCCGGTACAGCTGTTCCGCCAAAATCACTCGCACCAGCGGATGCGGCAGTGTTATCCGACCCAGGGACCACCGTGCACTTGCCTTTGCTTTCAGCGAGGGGTGAAGTCCATCAGGACCGCCGATGACAAATGCGATTTTCGAGCCATCGCTTTGCCACGTCGCGAGGGTCTCAGCAATGGTCTCGGTCGAGATCACCTTCCCTTCAACGTCCAAAACAACCATTAGCTCTTGGGGCTTCAACCGTCGCTCGATAGCCGTTGCCTCCTCCAGCATACGGCTTTCAGCGGTGTCTCTCGCTCGTTTGGAGGCGGGCAACTCAACCCATTCGATTGAGGCTTCGCGAGGCAGTCGTTTGACGTAGTCATCGGCACCGTCGCTCACCCATTGGGGCATGCGCGTACCAATTGCCAAAACACGCATGGATTATCCCCAGGGATCTGAGACTGCGTCTGGCTCTAAAGCAGTCTCGGGTTCTCCTGACCACAACCGCTCAAGATCATAAAAGCTTCGCGCGGCGGGCTGCATAACATGAACAACAACGTCGCCAAGATCGACTAACACCCAATCAGCATCATTTTCACCTTCGACACCGATCGGTGGACACCCAGCCTCTTTAGCTTTGACAACGACATTATCGGCAAGTGACTTCACGTGGCGAGACGAGTTGCCACTTGCCACCACAAGAAAATCCATCACGGAACTGAGTCCACGGACATCCACTATTTTGGTATCAACTGCTTTTAGATCGTCGAGGGCATCGACCACAAGGTCGGTAATAATTGCATCTGTCGGGGTCAAAGAACTGCCTCAGTCTGGCTCAAATTTTCGTACAGTTTATGGCGATTAATATACTCCATAACCGGGTACGGAATCATCTCTGTCTCGCGTTCGCCTGACTTCAGTGACTGCCGTATTTCCGATGATGAGACATCAACCAATGAACATTCGAGCCGCGATACACGTCCGGCCGGCAGCGATGAAAGTTGGGCTAGGGGCGTTTCGCGATCATGCCACCAGGCAGCCACCTCGGCTGGAATCGCCAAAAACTCGCCGGGTCGATTAGCCACAATAAGGTGAGCGTAATCGGTCAGTGCTTCCCACCGGGACCACTGATTTAGTGTTGGTAGCAGGTCATCACCGATCAGGAAATAGATCGTTGCATCGCTGCCCATCTCTCGGCGCAGTTCCTGCAGACTATCCACCGTGTAAGACGGCCCCTCTCTCTCGAGCTCGCGCGTATCGAGCTGAAGGTCAGGAAATTCGGTCAGCGCAAGATCGAGCATGGCAAGCCGATGTTGGACGCTCACCGAGTGCTGGGTTTTTAGTGGGGACTGGGCCGCCGGCATAATGCACATAGCATCGAGCGCTAGCCTACGTTTGGCATCGCTCGCGACTTTAAGGTGCCCATAATGAACAGGATTGAAACTCCCGCCCATAATGCCGATGTGTCGATTAGGCGCGGATGTGGCCATTGCCCAGCACAACGTATTTTTGACTGGTAAGCCCTTCCAGACCCACTGGACCGCGGGCGTGGATTTTATCCGTGGAAATCCCGATCTCAGCACCCAACCCGTACTCGAACCCATCAGCGAACCGTGTTGAGGCATTCACCATTACGGAGCTGGAATCGACCGCTCTCAGAAATCGCATCGCACTACTGTGACACTGGGTAACGATGCCATCCGTATGGCCTGAACCAAACCGCGCAATGTGATCGACAGCAGCATCAAAATCTTCGACCACTTTGATCGACAAGATGGGCGCGAGGTATTCGGTGGCCCAATCCTCTTCCAATGCCAGTGAACAGTCATCGCCCAAGTAGGCGCAGGTTTGCTCGCAGCCGCGGAGCACGACACCCTTTTCTAGCAACGGGCGTGCAAGCTCGGGAAGCAGTGTGGCGCACGCACTATCGATGAGCAGTGATTCCATCGTGTTACAGGTCCCGTAGCGATGCGTTTTTGCATTGACTGCAAGCTCGATCGCCATGGCGGGGTCGGCATCACTGTGGATGTATAAATGGCAAATACCATCCAAGTGCTTAAGTACGGGCACTGTCGCATCGCTCGCAACGCGTTCGATCAAACCCTTACCGCCCCGAGGAACCACCATGTCTACGACGCCGTTAAGCTTGACCATGGCCGACACGGCCTCTCTATCAGTTGTGTCGAGCACTTGAACCGCCTGCGCAGGCAAGCCGGCGGCTTCAAGCCCGGCCTGAATACAGCTTGCAAGGACAAGGTTGGAGCGAAGCGCCTCAGAGCCACCGCGCAGCAGCACGGCATTACCCGACTTCAGACAGAGGCTTGCGGCATCGATCGTGACATTGGGACGTGACTCATAAATGATGCCGATAAGGCCGAGCGGCACGCGCATCTTGCCCACCTGTATACCGGACTCCATCGACTTCAAGCCCTCGATCCCACCAATGGGATCGGGTAACGCCTGCACAATCGCCAAAGACTCGAGCATGCCATCTACTCGCGTCTCGGTGAGTTCAAGGCGATCAATTAACGCCGCATCAAGACCCGCCTCGTGAGCTGCAGAGAGATCCACCGCGTTTGCCTCAAGCAACGTTTTTCGCTGGCTTTGTATTGTGCCGGCGATGGCCTCTAATGCCGCGTTACGCACTGACACAGGCGAATTCGCAACAAGTTTTGAAGCGTGCTTCGCGGATATCGCTAAGTCTCTGACGTACTGCTGAACCGACAATGGTCTGACTCCCGAGTGTGAGCGGCGGAGTATACGCTAAGACGCCAAAACATTGTTGACAATGGTTCTCATTAACATTACCGTTCTCATATGTATGTATGTATTTGCAAAGGCGTCACCGACCGTGCCATTCGCGAGCAGGTAGCTTCGGGTGCGCGCTCACTCGCCGACGTAAGCCGCGCGACTGGTTGCTCCACACAGTGTGGCAAGTGCACCTGCTTCGCCGAGTCGCTGGTCAGCGAAGCACTCAATCGCGGCGTGCAAATACAGGCAGCTCGTCGCGCCTAAATGCGATTGCGGTTGCGAATCGTTCCCATTATCTTTTCCTTTAAAAACAATAAGTTACGCTTTTTTTAGTCTGCGTTTCGCGTTATCCTATGGCCTAACATCAACACGCCAGGACTATCCGTGATGAAAGGCAACTCAGACGTTATTCGCCACCTCAACAAAATTCTTTACAACGAACTTGTCGCTATCAACCAGTACTTTTTGCACGCCAAAATGTACAAGGATATGGGACTTACCGAACTCGCCGAGCACGAGTATCACGAGTCCATCGATGAAATGAAGCACGCCGACGAATTGGTCGAGCGCATTCTGTTTTTAGAGGGCATCCCCAACCTTCAGGACTTGGGAAAACTGAGAATTGGTGAAACACCCCGTGAGATGCTCGAGTGTGACCTGCAGCTAGAGCACGTGGCCCACGAGGACCTGAAGGCAACCGTCAAATGCTGCGAAGAGGTGGGCGACTACGTGTCGCGCGACCTGGCAAAGCGGATTCTCGATGCTGAGGAAGAGCATATTGACTGGCTCGAGACGCAGCTATCGCTCATGGATCGCGTGGGAGAACAGAACTACCTTCAGACCGCGATGAAAACCGTCAAGCCAAGTGAGGGAGGCTAAAAAGCTGGCTACAGCCAGTTAAGAAGCCAGTTCTTCAGAGAGGGTCGACCGTGCTCCGAGCTTAGGACTCGGAGTCACTATCACCGACAATGAGTTCGCGTAATTCGCCGGTGTCATCCATATCGCAAACAATGTCGCAACCACCGATCAGCTCTCCGTCAACCCAAAGTTGCGGGAAGGTGGGCCAATTACCGTAAGCCGGTAAGTTCGCTCGGATCTCAGGGTTGCTTAGCACGTCGACGTAGGCAAATTTCTGACCGCAACCCATGAGCGCCTGTACCGTACGCGCTGAAAAACCGCACTGTGGCTGATTCGGGGAGCCTTTCATATAAAGGATCACACGATTGTTCTCGATCTGATCCTTAATGGTCTCCATAATATCCATTGCTAGTCTCCGCGCCGTAGTTGGCTTTAGTTGAATTACTCGCCGGTGGGATTCTATCAGAAGCCATGCGCAGGAAGTCGTAAAATCGACAATTAAAGGTAGTAATAGTCATGTCAGCCATCATGCCCACATACGGTCGATTACCCGTGACATTTGCGTCGGGGGCAGGTGCCTACCTCACCGACCAAAAAGGCCGGCAGTACCTGGATGCGCTGTCTGGCATTGCCGTCACCAATCTCGGTCACTCTCACCCAAGTGTCACGCGCGCTGTCACCGAGCAAGCGGAGAGTCTGTTACACACATCCAATCTGTACGGTATTGCACAACAAGAGCGACTGGCTGCCGAACTTAACCAACTCACCGGCATGGAACGCATCTTCTTTTGCAACTCGGGCGCAGAGGCGAACGAGACGGCCATCAAGATGGCAAGGCGCCATGGCCACAATAAAGGCATTGCCAATCCTCAGATTGTGGTCTTAGAGGGTGCCTTCCATGGACGAACCATGGGCGCCCTATCAGCGACGGGCAGTGCTGCGATTCAAGCTGCCTTCAAACCCCTACTACCGGGCTTTATTCGCATTGCAAGAAATGACACCGAAGCGCTGGAGGCTCTCGCAAAAACACGAGATGACATTGTCGCTATCCACCTAGAGCCGGTGCAGGGCGAGAGTGGGATTTACCCTTTGGACCACGCGTTTCTAGTGCGCGCGCGCGAACTCTGCGATCAAGAAGACTGGTTGCTCAGTTTCGACGAGGTACAGTCCGGTAACGGTCGATGCGGCGCCCTGTATGTCTTTCAACGCCTCGGGATCATTCCGGACGTCTTAGCCACAGCAAAGGGTCTGGGTAACGGCTTACCCATAGGCGCCTGTATGGCTCGCGGACGCGCCAGCGATTTGCTAGTTGCAGGCGACCATGGAACCACTTACGGCGGCAATCCAATCTGCTGCGCTGCCGCTAGCGCCGTGATCAATACATTAAGTGCAGACCAGCTTTGGGATCGGGCCGATATCATCCGCGCAGCCATCTTTGAAGGCTTGGATTCAGAGATCGCCGATGGAGACTTGATACGTGATCGTCGTGGTGTAGGGCTTATGATTGGTATTGAGCCCAAGGTTCCCACAGAAAATCTGGTCCGAATGGCGCTAGATCGACATCTGTTGATCAATGTTGCCGGAGGCAACACCATCCGACTACTACCACCGCTGGTCATGAGCACGGATGACGCGCGACGTGTTGGCGCTACCGTCGCTGACATTGTGAATTCACTCAAAGATGCTTAACTCCTGGGATTGTAGGACAGACGTATGAACACGCCCCGCCACTTTCTGACACTGAATGACCTGTCCTCGGACGAGCTGCTTGCGGTTTTAAGACGGGCATCAGAGCTCAAGCAGATGCAGCGCAACGGGATGCCTCATGCGTCGCTCACCGGGAAAGTGATGGCCATGATTTTCGCCAAAGCATCGACACGAACGCGCGTTTCTTTTGAAGCCGGGATGACGCAGCTGGGTGGCAGCGCCATGTTCCTCTCATCCAGCGCCACACAGATGGGCCGCGGCGAACCCGTGGAGGATACGGCCAGAGTGATATCGTCGATGGTCGATATTGTGATGATACGAACATTCGATCATCAAGAGGTCGAAACCTTCGCGGCGAACTCGAGTGTGCCCGTCATCAACGCATTGACAGATGATTTCCACCCCTGCCAGCTTCTTGCTGATATGCAAACATGGTTCGAGCATCGTGGAGACATGCGAGGAAAAACAGCCTGCTGGCTCGGCGACGGCAACAACATGTGTCACTCCTATATTAATGCGGCAAAGCTACTGGGCTTTCATTTGCGCATTGCCTGCCCCGAAGGTTACGAGCCCTCACCGACGGTTCTTGCAGCGGCGGGAGATGCGGTAACCATCGAGCCAGATCCAAAAGCTGCGGTTGCCGGCGCACACTTGCTCGTCACCGATGTTTGGGCATCGATGGGGCAGGAGGCCGAGGCCAGTGAGCGCAATAACGCGTTGAGCGCCTATCAACTCAACCGGGAGCTTCTTGACCTCGCCGACGATGAAGCCATCTACTTGCATTGCCTACCGGCACATCGAGGCGAAGAGATCACCGCCGACCTGATGGATGACCCTAACTCAGTTATCTGGGATGAGGCTGAGAACCGACTGCACGCACAGAAGGCGTTGGTCGAATTTCTCCTGAGCTAAACGCACCCTGACTGGCAATGACGGCCACCTTTTAAGCCATCAAGCGCCTTCCGATTTATTGCATTGATGTGACATGCACTGCGCATCATTGTGAGTTATTTCAATACGGCGTTCAGCACCCCTCATAGTGAGTAAGCACTAACTTCTTAAAACGCCACATCTTATCCACAAGAAATCCGCTGGCTTTTGGGCTTGCATTCAACCCTGTACCGCCCTATCTTGGGGCCAGAATATGACGCAACCCCAATATGTGGTGAGAAGCACGATAAGAAACACCTCGTGATGGACCGGTTGCAAACCCACGAAAAGACGAGTTAAAGGTGAAGATAGAATGCAGACAGGCAGTGAATCAGTAAGCAATCCAGCGTCCGCAACGCCCCCTATTTCAGGCACTCCCAGCCAGACACGCATTGCCGCTACCGCGCCCGGACAAATGCGCGTGATCAAGCGCAACGGGACTGTTGTTCCATTTGAGGACAGCAAGATATCGGTCGCCATCACGAAAGCGTTCCTCGCGGTTGAAGGAGGCACTGCCGCAGCGAGCACGCGCATTCACGAGACGGTCGCCAAACTAACGGAGCAAGTAGTAGGCACCTTCAAGCGACGCATGCCCTCAGGTGGCACGATCCACATTGAAGACATTCAGGACCAGGTCGAGTTGGCTTTGATGCGCGCGGGTGAGCATTTGATTGCTCGCGACTACGTGATCTACCGCGAATCTCGACGGCAGGCCCGTGTGGAGAAAGAAGCGCTGTCGCCCGAATCAGAGGCAGCCGCCGGCGCGATTACGGTCGTGGGTGCCGATGGCACTGCAAAGCCGCTTGATATCGAGCGCATTCGTACGATCGTTGCGGAGGCCTGCATGGACCTCACCGACGTCAGCGAAGCAGCGATCATCGATGAAGCACTCAAGAACCTCTACGACGGTGTAACAGAGCACGAGCTGAGTACCTCACTGGTCATTACAGCACGCACCATGATCGAACAGGAGCCTAACTACTCGAGCGTTGCCGCCCGACTGTTGCTCGACAACCTACGCGCGGAGGGACTGAGCTTCCTGAACGTCGCAGAGTCAGCCACTCAAGGGGATATGGCAACGTATTATCCTCAGGCGCTCAAGTCGTTTATCAGTCGGGGCATTGAACTCGAGCTGTTGGCGCCTAACCTCGCAGACTACGACCTCGACATGCTGGGCGAAGCCCTCCTGCCCGAGCGCGATCTGCAGTTCAGCTACCTAGGATTGCAGACACTGTACGACCGCTACTTCATCCACAGCGATGAGACTCGTTTTGAGTTACCACAGCTCTTCTTCATGCGCGTCGCTATGGGACTGGCGACTCGCGAAGACGACAAGAACGCAAGAGCGATTGAGTTCTACCAGCTGTTGTCCTCGTTTGACTACATGAGCTCGACACCCACGTTGTTCAACTCTGGCACATTGCGACCCCAGTTGAGCTCGTGCTACCTGACAACTGTCCCAGACGACTTGCACGGTATCTACGGTGCGATTCAGGACAACGCCATGCTGTCTAAGTTTGCAGGCGGGCTCGGAAATGACTGGACACCTGTTCGTGCGCTTGGCGCCTA
>WTJR01000021.1:3726-19469 GCA_011524755.1 Halieaceae bacterium | reverse complement strand
ATGAAGCGCGTATTCGAAGATGGTGATTGGACGCTGTTTTCTCCTAACGACGTGCCAGATCTACATGACCTGTACGGAACAGCTTTCGAGGAGCGCTATAACCACTACGAAGAGCAGGCCCGCAACGGCGAGTTAAAGCTCCACAAGACACTGAAAGCACAGGCACTTTGGCGAAAAATGCTGGGCATGATCTTTGAAACAGGACACCCCTGGATCACCTTTAAGGACCCCTGCAACATTCGGTCGCCTCAGCAACACGTGGGTGTGGTCCACTCATCAAACCTGTGTACAGAGATCACGCTGAACACCAGCAAAGACGAAATCGCTGTCTGCAACCTCGGTTCAGTCAACTTGCCGCAGCACATCGAAAACGGCGAGTTGAATATCGATAAGCTTCGCAAGACAGTGACTACCGCTATTCGCATGCTCGATAACGTCATCGACATTAACTACTACTCGGTAGATACATCTGAAAACTCGAACATGAAGCACCGACCCATTGGTTTAGGTCTCATGGGTTTCCAGGATGCACTCTACAAAGTCGACGTGTCGTACGCGTCTGACGAGGCAGTAACGTTTGCCGATCAGACAATGGAAGCCATTAGCTACTTTGCGATCAACGCATCAACGGATCTGGCTGCCGAGCGTGGCGCCTACTCAAGCTACGACGGTTCGCTATGGAGCCAGGGCATTTTCCCGATTGATTCGTTGAACATGTTGATCGAACAGCGTGGCACCGACTACATCTCGGTCAACCAAGACAGCACCATGGACTGGGACGCACTCAGAGGCAAAGTCGCTGAGCAAGGCATGCGTAACTCGAATGTCATGGCGATCGCGCCAACGGCAACGATCGCCAACATTACAGGCGTGTCTCAATCCATCGAGCCGACCTATCAAAACCTCTACGTGAAGTCGAACTTGTCAGGTGAATTTACCGTCGTAAACCCTCACTTGGTTCGCGACCTCAAAGAGCGCGGATTGTGGGACAAGGTCATGGTCAATGACCTCAAGTACTACGATGGCAGCGTACAAGCCATCGATCGTATCCCGGGAGATCTAAAGGCGAAATATGCGACAGCTTTCGAGGTTGAACCCCGCTGGTTAGTCGATGCAGCAAGTCGACGACAGAAGTGGATCGACCAAGCTCAGTCGCTGAACTTGTACATCAATAATGCAAGTGGAAAGAAGTTGGACGTGACCTACCGAATGGCTTGGTACAGCGGTCTGAAAACAACATACTACCTGCGATCGCTCGCTGCGACGGGCACTGAGAAGTCTACGGTTAACACCGGTCAGCTCAATGCCGTATCACAGCAAGCAGCTGCTGCTGCACCAGTGCAACCCGCACCAGTTCCCGCAGCCTGCTCGCTCGACGATCCAGATTGTGAAGCCTGTCAGTAACCAAATAAGTTAAAGGAGTTAACGATGCTTAATTGGGATGATTACAACGTAGCCGAGGGTGATGCGCCCGTAGCGGCACCGCAGCAACAAGCACCTGTGCAACCCGAGGTGGTTAACAAGGCGCTAGAAACACTCAATCAGGAAGAGACAGCATCTGCGCCTGTAACGGATCAGGTTAAAGCGGCGGCTGAAGCGGTAGCTAACATTGATACTGCGCCGGGCCTCGAAGAGCTTGAGATGGGTGCATCGCGAATCTCTGTTGATGAGAAAGCGATGATTAACTGTCGAGCAGATCTCAACCAGCTGGTGCCGTTCAAGTACGACTGGGCGTGGCAGAAGTATCTCGATGGCTGCGCGAACCACTGGATGCCGCAGGAAATTAACATGACCGCTGATGTGGCGACCTGGAAGAGTGAAGACGGTCTCACTGACGACGAACGTCGCATTGTGATGCGGTCGTTGGGTTACTTCTCAACCGCTGACTCGCTCGTGGCGAATAACTTGGTGTTGGGTATCTATCGACTCATTACCAACCCAGAGTGCCGCCAGTACCTCCTGCGTCAGGCATTCGAGGAAGCCATCCACACACACGCCTACCAGTACTGCATTGAGTCACTCGGCATGGACGAGGGTGAAGTCTTTAACATGTACCGCGAAGTACCGTCTGTCGCTAAGAAGGCTTCATGGTCATTGAACAAGACCCAAGCGCTCTCAGACCCTAACTTCAAAACGGGTACCGTTGAGGACGACCAGCAAGTCTTGCGAAATCTGATCGGTTTCTATGGCGTCACCGAGGGGATTTTCTTCTACTGTGGCTTCACGCAAATCCTTTCAATGGGTCGCCGTAACAAGATGACCGGGGTTGCAGAGCAGTTCCAGTACATCTTGAGAGACGAGTCGATGCACCTCAACTTCGGCATCGATGTGATCAATCAGATCAAACTCGAGAATCCACATTTGTGGACCGAGGAATTCCAGCAAGAAGCCATTCAGATGATTCTTGAGGGTACAGCGCTGGAAATCGAATACGCACGCGACACAATGCCACGTGGCGTACTCGGAATGAATGCCAGCATGATGGAAGAGTATTTGCAGTTCATTGCAAATCGTCGTCTGACTCAGCTTGGGCTGCCCGAGCAGTTCCCGGGCGCTCAAAATCCATTCCCATGGATGTCAGAGATCATGGATCTACGAAAGGAGAAGAACTTCTTCGAGACCCGCGTCATTGAGTATCAAACAGGTGGCGCTCTTAGCTGGGACTAATCTGTCGATAAACTATAAAAAGCCCCGCACTTGCGGGGCTTTTTTTTGTCAAAGCAGGTTGTCAGCAAGCGTCTGACTAATGAACCTCGAACTGATATCGCGGCAAGGCATCCATAATCGCGCGTCCGTATCGCTTCGTGATGATTCGCCGATCCAAAAGCGTGATAACACCGTCATCCGTTTCGGTGCGAAGCAGTCGACCGCAAGCTTGGAGTAATCTAAGCGAAGCTGAAGGCACAGTGAGCTCCATGAATGGATTGCGTCCAGCGGCCTCAAGGAGCTCCGCATGCGCAGCATCGATGGGGTCATCGGGTGCCGCAAACGGCAGCTTTGCAATAATCACATGGCTGCAGTAATCACCAGGCAAATCAACACCCTCAGCGAAGCTGGCAAGTCCGAATATGATGGACGAATCACCGCGATCGATTCTCCTCCGATGTTCCTGCAGTATGTCTGCTTTACTCATCTGCCCTTGAACAAGAAGCCGTGACTCATAGGCGGGCTCGAGCGCCTCAACCAATTCTTGTAACTGGCGCTTAGAACTGAAAAGCACCAGCGTCCCTCGATGACGCTCCAGTAAGCTCGGGAATAAGTTAATCAACTCATCCGAATGCGCCGCGGGCTCGCTTGGATCAGTCGTCATGTCGGGCACAACAAATCGGCCACGAGATGCGTCAAAGGGACTTTCAACCCGTGCTAACTTGGTGTCACTCGGTAAGCCAGTCTGCTGCATTAAATGATCAAACGACCCGAGCGCAGTCAGTGTCGCAGAGGTCATTACGGCACCCGCAACACGCTCCCAAACATGCTCAGACAGAATATCTCGCGCATAAATCGGGCTCGCGTAGCACTCGATTGAGCTTTCGTCACCGTAGTGCCGCATCCATCGTGCCCATGGGGTGCTCGATTCTTCATCGGATGAAGCATAGCTGTCCCATAACGCAATCTGACCCTCAGCACGTGCCAATATGACCTGCAGATCATTGAGATTACTCTCCCAGATCTCCCGCTGATCAGCGTCACCCTCTTCTACCAAAGCCTCAATCAAACCAAGGATCGGTGCGAGCTTTTGCCGGTGCAGTCTCCAAAGGTCTCGAAGCGAGCGCGATGCATCGCGCAACTCTTCATCAACAACACCAAACGGGAAACGCAGGTCAGCGCGATCGTCGACACGCCCGCTTAGTGCGTTCCAACATAGCGCATAGGTGTCGCGGCTTGCTTGTATCAGGTCATCGGTACTGATGGACAGTGCCGAGAGCGCTTCGGGACGTACCTCATATTCGGTTAATAACTCTCGCTTCGCATCCAACCACTGCTGGGTCTCTGCCAGGTTGTTGTACGTCCGTCCACTTCGAGAAAAACACGCAAAGTGCTCCAAACACTTTTCGGCCAGCTGGTGACCCTCGTCGAAGATGTAATAACTCTCCTCGGGCTCCGAGAGGATTCGCCCTCCTCCCAATCTAAAATCGGCTAGTACCAAGTCGTGATTGGTCACAATGATGTCTGTCTCTTCGAGTCCCTCCCGAGCACGAAAAAAACTACAACCTGTAATGTGTGGGCACCGACGCCCCAGGCACTGCGAGTGATCAGTGGTAATCGATCGGATAACGCCTACATCGAGTGCCTCAGGCCAGGCATCGAGGTCTCCGTCCCACGAATCATCACTCACCGCGGTCAGCATAGCGTCATAGGTCCGCTGTACCTCCTCTCCTTCGGGAAGCTCAACTTCATCGGGGTACATCGACAACATAGGTGACTCTGCGTAGCCCTGAATCAGTTGATCGAGCTTATATAAGCAAAGATAGCGGCTGCGTCCCTTGGCAAGCTGATAGGAAAAATCGATGCCACTGTGACGCTTGATCTCTGGTAGGTCCTTAAAAATCAGCTGTTCCTGTAGAGCGACCGTGGCAGTCGCGATGATCAGTTTTTTCGACTGTGCCTTTGCCACAGGCAACGCAGCCATGATGTAAGCAATGGTTTTACCGGTACCTGTGCCCGCCTCGATCGCAAGAAACGGTGGCGTGTCTGGGTCGCCCAACGCATTGGCAACCTCGGCAATCATTTGGCGCTGGCCCCAGCGAGGCTTTAAATCTTTCGCCTCGGTCAGCGTAAAAAAAGCCGCTCGAATTTCTTCTCTTAAGGCATCAGCTAACAAGGATGCTTACACCTTATTCTTACTGGCCATCACATTCAGAACCGGTCTCGCATACATTTCAAGCGCTTGCTGACGTTCCGCTTCAGACAGTTCATCAAACCGGGCAAAAAACGCCGATTGAGTGATGCTCGCCTCTGCCGCATCGCGCTCTGATTCATCAATGGTATGACCCAATGCTTCGCATGCCCAAAAATTGGTTTTAAACAGTCGGTAATTCGCCACCATGGCGTCATCAATAAGCGACACGGCATCAGGCACCGACAGTGATGCTTGATTCAGAGGTATGCCGAAATGAATATGGACATGTCCTTTTTGTCCCTGAATGCCTTGCGCGATACTTTCAAGATCTTCAAAGGGCGCCTTTTCGTACCCAGCCCCGTAAGCCAACTCCCGCGCTTTCATGACATCGCATGGGTCGATTTCATAAGAAATCGTTAGCGGCACTATGTTGAGCTTGCCCAAAACCTCATCCGGCGACTCCGTGGCTTTGTCGCGCGACAGCGTCAACATTTTTAAAACAGCGGCCTCCGTTCGGTCATTCCCATCCTTTGCCCGACCTTCCCGCTGCGCAATCCACAAGGGTCCCTGATTTTCTACAATCGCCTCACGCATAAAATTGGCGAGCTGCTTAGAGGCTGCGAGCTGTTGCTTCGGGCCGCTCAAGCTACGCTTCACAATGAAGCTCTTATTGATACGCATCAGATGTGACACCCACGGCTTCTGCAGCAGATTATCGCCGATAGCAATTTGCGCCGTACGATGACCCTCAACAACCAAGACACTGTTGGCGTACGCAGAATCCATCACAATATCGCGATGATTACTGATGAAGAGATACGACGCTTCGGTATCTAGTTGTTCGATACCTGAATAAGAAAAGTACGAAGTCGCTTCTACCACCCGATCGAGGCGCGGCTTGACTAACGCCTGAAAGCCGTCAACGGTGCTAACACCGGCAAGCTGTGACTTCATGGTTCGCCGCGCAAATAACCGCACGAGCCCGGGCACCCATTTGGCAATACGATTACCGCGCAAGGCGATCAGCGTATCGATAAACTCATTATCCGACAGCAGTGTATCGACCACTGAACTGACCTCATGGTCACGGTAAGGTCGAATGTCGTTGTAAAGATCTGTCATTGCTAAAAACGCTAATTAGTTAGGCTGTCATCTTCGAGAAAATTGCGGGTTTTACCGAGTGCATCATTTTAAGCGTGAAGAATCCGACTATTACCTCATAAATGCTTTGATACGGCTCGCAATCTGGTAGCATCGCGTCCCGTCGTGAACCCTACCTGCGGAGAAGAAGAGATGGAAGCGTACAGTGCGTATTTGATGTTTTTGGGGGTGTCCTGCCTGTTGGTCAGCTGGTGCCTATTGCTCATCACAGCGTGGAAAGAAGACTACGCCTGGGGAATGTTTTCACTGCTGTTGCCACCCGTTGGCTACGGCTATGCACTCTTCCGGTTAGATTCAGCGAAAGAGACGCTTCTCCTTGCTGTAATCGGCTGGTTGCTGGTGATTCTCGGGCTCTAAATTAGACATTATCACTATATGGGCTCTGAGCGGTTGACATCACTCTCGACGTCACCCAATATCGGCGCCCTTTAAATTCTGGAGAGAATTCGTGGCGAACTCACCACAAGCTCGCAAGAGAGCGAAGCAGAACGACAAGCAACGTGCGCACAACGCAAGCCTGCGCTCACTCGTTCGCACCAAGATGAAGCAAGTACTCGCAGCGGTTAACGCGGGCGAGCATGGTCCCGCGCAAGAAGCGTACAATGCAGCTGTTCCAGTCATCGACCGTATGGCGAACAAAGGCATCATCAAAAAGAACAAAGCAGCTCGTCACAAGAGCCGTCTCAACGCGAAAGTAAAGGCGCTCGCTGCTAGCTAAACTCAAGCCGCCATCCAGCGGCTTGATTGTGAATATTCTATGCTAGTTTCACATCGCTCCACGGAGTGAGCTTGTTAAACTAGCATCATGCCGAAGTACCCCACCAACGACGATAGTTACCGTTTTCTTTTTGAAGGCGCGGACATTCGTGGGGAGACCGTTATCCTCGATAACGTGCTAAAAGACCTGATTGGAACCCACGCCTACGGACCCGGTGTTCAAAAACTGCTCGGTGAATTTGCGGCGGCAACTGTAGTCATTTCAAACAACCTCAAGTTTGACGGCCGCGTGGTCTTGCAGGGCCGCAGTGACGGCCCGATCTCGCTGGTCATGGTCGAGTGCTCCAGCGATGGCGACATCAGAGGCATTGCACGCGGCGAGCTAGAGGCACCAGAAGGCCCCATGAAGAGCCATCTACCCAATGGCGTTTTGACGCTCACTATCGAGCCAGAGGTTGGGCAGCGCTATCAAGGCATCATCGCAGTACAGCGAGATGAGTTAGCCGATGTGCTCAGCGACTACTTCGAGCAAAGCGAACAACTTGCTACCAAATTTTGGCTATCCACACGCGCTGGATCGTCCGCAGGCCTGATGCTCCAACAGCTGCCAAAACAGCTCATCGAAGACGAGGACGAGCGGCTAGATCAGTGGCAGACCCTTTGTGCGCTCGCTGATACGGTGACACCCGACGAGCTGATTGATACCGATACCGATCACTTGTTGTTCAAACTCTTTAATGAATGGGACGTGAAGCGTTTTGAACCCAAGCGCATCCGCTTCTCCTGCAATTGTTCGCGAGATCGCAGTTTGAATGCGATCCGTTTACTGCCTAAACATGAGATCACCGAGCTCTTTGAGGAGCAACAGACGGTGACAATGAATTGCGAAATGTGTGGCGATAGCTACCACTTTACGCGTAACGATGTAGATCAATCAGAGGAGCCTACGATCCACTGATTGGTTAACTGTATCTCCACACTCACACTGGAAGCACACACCAATGACAGTTGAACAGAGTGCCAAAGCACCGATTAAACACACTGACAACACTGCAGCCCAACTTATTGAGATGGCATTAGACCGGAAAGAGGGTTGTTTGACAGATACCGGCGCACTTCGCGTCGAGACAGGACACAGGACGGGTCGGTCTCCAGCGGATCGATATATCGTTCGAGAGCCCTCGAGCGAAGAAGCGATCGAGTGGGGCAGCGTCAACCGCGAGTTCGATGCAGCAGCCTTTGATGCGCTGTGGGATCGGGTGAAGGCGCATCTCGCCACCGGTGAACAATGGGTGCAGCATCTCCACGTAGGAGAGCATCACGACCATTACATACCGGTGAAGGTTATGACGGGCACCGCATGGCAAAGTCTGTTTGGTCGCAACATGTTCATTCGGCCCGAGAACTACAACCCCTCGGAAAAGCCGGAGTGGCAAATTATGAATGTCGCCGACTTTGTCTGTGATCCTGAGCGGGACGGAACCAACTCGGACGGCACTGTCATCATCAACTTTGGTCAGCGCAAAGTGCTCATTGCGGGTATGCGCTATGCCGGCGAGATGAAGAAAGCGATGTTCTCGGTGCAGAACTTCCTCCTTCCTGAAAAAGATGTGCTTCCCATGCACTGCTCAGCAAACATTGGCGACGAAGGCGATACAACTCTCTTCTTTGGTCTCTCTGGCACGGGAAAAACCACCCTATCGGCAGACCCCGCGCGCTACCTGATTGGTGACGATGAGCACGGCTGGGCGCAAGGCTCGGTCTTTAACATCGAAGGCGGCTGCTACGCGAAGACCATCGACTTAAGTCAGAAAAACGAACCTATCATTTGGGATGCCATCCGGTTTGGTGCGATCGTCGAGAACGTCGCGCTTAACGAGGCGCGACAAGCTGATTACTCAGACACGACCCTCACCGAAAATGGCCGCTGCTGCTACCCGCTCTATCACGTCGAGAAGCGGTCCGCTACGAACATGGGTGGCGAACCCAAGTGTGTGATCTTCCTCACTTGCGACGTATCTGGCGTGCTTCCGCCGGTCAGCTTGCTATCGAAAGAGGCTGCAGCCTTCCATTTCCTCTCTGGCTACACCGCGCGTGTTGGCTCGACCGAGCTTGGAGCCGAAGCTGGTATTCATCCTACCTTTAGCACCTGTTTTGGTGCGCCGTTTATGCCTCGCCCGGCTCAGGACTACGCTGACCTGCTAATGAAGCGTATTGAAGATTTCGGGTCGCAAGTCTACCTAATCAACACAGGTTGGACCGGTGGCTCTGGGGGCGCAGATGGCAAAGGTAATCGCTTCCCAATTCCAGTGACTCGTGCCGTAGTTGCCGCTGCTCAAAGCGGGGCCTTGCTCAATGTGGAGACAAAACACATCGATTCGCTGAATCTGGATTTCCCGGTCACTATCCCCGGTGTGGCGGACGAATACATCGACCCTAAAGCCAGTTGGGGAGATGATGATGCCTATGAAGAGCAGGCCAAGAAACTGGCCACCCTATTCAAAGGCAACATTGAGAAATTTGACGTCAGCGATGACATCGTTGCCGCAGGGCCTCAGTTATAAGCACGGTGAACACGTCACAAAAAAAGGGGCTATTGCCCCTTTTTTAATGTCTATTTTTTTATCGCAGCTCGCTTTGATGAGACTACCGCAGGAAAGCGCGGTTTGGCCTTGTCCTTTAGCGCTTTAACCCTTTACCCGTTTACCCCTTTAAACCAGGGGTGGCGATACGTCTCCATCCTGCCGCTCCAGTTCGCGCTTTGTCACGATCGATAGAAACTTACCAATATCATCGCCCAACAGGTAAAGCGCAGGCACCAACACCAGTGTCACGCCTGTGGCAAACATCACCCCAAATGACAAAGACACCACCATGGGGATAAGGAACTGAGCCTGAACACTGGTTTCCAGCATGATCGGTACGAGACCCACAAAGGTCGTCACTGAGGTCAGGATAATCGGTCGGAAACGATCGGTCGCTCCTTGCAACAGCGCATCAACCAGATCCATCCCCTCATCTCGAAGATTATTGATCCGATCAATCAACACGAGATTGTCGTTTACAACGACGCCCGCACAGGCGATGACGCCCATAATGGAAAACATACTGACCTGCCAACCGAGCATCCAATGACCAAAGATCGCGCCCATGAGTCCAAAAGGTACGGCTGTGAGAACCAAGAAGGGTTGCCAATAGGACTTAAACGCAATCGCCATTAATCCGAAGATAATCAGCATTGAGAGCGAGCCCATGTAGACCATTGCCTGCTGAAACTCGATCTCCTCCTGAAGCTCGCCATCCATATTAATGGTCAACCCAGGGTACCGTTGCAGCCATACAGGTCCGTCATTGCGAAGTACCGACTCCACAATGGCTCGCGGCGGCGCGCCGTCTTCCGACACATCGGCACTGACTTCCAGCGTTCTAAGACGATCCAGCCGCTCGATCGACTGATAACCTGTTTCAACACGGTAAGTGGCGACGGTCGAAAAAGGAACTTCGGCGCCATCACGGGTACGGATATACATCGAATTGATATTGGCGATCGCTCGGCGCTCTGACTCTGGATAGCGAATCATCACGCGGACGTCTTCACCATCCCGGGGTATGCGCTGAACCTCTTCACCATAAAACGCCTGACGTATCTGGGTCGCCACATCAGCGAGCGAGACGCCAAGCGTTTCAGCCGCTGGCTTCAAAGACAGCACGAGCTCCTCTAGCGGTGCATCAAAACTATCCGTGATATCAAAGACGCCCGGGTAGCGCTCGAGTGCTCCGCGCACTTCCTGCGCAAGCACCTCAAGATCGGCAATGCTATCGGAGGCAAATAACAAGGAAATGGGCTTACCCGGATCACGAATGGTGTAATCAAAGCGCACGTCCTTGGCCTGGGACAAATCGCCCAGGCTTTGTCGTAGGCGCTTGGTCATTTCTTCCGTATCGAGATCATCGTTGACTGTTTGAACCAACAGGTCGACTTTATTTCCACCGGCGACGCCCAAGATGTTGTCTATAGCGGGCGTCTGCTGATAGCGAGGCTGACTGTTGTAATCCGTCTTAATGGCCTCAGCCGCAGTGACCAAGCGGTCGCGCATGGCCTGCGAATCGGCAAAAGCACCACCCTGAGGCAGCTCGACAGTGCCTACGACGAAATCTGAATTCACGCGAGGGAAGAAGGCGCTCTTCAGGTAACCGCCGCCGAACAGTGCCAAACTCAAACACAGTAAAACCAGGAAGAAGCCACCCACCGACGCGTGATTGCGCAAGCACTTCTCGAGGAAGGGGCGATAGCGTTCGTTAGCAAAGCGCGCGAGCCAACTTGCGCAGGCCATGCGAGTGCGCGTTAACCAACCGGAATCGGGCACCTCTGGCTCAGGCTTCATGTGCGCTAGATGCGAGGGAAGAATAAGTAAGCTCTCAATCAATGAGAACGCCAGCGCTAGACAGACTACAACGGGGATTCCTTTTGATGCAGGCCCCCACTCACCGGGCAAGAAGAACATGGGGGCGAAAAACACCATCGTGCTGATGACGGCAAACACCACTGGCTTCACCACCTGACGCGTCCCCACCAAGGCGCCATGAACACCGCTCAAACCGCGCGACTGAGCTGAATGCACCGACTCTCCGACGATAATGGCATCGTCAACGACAATACCGAGTGTCAGTAGGAAGGCGAACAGGCTGATCATATTCAGCCCCTGCCCTGTGTAAGGCAGGAGGAAGAGCGTGCCCATGTAGGCGACCACAATGCCCACAGACACCCAAAACGCCAGCATAGGACGCAGGAACAACATCAGAACGATGATGACCAGCACCAAGCCGCCAAGACCATTGCTCACCAGAGTTCGAACTCGCTCTTTAAAAGACTTTGAGGGGTCCTGCCAGAATTCCAGGGACACGCCCTCGGGTAAGGACAACTCGCGCTCCTTGACCCAGGCTTTCACCGTATCCGTGGTCAAAATAACGTCTGGTGACGTTGTGACATACACATTGAGACCCAGCGAGCGCTTACCATTGAACTCGATATCAACGTCGATATCCTCAAAGGTATCCCTCACCGCAGCGACATCACTCAACAGCAGTTCCTGCCCTGAGAAATCACTTCTCAGGACAATCGACTCAAAGTCAGCTCTGTCGTAGGCCTGACCTCGGGTTTGAATCAGCAGATCACCGCTGTCCCGCTGGACTGCGCCAGCCGGCAGGTTAATAGAGGCAGAGCGGACAGCGGCTGCGACCTGATCGAAGGTCAGTTGATAACGTTGGAGGCTCTCTTCGGATACCTCAATCGATACTTCGTAAGGGCGCGCCGTCTGGAGTTCGACAATGGATACCCAGGGCTGGCGCACAAGCTCGTCACGCAACGTCTCGCCGAGCTCTTTCATCTCACGCTCACTTAGGTCCCCGAAAATCTGAACGCGACCCATCTGGTGCCGGTAGGTGATTTCAGTGACGGTTGGCCGCTCCGCATCGGACGGGAAACTTCTAATCGCATCGACACGGGTGTTGATATCGTTGGTTAGCTTCTGGGTTGGGTAATCGCTTTCCACCTC
The DNA here is from genome assembly GCA_011524755.1 of Halieaceae bacterium. GTDB lineage: Bacteria > Pseudomonadota > Gammaproteobacteria > Pseudomonadales > Halieaceae > Luminiphilus. Next base: position 7,196 of record WTJR01000021.1, on the reverse strand, counting down.
GACCAGTACAACGCCAACCCCCTCTCTAGAGGTCGACCGGAGCTCCTCGATCCCGTTGAGGTCGTGAATGGCCTCCTCGATGCGAACCGAAATCTGCTCTTCAACTTCTCGAGGACTCGCGCCGCGAAACTCCATGCGAATCTCGATCTGATTGATTTCAGGTGTGGGGAAGAACTGCTTATCCAGCTTCGGAATACTGGTGTACCCGCCAATGATGAGAAGCACCATGAGCAGATTGGCCGCGATGGGGTTCTTAATGAACCACGTGATAGGTCCACTCATATCAGTTAACCGCTACCTCTGTTGCAACACGCAATCCTGGGAAGAGCGTGTTATTAAGTTGTGCCACCACCAAGTCACCAGCAGCTAAACCGGACACCCAAACCGATCGACCTTCGCGGTTAATAACCGCAACATCACGGCGCTCTAACTTCGACTCCTCGTTGACGATCAGCACGTGACCATCGGGACTCAATGCGGCATTCGTAAGTTCGATCACGCCATCGACAGGTCGGCCAATGATTTCTGCGCGCGCAAACATGCCGGGCGTCAAAGCGGGTCTTCCGTTTTCCAAATCGGGACTACCGGGGAACTCAGCAATCACCGTCGCAACGCGACTTCGGCGATCAAGCTCAGCCTCAGATCGCTTGATATCAGCAGGAAATTGCCATGCTCGACCACCAATATTGACCGAAACAGACGAACTAGATCCGACTAAACCTCCCGAGGAAGTCAGTAACTGCTCGGGCAACAGGGCAAGCTGAGCGTCCGACAAAGGCAGCCGCAGCTCCAGTGCCTCAAGTGCGTAAATCTGTGCGAGCGGCGTGCCGTTTCCAACAAACTGCCCGATATCGACGCGCTTCTGTTGAACGCGTCCATCAAAAGGTGCCTTGATAATGGTGCGATCAAGCGCAAGGTCAGCAGCCGCGACATCCGCTTGAGCAGCCTTCACCGCCAATTCTGCTGCTCGCAACTGCGGCTTCCTTAGAAAAAGATCGTTGGCTTCATCCGAACCCAGCTCTCGCCATTCGCGACGCGCCTGCCGGCTGCGTCCTCGCTCTTCGGCCAGACGTTGCTCGGCCTGTGCAAGCGCGGACTCGGCCCGCGCCAGCGCAAACTCGTAGTCATCGCGTTCAATGGTTAACAGAACGTCGTCTTTTTCGAAAAATCCACCGTCTGCGAAGGCATCACTCACCTCCACTACCTTGCCGGCCACCTGAGCCACAAGGTCCACTCGGCGCTTCGCATCAATAGTGCCTTGCGTGTGGACCAGTAGTTGGTGTGTTGAAGGCGCTGCCTCGATTACAGCCACCATCGGTGCGGGGCGATCCGGCGGCGGCCCGGCCTGCGGCTCCGATTTGGCTGTCAGAACCACCCACGTGAGTGAAAGACCAGTAAGGGTAGCCACAGTGGCGATAAATAACTTTCTCAGTGACAGGCGATTGGCCACTGTAGAAACCTCAGGGGTATCAGACATGTTTTGTTCCGTCTCGGAAGGCAGTCGACTAAATGGGGATTCATCAGCCCGAACTCAAGCTCGGTGTCCGGCTTTTGTCTCAGGTGAACCTGAACATTATACGGCGCCGGGCCAGTTACCCGTTTAAAAACTTGTCACATTTTCAGGGCAATACCCAAACGTCATCGAGGAAAATCGCCTTCTCTGGAAATTCAGGTCAATCGCCCCTTGCCTAGTGAGGGAGTTTTCGCGGACTATTTGCGGCTCAAACAAAACCATTTGGAGTTTTTCATGGCGCTTACCACTGGGGACAAAGTCCCATCTTGCACACTGTCTGTTATGGGCGAATCAGGCCCCGCACCGCTCTCTACTGATGATCTTTTCGGAGGCAAGCGTGTGCTGCTGTTTGCACTACCAGGCGCTTTCACACCGGGCTGCTCGATGGCTCACCTACCAGGGTACGTCGCCAATGCTGACAAGATTAAAGCAGCCGGCGTAGATGCTATCGCCTGCCTCTCGGTCAACGATGCATTTGTAATGGGCGCATGGGGCGAGGCTCAAAATGCCAGTGAGATCGTCATGGTCGCCGACGGAAACGCACAATTTACTGACGCTATGGGACTTACACTCGACGCAACTGGGTTCGGCATGGGCAAGCGCAGTCAGCGCTATGCCATGTTGGTTGATGACGGCGTGATTACCCATATCAACGTTGAAGAAGGGCCAGGCGTGGAAGCGAGCTCTGCAGAAACGATGATGGCGCTACTCTGACAGATAAAATGGTTACTGCTGCGGCTAAGCCGCAGTAGTAACCACGTAAACCACGGATGTAATGATCAGCGCGCCAAGAAGGTTTACCCAAATTCCCCAGCGCACCATCGTGCGAATGTCGATCTGATCTGTTCCAAAAACAACCGCATTGGGTGCAGTGGCGACAGGAAGCATAAACGCACAACTAGCGCTCATTGCGGCGGGCACCATTAATATCAGGGGATCGATATCGGCTGCCATGGAGGCTGCTGCCAAAATCGGCATGAGCAGTGCGGTTGTTGCTGTATTCGATGTAGCCTCGGTTAAAGCAGTTACCAACAACGCCACCGTCGCTATCGCAATCAGCGTCGGCACCAGGGCAAGACCGGCGAGAAGTTCTCCCACCTGACCACTCAAACCCGAACTGACAAAGCCCTTGGCCAGCGTGATACCACCTGCAAACAGTAACAGCACACCCCACGGTATATTGCTCGCCTGCTCCCAGGAGATAAGCGGCTCTCCCTCTCGGTCACGCGTTATGAACAGGGCTACGACAGCACAAAACGCGACGGCTGCATCATTGGCCATTGGCATATCGAGCCATGCGCGCCAACCACCAAACGGCTCGGTACGCGTCATCCATGCGAGCGCGGTTAGCCCGAAAATAATGAGTACCCGTTTCTCGGCGCTGCGCCAGGCACCAATATCTGGAAGATCCACAACGAGATCGGTCGGGACTTTCCTGGCCAGAGCTATCGCAATCACCGGAATCATTAACACGACGACCGGAATCCCCCATGACATCCACTGACTGAAACTGATCGCGGTGCCTGTCGTGTCCTCATAAACTTGCATAAAGATAAGCGTAGGCGGTGTTCCGATCGGCGTTCCCAACCCACCAATACTGCAAGCCCAAGCAAGCCCTAACAGGAGGGGTGCTGCCAGCGCTTTCGGCGCACTCGAAGTGGCAATCACGGCGAGCGCAACCGGCAATAGCATCAATACGGTGGCGGTATTGGAAATCCACATGCTGAGTAAGGCTGCAGCGAGCATAAATCCCATGATTAAACGCTTCGGCTCGTCAGCGCCAACGAAGCGAACCACCGTCACCGCAATCCGCGTGTGAGCCCCCGTGGACTCCATACCCTTAGACAATAAAAACCCACCCATCAGAAGCAGGATTAAGGGTGATCCATAGGCAGCGGCAAGATCACTTGGGCTAATGACACCCAAGAGCGGCAGCACTGCCATGGGAATCAAGGAG
>WTJR01000021.1:0-3626 GCA_011524755.1 Halieaceae bacterium | reverse complement strand
ATCACTTGGGCTAATGACACCCAAGAGCGGCAGCACTGCCATGGGAATCAAGGAGGTGACCGGAATGGGGATGGGCTCGAAAATCCACCAGAACACGCACAGCACAGCGACGCCTGTCGTAACAGACGCGGCCTCCGACTGCCCCAGAAGAGCCGAGAGACACCCCGCTGCTAGCGCGGCAACCAGTCCGGGGATCACCGATGCATTTAAATCTAGCCAATGCGATTTCAGCATTGCGTATTACCCATGGTTGTTCGTTACACTAGGCGTCATGAAATCTCAGCCATCCTCTCTTGTCGATACTTTCGATCGCCGGATCCGTTATCTACGGCTGTCGGTGACCGATCGGTGCGATTTTCGCTGCCAGTATTGCATGACTGAAGAGATGCGGTTTTTACCCCGTAAAGCCGTGCTATCCGCCGAAGAGATTATTCGGCTCGCGACACTGTTCGTGGATTTGGGTGTTCAGAAAATTCGATTGACCGGTGGCGAACCGTTGGTGCGTCCTGACATCGTTGATATCGCCCAGGGGTTATCCAACATCGAAGGGCTCAATGAGCTTGTAATGACAACCAACGGTAGCCAACTGCCAACACTGGCAAAGCCCTTGGTCGACGCAGGAGTCTCTCGTATCAATGTGAGTCTGGATACCTTGTGCGAAGATCAATTTGCCGAATTGTCGCGAACCGGCGACCTTAAAAAAGTACTCGCTGGATTGGATGCGGCCATTGATGCCGGGTTCGAGCGCATTCGACTCAACACCGTCCTGCTGACGGGTAAAAATGATACCCAGATAGAGCCACTCATCGACTATGCGCTCGACAAGGGGATTGATATTGCCTTCATCGAAGAGATGCCAATGGGGCATATCACTCAAACCAACCGCGAATTGAGCCTTGTACCCTCGGCACAAGTGTTGGAGACCATTAGGCGCCGGTTCAATCTTGTACCCATCGTAGGGTCTTCGACCGATGGACCCGCACGACGCTATTCTGTGGAGGGAACCAGCACCGAAGTTGGCGTTATCTCACCGATTACGGATAACTTTTGTGACGCCTGCAATCGCCTCAGAATTACACCAGACGGCCGATTGGTCCTGTGCTTAGGGCACGAAAATTCCTTGGATTTACGCCAGATGCTGCGTAGCGACATGGATTCGTCCAGCTTGAAACGTGCAATTGTTGCCGCTCTTGCGTATAAACCCGAGCGTCATGTGTTTGATCAGCCAGATGAACCTCAGGTTGTCCGTTTGATGAACGCCACTGGCGGATAACATCACACTAGGATTTATTTATGTCCCATTCCTTTCCAAAGCTGGAGAGCGTTGACAGCATTGTCGAGTCACTTGCTACCGCGGGTTACATTTGCAACGAGCAGATCGCCACGGTTGTCTATCTGGCCGCCGCACTAGAAAAGCCTATCTTGGTCGAGGGTCCACCCGGTGTAGGGAAAACGGAACTCGCGAAAAGCTGTGCACAGGTCACAGGCGCACCACTGGTGCGCTTGCAGTGCTACGAGGGTCTCGATGAGTCAAAGGCCATTTATGAGTGGAAGTACGGAAAGCAGCTGCTTTACACCCAGCTTCTCAAGACACAGCTCTCCGAGGTAATGGAAGGGGCGCAGGGTTTACGCGCATCGGTCGAGCGACTGCACAGTTTTGATGATGTCTTCTTCTCAAAAGAGTTTTTGGAGCCGAGGCCGTTACTCCAGGCAATCGATGCCGAGGGTGGTGTTGTGCTTTTGGTGGACGAGATCGACAAGGCAGATTTCGAGTTTGAATCGCTACTGCTTGAAGTGCTCTCCGACTTTCAGGTTTCCATACCTGAACTGGGCACACTCAAGGGACGGTCAAAGCCACTTGTCTTCCTCACCAGTAACGACACCCGGGACCTGTCCGACGCGTTAAAACGTCGATGTCTGCACCTGCATATCGACTTTCCAACGACTGAACTCGAAGGCCGCATTGTCAGAGCCCGCGTACCTCAGATAACGGAGGCCATGACAGATCATCTGGTCACCTTCGTCAGCAAAGTACGCGAGATGGATCTCAAGAAGCTTCCATCGGTATCAGAAACCATCGACTGGGCAAAAAGCCTGGTCCTGTTGCACGCGGACTCGCTGGATGAAGAGCTAGTGAAGAGCTCTTTGAATGCACTCCTGAAGTATGAGGAAGACCTAACCAGTGTGGTCGAAAACTTGGTGGATCTCCTCAATACCGAAAAGCAGGCGGCCAACGCCTAAAACGTCATGGCACACGCTGAGCGATTCAGTCAGGACGCACCCACCGATCGACTCCTGGCCTTCATCGAGTTTCTGCGGGGTCGCGACATACTGATATCGCCTGCCGATTCACTTGTAGCCATGGAAGTCGCTGGGCTCGTTGGCTACGACGACCGGACACTGCTTAAAAATGGTCTGGGCAGTGCGCTGGCTAAGTCAAAGTTTGAAATCGAAGTCTTCAACGAAGCCTTCGAGCAATACTTTGGCGCACCCTCGTCCGACAAACCCAAAAATGAAAACTCATCCAGTAGCGCGGATGACAGCGCCGACGACAGCCCATCCTCCCAGGAACTGGGCGAGCAACTCTCGCAGGCAATGCAGGCCCAGCCCGAACTGGCAAAGAATCTATCCAGCGAATTAGTGGATGCGCTAAAGAGCGGCGATGAGGCAGCAATTGCTATTGCCGTGGAGACAGCGGCGCAACAGGTCGATGTGTCAGCAATCAAGTTACTAACGCAACGAGGACAGTACATCCGCAAAATGCTCGATGCGCTTGGCGAGCAGGCCCTCCGCGATGCAGCGGTAGAACTAGAAAGCACTGAACCTGCTGCATTTGAGGCAGTGCAGGCGCTGCGCGAGCAACTTCGCAACAAGGTCAGAGATCGGGTCGATAGAGCTTATATGGTTCACGCCAGTGGCGATGCCGAGGATATGCTCGATGAAGCACTGAGCAACATGTCGCTCGGTAATGTAGACCAGCACCACAGAGCGCGACTTAAGCGATTACTGGAACGCATGACACGCAAGCTGGCCGCTCGTCACGGCCGTGTCCGAAAACGCGTAAAACGGGGTCAACTCGCGGTACCAGCAACCCTGCGAAAAGCCATGGCGACCGACGGTGTGCCTTTCAAACCACAGTGGCGAAAAAGCATTCGCCGCAAACCTCAGATTCTGATCCTCTGTGACGTCAGCGGCTCTGTAGCGGCTTATGCGAAATTCTTGTTGCTGTTCCTCCACTCACTTCAAGATATTCTGCCGAGAACTCGCAGTTTTGCTTTTTCGTCGAACTTGGGCGAAGTCACCGAGACATTGCGTGCGCTTCCCGTAGAGATTGCTATTGAGCGCGTCAACTTGAAGTATGGTGGCGCTACGGACTATGCCCGCGCCTTTGAGGATTTTGCGAGCCTGGCCATGGCCGACATCAACCGCGTCACTACGGTGATTATTTTGGGCGATGCGAGAAACAACAATACGGATCCAAGACTCGACCTACTTGCTGAAATTCGATCGAAGTGTCGACAGCTGATTTGGCTCAATCCAGAAAGCCAGAGAAGTTGGGGCACGGGTGATTCTGAAATGCCGGGCGTCATCCGCAACTGCGATGTGGCGGCCGAGTGCAGCACCCT
>WTJR01000184.1 GCA_011524755.1 Halieaceae bacterium | reverse complement strand
ATTAAACGCGACGCTTCTTTGGTGGGCGACAACCGTTGTGTGGAATCGGTGTCACGTCAGTAATGTTGGTGATTTTGTAGCCGCAGCCGTTCAGTGCGCGAACTGCTGACTCGCGACCGGGTCCGGGGCCCTTCACTTCGACGTCAAGATTCTTGAGGCCGTATTCTTTAGCCGCTTCTCCCGCGCGCTCGGCAGCAACCTGCGCCGCAAAGGGAGTGGACTTACGCGAACCGCGGAAGCCTGAACCACCGGCAGTGGCCCAGCTCAGGGTATTACCCTGGCGGTCGGTAATCGTGACGATGGTGTTATTGAACGACGCATGGATATGCGCAACACCGTCGACTACCTGCTTGGTAATCTTTCTTTTAGTTGTCTTTTTGGCTTGCTTTGCCATTGTTTATCCTATCTCTATATCAACGCTACAAATTGGGATGTAGCTACACATGTGAAGAGCGCTAACGCACTCCATCCATTACTTACGAATCGGCTTACGAGGACCCTTACGCGTACGCGCATTTGTCTTCGTGCGCTGACCGCGAAGGGGCAGTCCCTTACGGTGACGCAAGCCACGGTTACAGCCGAGGTCGAGCAAACGCTTGATGTTCATCGACACCTCACGTCGCAGGTCACCCTCGACAGTCAGTTCTGAAACGAGGCCACGCAACTGATCCAGTTCAGCTTCCGAAAGCTCTCCAATCTTGGTGCTTTCTGGAATATTTGACGCCGCGCACAAACGCTTCGCCTGCGTGCGACCCACGCCATAAATGTATGTCAGTGAGATCACTGCATGCTTGTTGTCAGGGATGTTTACACCGGCAATACGTGCCATTACCAATCTCCATTGTTGAGTGACGTTCTGTCACATCGTTTGGACCCCATCGAGTTGCGGTCCTAAATTTCCACTCCGAAATTAGCCTTGACGCTGCTTGTGACGTGGATCGCTAGAGCAGATCACGCGGACCACTCGGTTGCGACGAACGACTTTACAGTTACGACAAATTTTCTTAACCGAAGCTCGGACTTTCATTTCTCTCTCCCAAGACCTAGCGCACCCGGCCCGCTGAGCCGATATTGCTTAGGTTTGCTTTCTTCATCACACCTTCGTACTGGTGCGACATCAAGTGACTCTGGACCTGCGCCATGAAGTCCATTACCACCACGACCACGATGAGCATCGATGTTCCGCCCAGATAGAAGGGGACGTTGAACATGACAACGAGGAACTGTGGTAACAGACACACCAACGCGATGTAGGCGGATCCAAAAATCGTCAGACGCGTTAATACGCCGTCGATGTAATTTGCTGTTTGCTGACCGGGTCGAATACCTGGCACAAACGCGCCAGAGCGCTTCAAGTTGTCCGCCACTTCGCTGGGGTTAAACATCAGCGCGGTGTAGAAGAAGCAGAAGAAAACGATGAAGCCAGTAAACAAAATAATGTTGAGCGGCTGACCGGGACCAATCGCGACCGCCAAGTCTTGCAGCCAATCAGAGCTGTCCGCACTGCCGAACCACTGCGCAACTGACGCTGGGAACAACAGAATCGAACTTGCAAAAATCGCAGGGATGACGCCCGCCATGTTGACCTTTAATGGCAGGTGCGACGCCGGGGCTTGGTACATTTGACGGCCCTGCTGTCGCTTCGCGTAATTAACAGTGATTCGCCGCTGACCACGCTCAATGAAGACAACGAGCGCAATCACGATAATAGCGAGCGCCAGCACGCCCAAAAGAATCAGGATATTAAGCTCGCCCTGCCGCGCCTGTTCGAGCGACTGTCCAATCGCTTGCGGCAAGCCCGCAACAATGCCCGCAAAAATCAGGAGCGATATGCCGTTACCAATACCCTTCTCGGTGATCTGCTCACCCAACCACATCATGAAGACAGCACCAGTGACCAGTGACGTAATAGCGATGACATAGAAGCCGAGGCTGGAATCGTAGGTTAAGCCTTGATTCGCCAAACCAACCGTCATACCGGTGCCCTGGACCAGCGCAAGCGCAACCGTCAAGTAACGGGTCCACTGGCTGATTTTCTTACGACCTGCTTCACCTTCCTTCTTAATTGCGTCGAGTTCGGGCGTAACAGCCGTCATCAACTGCATGATGATAGAAGCCGAAATATAGGGAAGGATGCCCAGCGCCAAAATACTCATGCGCTCGAGTGCACCGCCAGAAAAGACGTTAGCCAGACCCAAGATGGTTCCCTGGTTCTGATCGAATAAAGCCGACAGCTGTGCAGGGTCGATGCCCGGCACCGGGATGTGAGTCCCGATTCGGTAGATCACCAGAGCAATAAGAACAAAACGGAGACGGCGGAATAACTCCCCCATGCCCGCGTTGTTCATTGATGGCATACCGTTAGCCATGCTTACGCCTCGACACTTCCGCCAGCAGCTTCAATGGCTTCACGTGCACCCTTGGTCACTTTGAGGCCTTTGACGTTAACTGCTTTGCCGATTTCACCCGACAGGAAAACACGCGCACGCAAAACATCGTCTTTTACGAGATCCGCCGCCTTCAATGCCGCCAGATCGACAGTGTCGCCCTCTACACGATTGAGCTCGTGGAGGCGTACCTGAGCCGTTGTACGGCTGATACGTGAGGTAAAGCCATACTTTGGCAAACGCTTCTGAAGTGGCATCTGACCACCCTCAAAGCCAGCACGTACTGTACCGCCAGAGCGCGACTTCAAACCTTTGTGACCACGACCTGCAGTCTTACCTACACCGGAGCCAATTCCACGGCCAACGCGCTTTGCATCTCGCTTCGCGCCAGGTGCAGGACTTAAAGAATTCAAACGGAGTTCATCACCCATTACGCCTGCTCCTCTACTCGTACCAAGTAGTTAACCTTGTTAATCATGCCGCGCACTGAAGGCGTATCTTCGACTTCGACGGTGTGGCCGATGCGACGAAGACCCAAGCCGCGCACGCACGCTTGGTGATTCTTCAGGCGACCGTTGGTGCTTTTCACCAACGTCACTTTGATCATTTCTTTGCTCATCACCTAATTCC
>WTJR01000206.1 GCA_011524755.1 Halieaceae bacterium | reverse complement strand
CTTGCAGGCGCGAAAATTCTCGGCTGTATCCACATGACCATTCAAACAGGTGTACTGATTGAGACGCTGGTCGATTTGGGTGCCGAAGTCCGCTGGTCAAGTTGCAACATTTTCTCCACTCAGGATCACGCCGCTGCCGCAATTGCTGCCCGGGGTATTCCTGTTTTCGCGTGGAAGGGCGAGACAGAGCCGGAGTACGAGTGGTGTATCGAGCAGACCATCCTGCAGGACGGTAAGCCCTGGGAAGCGAACATGATTCTCGATGATGGTGGCGACTTGACCGCCATGTTGCACGAGAAATATCCCGAGATGCTCGAGCGCATTCATGGCATCACTGAAGAGACGACCACAGGCGTGCATCGTCTGTATGACATGCTCGAGGATGGATCGCTCAAAGTACCGGCGATCAACGTGAACGATGCCGTCACAAAGTCAAAAAATGACAATAAATACGGCTGCCGCCACAGTTTGAACGACGCGATCAAGCGTGGTCTCGACCACTTGTTGGCTGGCAAGCGCGCCTTGGTTCTGGGCTACGGAGACGTCGGCAAGGGGTCAGCGCAATCGCTTCGCCAAGAGGGCATGATTGTTCGCGTGACCGAGTGTGATCCTATTTGTGCCATGCAAGCCTGCATGGATGGCTATGAAGTTGTCTCACCTTTCATTAATGGTGAGAACGATGGCACTGATGCATGCATTGACACCCAATTGCTCGGGCAGACAGATCTCTTGTGTTCAGCAACGGGCAATGTTGATGTCTGTAATGCGGCGATGCTGCGCGCACTCAAGCCTGGTGCAGTCGTGTGTAACATCGGCCACTTCGATAATGAAATCGACACGGCTTACATGCGCGAGAATTGGGAGTGGGAAGAGGTCAAGCCTCAGGTACACAAGATCTATCGTGATCGCGATACCAACGACCATTTGCTGCTGCTTGCTGAGGGTCGTCTTGTGAACCTGGGTAATGCGACAGGGCATCCATCGCGCATTATGGACGGCTCCTTTGCAAATCAGGTACTCGCCCAGATCCACTTGTACGCAAAGCGATTTGCCGATCTTCCTGCGGCTGACAAAGCGGGTGCCATCACCGTAGAGGTGCTGCCTAAGCATCTCGATGAGCAAGTCGCAGCGCTGATGGTAGAAGGATTTGGCGGGGTTATGACCAAGCTGACTGATCAGCAAGGTGATTACATTGGTGTCAGCGTCGACGGCCCCTTCAAGAACGACAGCTACAAGTACTAAACCTTCGAACTCGGTAGCTGTTAAGCTTCCGCACTATGCGCAGCTACCGAGTTTACTCATCACGACCCCTGACGGTTGACGAGCAGTGCGATCTTGATGATCGTGCCAGTCACCACCTCGCCCGGGTATTACGAGTGAAGACAGGTGACCGGCTGTCTGTATTCAACGGAGACGGCAACAACTATCAAGGTGCTGTCGTCTCCGTTACCAAACATCAGATTTCGGTACTCATCGATAGCATCGAGCCGGCAGACACTGAGTCGTCACTGACCACCTGTCTGGCCCTAGCCGTGTCTAAGGGCGATCGCTTTGAGTGGGCCATTAAGAAGGCTACCGAGCTGGGCGTTACCTCCGTCGTGCCCATCCTGAGCCAACGCGTTGATGTACGTTTGTCGCCCGAGCGTTGGCAAAAGAAGCAGGAGCACTGGCAGCAAATAGTCATCAGCGCCTGTGAGCAAAGCGGTCGTGCCGTTGTTCCCGAGGTAGCAGCGCCTACAACTCTGTCCCAGTGGCTGTCGGACGTCGAGGCTGACTGCAAGTTGGTGTTGGACCCTGAGGCAACACCCCATGCATTGCATGATCGACCCGCAAGCATTGCCCTGCTGATTGGGCCGGAGGGTGGCCTCGCGCCCTCGGAGCTGACACTGGCGTCGGAGAATGGCTTTTCTTCCCTACGGCTGGGTCCCCGTGTGTTGAGAACCGAGACAGCGCCACTGGTCGCCCTCAGCATCCTGGGTGCGCGTTGGGGCGATATAAACGCTTGAACCGTAACCGCCCTCGAATCAGAATCTCGAGAGCAAACATCATTCGTGAGTGAAATCAGCATGGCTTTACGTATCGGGGTTTTAATGGATCCCATCGCCACCATCAATACAAAGAAAGACACAACGCTCGGCTTGCTTCGAGCGGCGAGTGCTGCTGGTCACCAACTCACCTACCTTGAACAAGCTGACCTCACCGTGAGGAATGGTGAGACCATGGCCTCGCTGCGGTCACTGACGGTTTATGACGACGACACCGCTTGGTACGCAATGGGCGAACGTTACGACGCCTCGCTATCGACGCTTGACGTGGTTCTGATGCGCAAAGACCCGCCCTTTGACATGGAGTTTTTCTACACAACTCAGCTACTTGAGGATGCTGAACGACGGGGCACCCTGATCGTCAACCGCTGCGCTAGTCTTCGAGACTGCAATGAGAAGCTATTTGCGACGCAATTCCCGGAGTGCTGCCCGCCCTTATTGGTATCCCGAGACCCCACCGCTCTTAAGGCTTTTCACGCTGAGCACGGCGATGTCATTTTCAAGCCTCTCGACGGCATGGGTGGACAGTCCATTTTTCGTGTCAAAGAAAACGACCCAAACCTCAACGTTATTCTGGAGACACTGACTGATAATGGTGGTGTCACCATCATGGCGCAGCAATACCTGCCGGCGATCAAAGACGGTGACAAGCGCGTGTTGATGATTAACGGCGAAGCGGTTCCCTTCTGCCTCGCGCGACTTCCGATGGCCGGCGAAAACCGAGGCAACCTTGCGGCCGGGGGCTCTGGTATCGTGCAACCGCTGTCAGATCGCGATCGCTGGATTGCCGAACAGGTAGGTCCGACGCTTCGCGAGAAAGGATTACTGTTTGTAGGGCTCGATATCATTGGCGACTATCTCACCGAGATCAATGTCACCAGCCCAACCTGCATGCGCGAAATCGACCGAGCGAAGAACACACAAATTGCTGAACAGCTCATCGCGTGTATCGAGCGAGAAGTCTCGGAGTCGCGTGGACGTTAA
>WTJR01000117.1 GCA_011524755.1 Halieaceae bacterium | reverse complement strand
TCAGTGAGATACGAGAACCAAGTCCTTGGTCAACGCATCGCGCGTTGTCTGTGCTACTTCAAAACGTGCAATCGGGTACGCCGCGTGCTCGACACTCGCAAAAAGCTTGGCACCGTCTTTCAGCGCTGCGATTTGCTCACTGGAGAGTTCGAAGCGCATGAAATGGACGGCAGAGGTTTTCTCATCGGTCTCGCGCTCTAGGTCCTCGTCAGCGATAACTTGTGCGACTCCGTGACCCTCGATTTCGAGGTTGATGCAGTTTTCAATGCCACGCATTTCACGCAGCCGCTCGGCTCGGACAACCGGATCGCCAAACTCGATCATGAACGTTGCTTTCCAGTTGGTTCCATCCGGAATCAGCGGGTTATACGCGGCTAGCTCATCCTCAATGCCAGCGACATCGAACACTTTCTCGATTCGAAGCATTTCCTGAATCTGGTAGCGAATCGTGAGCGCATCTTCGAAGTAGATGCGTGCGTTGTCGCCTAGCGCCAGCTGACGATTCTTTTTGTGCGCCAGTACCTCAGCACGAAAGTTGTCGCGTTGTTCTGAGTACTGCTCAAGCGACCACAGGTCGCTTCGGGTCAGATGTGACATGTCAATCTCCTTGTTACTTAAGGCCGTACGCTATGCGCAGCAACGTCATAGGGTGTTGGGCACTGTCCACCCCATCTGCGAGGTGGGCAATATGTTCTCCGGCCATGGGGCAGTCTGAAATAAAATGATCGGGCTTCTGGTCGTTCACTTTCCGTACCGTTGGTCGCGCAATTTTAACGGACTTGTCTCGCGTTTCCTTTTTGACGGCATAGGTACCGTCATGCCCGGAGCATCGCTCGTGAGCAACGACCGTAGTCTCCTCGATGAGCGAGAGAATATCGCGCGTCTTGAGGCCAATGTTTTGGACTCTCTGGTGACATGCCACTTGGTAGGCAATGTTGCCGAGACTCTCAGCGAAATTCGTTTTAAGCGCTTCACCCTTGTGACGCATCCATAGATATTCGAATGGATCATAGAAAGCAGCCTTGACCTTTTGCACGTCCGGATCGTCTGGGAAGAGCAAAGGAAGCTCCTGCTTGTACATCAGTACGCAAGAAGGAATCGGTGCTGTGAGGTCATATCCTTGATCTACCAGGCTCGCAAGCAGTGGAATATTGGCTTCCTTCAATGCCTCTACTGCGTCGAGATCACCGAGCTCAAGCTTTGGCATGCCACAACACTTCTCCTTTGGAATGACGTCAATGCTGACGTCGTTGTGCTGGAAGACCTTAATGAAATCTTCGCCGATAGAAGGACTGCTGTAATTACCGTAGCAGGTCGCATAAAGCGCAAGCTTGCCTGTGGTTGCGCCAACCGGTGTCGCTTCGATGTCCGTGATCAGCTTTTTGGCCCGCTTGATCAACGTGTTTCGATGTATCTCGGGTAAAGGTGCTTCTGCAGCGATATCGAACGTACTCTCTAGCGCCTTTCTAAAAGCCCCATTGTTGTTGAGCGCGTTCGCCGTTACGTCCACAAGTGGGATCATTGATATTCCGCTCATCAGGGCATCGGTTGATGTCAGGACCTTATCGCGGAGTTTTGCGCCTTTCGTTTTGAAGTTTTGAGCTTTTGCTCGCAACATCAAGTGTGGAAAGTCGACATTGAATTCGTGGGGTGGAACGTAGGGGCACTTTGTGAGGTAACACAGGTCGCACATGTAGCACTGATCGACGACCTTGTCGTAATCGTCTAGTGCAACCCCATCGACCTCGAGCGTTTCAGACTCGTCGATAAGGTCAAAAAGGGTAGGGAACGAGTCACATAGGCTGACACAACGTCTGCAGCCATGGCAGACATCGTAGACACGTGCAAGCTCATCATTGAGCGAGTCACGGTCCCAAAACGCTTCCGTTTTCCATTCTATCGGGTGACGAGTGGGTGCATCGACGCTACCTTCGCGCATGTGCTGTTGCCTCTGTTTAAAGTTGTTTGAACCAAAAGGGGGGACCAAAGTCCCCCCAGAACTCAAGTAGACCCGGACTTAGGCGTCGAGGTTATCGAGTGCTTTCTGGAAACGATTCGCGTGGCTACGCTCTGCTTTCGCGAGTGTTTCGAACCAGTCTGCGATTTCGTCAAAACCTTCGTCGCGCGCTGTCTTCGCCATGCCTGGGTACATGTCAGTGTACTCGTGGGTTTCGCCAGCGATTGATGCTTCGAGGTTCTTTACAGTGTCGCCCATTGGCAAACCAGTCGCTGGATCGCCGACAGCTTCAAGGTACTCAAGGTGGCCGTGAGCGTGGCCAGTCTCACCTTCCGCCGTTGAGCGGAAAACGGCTGCGACATCGTTGTAGCCTTCTACGTCTGCCTTTGAGGCGAAGTAGAGGTAGCGACGATTTGCTTGAGACTCACCTGCGAAGGCGTCCTTTAGGTTCTGTTCGGTTTGGCTACCTTTCAGTTCCATTGTTTTTTACTCCATTGTTGATCGTATGACGTCATGACGCCGCCGAATCACCGGCAGCCTGAGTACTATACCGCCTTGGTATCAAAATGGTTCCAAAAAAAGCTGGCAAAACCGATCGATTTTTCCGATCGTATATGGGACAAATATACGACAAGATCGATGGAGTGACCGTGTCGCGGCAACCTACGTTAAAGCAGCTTAAGTACCTCTGTGCTGTCGCAGAGCACCAGCATTTCGGTCAGGCGGCCAAGGCATGTCATGTCAGCCAGAGCACCTTGAGCGCCTCGATTGTTGAGTTGGAGGATGTCCTCTCTTCGAGCCTGGTTGAGCGGAATAACCGCTCGGTACTGCTCACAGCTTTGGGGAATGAAGTCGTTGCCCGGGCACGTGCAGTCCTGACCGATGTAGATGACGTGGTGGCTCTATGCGAGGCGTCAAGGGAGCCATTTCAAGGGACGATTCGCTTGGGCGTCATCCCCACCATAGCGCCGTTTGTCCTGCCTTCCATGCTAAAGGCACTGCGCTCGGCGCATCCTGCCTGTAAGTTATTTGTGCGCGAAGATTTATCTCAGGCCCTAGTGAACGCACTTCAGGTGGGAGAGCTCGATGTGCTTTTGCT
>WTJR01000155.1 GCA_011524755.1 Halieaceae bacterium | reverse complement strand
ACAGCATTCATAATGCTGGGGTCGGTGGTTCAAGTCCACCCGTAGCTACCACCTCTTTTTTAGTTAAATCAATAGTTTATGAACTCCGACGATACGACGCCATCTTGATAACGTCGCTCGTGCGGGACTTTTGCGGGACTTGGTACCGCTCCAGCGTCTTGACTGCATTACGTGGAGTTGGAATTACCGGAGTCAATCAACTGCTCGAATAACGACTGACGTAAAGCTCTCCATTCACTGAGGGTCCTTACGGCGACTTCTTCAATCAATCTAGCTTTAGCTAACGTCCCAGTTTCCACGCCATAGTCAGTATCTATTACCTGACTCATTGAGCGCTGCATATTTATATGGCTGCTCGTAAGGTAATCCACCGCGTGAATAATTCGATTGGTCGTCGCGCCGAGATCAGCTCGATAAGTTAGTAGTGTTTGAATACTGGTATCTATCTCGGACAGAGATCCAGAATCCAAAAGGAGTTCGTAGTTGGCATCTGGATTTTCGCCCGGATCAACTCTGATGTTGTCTACATAAAGCTGCGCACCCGCAGCGCGTCCGCCTGATGCGTCAAAGGTACCGCCAACAAAAACAAACTTATAGGACCCGGCTTTCGTCACTCTAACCTCAGCTGTAGCCCATTCTGTTTCCACACCAGCCGACGCACCAGTGCTATTGAGAATCTCAATCGTTTCACCAGTCGAGACGTTGAGCAGGTAAGCGTAGGAATCATATGCGTCACCACCACCTTTCGAGCGCCAATCAACAGAGACGGTTGCATTAGAGCCAAGGCCAACGGTTTCATCACTGATGATGGCAGGTCCGCGAACGGTATCGAAACCTGAAGCTGTTGTAATTCCCGTGCTGGTTAATCGAAGTGAGTTATCGCCATTACTGGCTTCTTCATCAGTGACCGTGACGGTCATCGTCCCGGCATCTGATGGTGTGTTTTGGTCTGTGCCAACAGCGGGCGTATCAGTTGGGGTAGTAAAACCACCTATTTGAGATGTGCCAAACTTCACGGGTTCAGTAATTGGGGACCAACCAGTGATTTCAGTCGATCCAGCTGCGTCTGTCTCAAAGCTGGCGTTGTCATAGGTAAACGTGCTTCGTACCAAAGCAGGTAATGTAACGGTTATGTTTGATGCTGTATCTGCACCTACCGTAAAAGGAAAATCCTGCGTTTTTCTGAATAATGGTTTTGAATTGAATTCTGTCTCGAATGCAATCGATTTCAGAGATTTTCTAATTCCGTTCTGTTCGTTTTGTATAGCACTGATGTCCGCTGCACTTAGCGTACCGTTAAGTTTCTGAACTTCTAGTTCTCTAGATCTCTGCAGCAGAGTAACCAAAGTTCCGAGTGCGTGGTCTGCCGTGCTGACTAGAGAGACACCATCCATACCGTTCTTTATACCCTGAGCCAATCCTAGAATTTGGCTTTGAAAACGACTGGCAATAGCACTCCCTGCAGCATCATCCGCCGCATTGTTTATTTTCTTCCCAGTTGCCAATTTTTCCACGGCTGAAGAGCTTTCTGCTCTTGCCTTCTGCGTTGCTGACGCGACAACTAGATTAGTTCGGTCAAAGTTTACGGAGAGTGTCATGGCTCCTAATACGTATCAAAGCCAATGACCCTTGCAATATATGCGCCAGTAACCCGAAATCCTTTTGTTTTAAAGGATCCCGTTACATTTGATATTGCAGTCTGGGGTGAATTTATTAGTAAGCGGCAATCTTTTGCCTCAGCTATTTCATAAAGATAGCTGATTCTTATTTCGATTCATTTATTATCTCCTTCTCAAGCCAATCTGCGGACAAACATATGAATCGCGCTCGTAATAATCTTCTCGTTCTAACAGTGGCCAGCCTAATTACTGCCTGCGGCAGTGAAATGCCTGCTACTCCGGAAACAAACTTACTGGTTGATGGTATACGGGCCACCGCCAACGGCGAGCAAATCACTGCCGATTGCGAAGCCGCGCTGAGCGAAGCAAAAGCTGAATTCGCAGCCCTCGAAGCACAAACGGGTGAAGCCACAGTTGAGCTAGTTTTCGGTCAGTATGAAAGAGTAGGTGATGCGTTAACGGGCATTGGAGACGTATGGCACCTCAGATCGGTTCACCCTAATGCCGATGTTCGTGATGCAGCCAACAAATGCAGTGAAGAGCAGTCCGATTTCTTTTCTCAGATTGGACTTTCGCGCCCCTATTACGATCGTATTGCGGCTATAGATACGTCAAGCTTGAACGACGTTGAAAGGTACATGGTTGAAGAATCGCTGGCCGGGTTTAGACGTTCAGGTGTTGATAAAGACGAGGCCACTCGGCAGCAAATTCGTGATCTCCAAAATGAAATCACGGCCATCGGCAATGAGTTCGACAAGAATATTCGCGAGGATGTGCGGTCTGTTCAGGTAGAGGCAAGCGAACTTAAGGGCTTGCCCCAAGATTATATTGATGCTCATCCGGCCGATGACTCTGGGCTCGTTACGATCACCACAGATTACCCTGATCTTTATCCTGTGATGACCTATGCCAAGAGTGACGATCTGCGAAAAGCTTTGCGACTGAAAGCCAGATCCCGGGGTTACCCTGCCAACAAGGAACTCTTAGAAAAGCTCATTCAAAAACGTCATGAGTTAGCAGGCGTTTTAGGGTTCGAGTCGTATGCGGCGCTGTCTATGGACAGTCAAATGATCGGTTCGCCCGTCAACGCTCAAGACTTCCTCAATAGCATTGGTGATGCACTTGATACGCCGGTCCAAGATGAACTTGCCATCATGCTGGCGCGTCTTCAGGAGGATCAACCAGACGCGGAGTCGGTCGAAGTGTGGCAGTCGGCGTACATACAAAACCTCCTCCGATTAGAAGATTACGCTCTAGATTCACAAGAGGTCCGCACCTACTTCCAATACGACCGAGTCAGAGACGGTATTTTCAAACTGACCGAGGACTTATTCGGTGTCGAAATTGAGCCGTGGGACACGCCGACATGGCACGAGGACGTCGAGACATTTCAAATAAAGGAAAATGGCGAGCTTTTGGGTCGGTTTTACATGGACAACCACCCTCGCCCTGCCAAGTACCAGCACGCTGCCCACTGGACATTACGAACAGGGATTAAAGACAAGCAAATTCCTATGTCAGGGCTTGCTCAAAACTTCCCTAAAGGATTGATGGAGCACAGTCAGGTTGAGACGTTTCTTCACGAGTTTGGTCACCTGTTGCACAACATGTTTGCGAGCACTCAGAAGTGGTCACCGGTAGCCGGCATGTCGATGGAGCGCGATTTTGTTGAGGCGCCGTCACAAATGCTCGAGGAATGGATTTGGGACTATGACACGCTGAGCCAGTTCGCGATTAACGAACAGGGCGAGACTATTCCGAGGGAGTTGGTCGAAAAGATGGTGAGGGCAAGATACTTTGGCCGAGCTACCGGCACAGCGACTCAGATTTATTACGCAAACCTGTCGCTTAACTTTTACAACCGAGACCCCGAGTCCTTTGACCTTGATGAGTTAATGAAAGAGCTTGAGGCGCGTTATGCCGCTTATCCCCACCTGCCGGGCACCCACTTCTATGCAAATTTTGGGCACCTGAATGGATACAGCTCCAACTACTACACATACCAATGGTCACTTGCGATCGCTACCGACCTATTCTCACGATTTGAGGAGGCTGGATTGCGCAATACCGAGGTCGCCAACGACTATAGACGTAAGGTTCTTCAAGCGGCGGGAAGTAAACCAGCAAGTGATTTTGTGGCCGATTTTCTTGGGCGTGAATTCAGTACAGACGCTTACATAAAGTCGCTGCAAGATGACGGGTGACAAACAAGCATTGCCCTTAAATCTGCAGGATTGAACTTGTGTCTTAGCCAGAGTACGACTCAAAAAAGAGCGGCAAGAAACCAATAAAAATAGCCGGAACGTGGAGCAGCTGCCAAAGGAGCTTCACGTCAGCTGGCTCTTCATCAAATGTATCTGCTCGCTGAGATGGGATCTCGTGTGGTCTAAACACCATCAACAGGACTGCAAAGATACCGAGGTACCATGCCGATCGCGCCCAAAGTCGACTGATGCCCTTTTTCTTTGCTACCGCGTCCGTAATCGACTGAAAAATCAAACCGTGAATTACAACGAAGATCCAAAAAAACCAGACCCAGCTCATGAACAACAGCCCTCTTAAATAAAAAAATTTTTAACGCGGTGCCCGACCACCTCGTATTTCGATGAGGTATTTCAATCCTCACAACCGAAGGTTACGAGATAAGGCAGCACTCAGATTTGGGTGAGTATTTTTAGACTTTTGAAATTGAGTTGCAAACCTCTCGAGGCATAATTTCATTCGAAACACAGGAAATCTGCCCAAACCAGACACTGACTGAGCGCAGACAAATCAGACCTACACATTAATATTTGCAAAAACGTCAAAACGCGCCAAAGCTATCTGAATGAGCACTCAACCTAACTTCATGCTCGGACGGAGAAGCTGTATGAAAATCCTTATTGGTTTACTAGTGATATCCCTAACAACACTTGCGCACGCCGGTCATCATGAAGACGGCAAAATTAGTAAAGCGGCAAAAAGCGGTCAGTTAATGGTGGTCTACCACTGGCCCTGTGAAAACCTTGAATTGGGCATGAAACTGTTGAACGAGATGATCACTTACGAGAGTGATGCGTCGCCCTACCCTTACTCGGCTGTCTCGGCTGTCCACGAGGACGGAGCTTTAGCTTCCATCGATGTTCACAGCTCCGCGGAATCTTTTGAAAAAGCAGCCGGTTGGCAAAATGAAGATTCTGAGTGGCAAAGGCTCTTCATGGCGATGGCTGATGCTTGCGGATCTGCGGACGACTTAACCGCAAAGGTTTTAAACGTAAGGTAGCCCAATCGTTACCTCGCGACGCTTAAAGCAGGATCGCTACTGGGCTATCTCTGGTCAACTAGGCCCACAAAATAAAATCTATTCGTCGCTCGGTTCCGGGAGGCTAGGCTTATTTTGCTCAAAATAAAATTGCTAAACGCCTACAACGGACCATACTGAAGACGCGTTCCTGACGCGTTCACATAAAAAATAACCGGGGGAAACTCTCAATGAAACTTTTGCTTTCGTTTTTTGCAGTGCTTTTTTCTTTCAATGCTTACGCAGATGACCACAACGACTCTGGTCCTTTCTATGCGTTTTACCACCTACAAGTTGCTAACCCAGCAGCCTTAGTAGATTCAATGGATCGGTTTTGGGCGTCCGATTGTGGCAAGCAATATCCAGCAGATGTCGCTCTGTCTCAAGAGGTGTTCAATGGGTCCTATCCATCGACACACTTCATTATCAATACTTTTCAAAACTCTGCTGATCAAGCCAAAGCAGCTCAGCTAATGAGGTCTTGCCCGGCGGGAATAGAGTTTTTAACAGAGCTTGCCCAAGCAGGTACAGTTCCGACAACTCAGTACATGGGTGCAGCACCAATCGATGCCAATGACTGGACGCAAGATACAGTCTTTTCAAAATTCGACATCATTGTCGCACCTCAAGATCAAGCTGCTTATGCAGCCGCTTACAACGAGATGATGACGACTGTTTCAAAAGACATCGACCTTCGTTCTTATGGCCTCGGGGCGATATATTTTGGTCGCGATCAATTCACTCACTGGGTTTGGACAGGCGCGAGATCGATTCCAGAGCTCAATACAATTAGTGAGCAGCTACTCGCACACCCTGCATTCGCCAAATTCAATAACGACGTAGGCAACATGCGTACTGTGGTTAATACCTCGCAAATTGAGGTTTTGAAGGGCTGGGCAAAGCAATAGCCTCAATTGCGGTGATTACTCCTTCTTCACACTAAGAGAGAGTAGTCACCGCAACTCCAATCCAAGACCCCCCAAGCTAACCCGCTGCGCCCACCTCGGCGTCAATCTTGGCTAATCGAGATCTCCTAGCGAAAGGAAAATAATTAGTATCGAGAGGCCAAAAAACGCCAATCTTGCAGGAGCCCAGTCAATAACTGCACTGGCTCCGCCAGACTGTTGCACATTACCGGGACGCAATATCAACCAAAGTATCTTAATCAGGCTGGTATACATAATTCCCCCCACAGAGATTGCCAAAGCGGGGCCCACTGACTTGGGATCACTGATGTTTATCAGCGCCAAGATTAAGCCCATGCCTCCAATAAGCAACCCGATCGATGGGAGTAACGAAAGTATCTGAGACGGATCATTTCGTCCGCTAAAGTATTGTGCACCTCGGCATATTGCAATCAATACGGCGACCAATAGAACCGCTTCTGAGATCAACATCGATGCAGCGTACTCGTAAAAAATAGTCGAGACGGTCGCAAGAAAAACAGCCACCCCTGCGATCGGACGCCACGAGGCATCTGGAACCTCTGATTTATCATCGGTGCTCAACATTGAGACAACCACAAAACCAATAATTGATGCATACAGAATGACCATAAAGGCGACCGCTATCGCTGACGGAAGATTTGCCGGATCGTGCATATTGGACATCATCATGATCAAACCAGCATACATCCCAAATATCCCAATTTCTGGCAGGGCCGCTAACAAACCGATTTTGGAATTGCCACTGGAGCCGCTTGCTAACACAACAGCGATCGATGAGAACAAAACAAACAGCAACGCAGTGAGATCGATTAACGCGAACATATAAATTCCCCCTTTGATGGACCTTATGTTTGTTACTTTTATCGAGACTCAATCGCCGTCATCGATGTCTGCCTTCTTCCGACAACATGGGTGATAAATCGTCAAATAGCAAAATTAGATGGGCGAGTGGGGCAAACGCGACATCCTAATTCGATGTAAACACGAGGTTCTCGAGGCGTTGCACGCACGCCTAATAGTTAATTCGATTGCTGTGGTTCCGCCCTGAACCCCTGCTCTTTCGTCTGCGGGACTTTTGCGGGACTTTTGTGACATTTAATGCTTACTAATGGGTAAGTGAAACGCTGTAATCGCACTAAAACCCTAGTGTTTACGCGGTAGTACGGTGGGCACCGATAGCATTCATAATGCTGGGGTCGGTGGTTCAAGTCCACCCATGGCTAATATATCTTTGAAAAAGCACTGGCTCGTGCCGCTACTTTTTTTGTTCTGGGTTCTGCAAATAGCGCGGACAAGCCAGAGCTCTAAACCCCTAAACCTTCTCTAACAAATGCTGAGGGAAAACTGTTTATCGTCCCTAGTTGGGGTTAATCTTGCGGCCATTCGCCCGCGATAGACCCGAAATAAACGAGGTTGGAAGTGTCACTGACCAATGAATTAAAACCCATCACCGCAGACGAGCGACAAAGCCGTTTGGCTCACTTGCAAGCGAGCATGGCCTCAAATGAGCTTGACGCAGTTATCGTCACACCAGGCGCCAATATGCGTTATTTTTTCGGGCTGGCATGGCGCGAAACCGAGCGCTTGGTCTGTGCTGTCATCTCAGGAAGTGAGGTTGTATTTGTTTGCCCTAAGTTTGAGGACACGGCCTTGCTGGCGGCCCTCTCCTCACCCGTTGACTGTGTCTGGTGGGTAGAACACGAGGATCCCAGACAGACCGTTGCAAATGTTTTAGCCGAGGGCTCATTCTCAAGGATCGGTGTCGATCCAAACTGCTCGTTCGGGCAGGTCCATGCGCTTTCAAAGGCAACACAGTCGACTCTGACATCGGCTGGCGACCTATTCCAATCCTTAAGAAGCAAAAAGTCCGCGACAGAACTTGCGCTGCTACAGGCCGCTAAGTCCCTGACCTTGCAGGTACATCAGCAGACCTTCGAATGGATACGCCCTGGGCTCCGAATGAGCGAGGTCATCGCTAAAATCGACCAGCTGCATCGAGCTGGCGGCGCTGATAACGGTAGCTTTTTCTGTGCTGTGCAATTTGGCGAGGGAACATCTCACCCGCATGGTGTTCCGGGCGATCCCGTCCTGCAGAAGGGCGAGCTCGTACTGATCGATACCGGATGTACTGTGGGCGGCTATCACTCGGACATCACACGTACCTATGCGCTGGATAAGCAAGATTCAAAGGTTGAGGCTCTGTGGGACCTTGAGAAAGAAGCACAAGCAGCAGCGCTAGATGCAGCTCAACTGGGTAGTCCCTGTGGCAGTGTTGATGCGGCTGCACGGGCAGTGCTCGAGCGTCACGGTTTGGGCCCCGACTATCAACTACCGGGCCTACCCCATAGAACAGGACACGGGATTGGCCTTGATATTCATGAGGGCCCTTACCTTGTTCGAGGGGATGACACGCCACTCGCCGAGGGTATGTGTTTTTCGAATGAACCCATGATCGTGATTCCCGGTCAGTTTGGCATCCGGCTGGAAGATCACTTTTACATGACGGAACAGGGCCCTAAGTGGTTCACGGAACCTCAGCAAAGCCTATACGCACCTTTTTCCTGATTCGCTGGCACCCGAAGCAAACACCCCGTCCAATAACTATCCAGGTCATGTAACCTAGCGTATAGAAAATAATAATCGCCGCTTCGGGCAAGGCCGCAGCATTAATTAAAGGGAATACCGCAGTGACTATTGCATCGACTCAAACTCACCATCGTGTCTGCCATCTGTGTGAGGCCATGTGTGGCCTAGTAATAAAAACTGAGGCCGACAAGGTGATCGATATACGGGGTGATAAAGATGACCCATTAAGTCGAGGACATGTCTGCCCCAAAGCGGTCGCACTGCAAGATATTCACGAAGATCCCGACCGCTTAAGAAAACCGCTTAAGCGCATCCGCTCGGAGGCTGGCGTTTACCAGCACGTGGAGATCGAGTGGGAGGAAGCCCTTGATCTTGCGGCCGATGCTTTGGCCTCGACCATTCAAAAGCACGGTGTTGACGCGGTTGGTGCCTACTTTGGAAACCCCTCAGCGCATAATTACGGCATGATGACGCATCAGCGTAATCTCTTCCGCCACATACGGACACGCAATCGCTTTTCTGCCACGTCGGTTGATCAATTGCCGCATCACCTAGTCTCTATGTGGCTGTACGGCCACATGCTGCTCATGCCGATTCCTGATATCGATCGCACCGATTATTTTCTGATGCTCGGCGCCAACCCGCTCGCATCAAACGGCAGTATCTGGACGGTACCCGATGTCCGAAAACGGATAAAAGATCTGACAGCGCGTGGCGGGAAGCTAGTGGTTGTTGATCCACGCAGAACCGAGACGGCTGAACTTGCCAGCGAGCATCACTTTATACGACCCGGAACAGATGCGGCGCTGCTCCTCGCGCTGTTACACGTCATATTCCGAGACAAGCTGACGTCGCTAGGCGCCCTGGCGGAGTTCACTGATGGCCTCGAAGAGGTTCAAACTGCGGTCGCCTCTCTCACCCCTGAATGGGCAGCCAGCATTACAGGAATTGAAGCTTCCGACATTGAAAGGATGGCGCGAGATATGGCGACAGCCAAAGCGGCTATTTGCTACGGCCGAATGGGCGTCAGCACTCAGGCTTACGGAACACTCTGCCAATGGGCAATACAGGTCATCAACGTGGTCACAGGCAATCTCGACAAGCCGGGGGGCAGTTTGTTCACCCGCCCCGCCATGGACCAAGTACTGAACAGCAGTCGCGGCGGCTTCGCTCGCTTCGCCAGTCGAGGACGCGGACTGCCTGAGTTCAATTACGAACTACCAGCCGCGGCACTTGCTGATGAGATTCGCACACCCGGAGAGGGTCAAATCAAGTTGATGTTTACCGGTGCCGGTAATCCGGTGCTCTCGACGCCGAATGGCCGCGCAGTCGATGACGCATTTGAAGAGCTTGATTTTATGATCTCGCTCGATCCGGCACTCAACGAAACCACCCGTCACGCCGATGTGATCTTGCCACCCACCTCCCCTCTCGAGCACGACAATTACGATTTTGCTTTTCATAATCTCGCCATACGAAACACGGCGCGCTACACGCCGGCTGTCTTTGAAAAGCCAGAGGGCACACTCCATGACTGGGAAATCTTTGCCGAGCTGGGGGACCGATTGGCCGAGCGACTAGGGGTTGAGCCGATGCCTCGCGTACCACCCCATAAAGTGGTGGATGCGGCGCTTCAAGCCGGGCCCTACGGCAAGGAGTCAGAGTGGAACCTCAGCATCGAAAAACTTAAAACACACCCGTCCGGCATTGACTTTGGTCCTCTAAAGCCCTCCTGCCCTGAGCGCTTACAGACCCATGACAAACGCATTTCACTGGCAATTCCTGAGGTGCTTGCAGATATCGGGCGTCTGCAATCTGACATGAGCGAGGATGTGGCCGGTTATCGCCTTATCGGACGTCGCAATGTGCGAGACAACAACTCATGGATGCACAATCATCGTCGCCTAGTTAAAGGAAAGGATCGTTGCCAGCTGCTCATGCATCCAGATGACGTTGCAAAAGAAGGCTGGAACGCGGGAATGCAAGTAACCATTACCAGTCGCGTAGGGAGCATTTCAGCTGAGTTAATGCCCTCAACAGAAGTCATGCCGGGTGTAATCAGCCTGCCGCATGGTTACGGCCATGGATTGGAGGGCACTCGATCAAAAGTGGCCAATTCGCACGCTGGGGTCAGCTGTAATGACGTAACCGATGAGCAGTTCCTCGATCAGCTATCGGGTAATGCTGCAGTGAATGGTGTTCCGGTTCAGCTAAGCGCCTGAGCACCTGCGACGGACTACTAGTCAGCTGTTAGATGGGGTACTGCTTACGTGGGGGCCCCTGCAACAGCGTCGTGCAGAGCTCGAAAAGTCAATGAGCGCTCGACAAGGCTAGGCGACCTTAAGTAGCCTTTAACCAAACATCAAAATAAGGACTCCACCTCATGTTCAGCCACATCATGTTAGGCGCTTCAGATATCGAAGCATCACGAAAATTCTATGACGCGACCTTGGGTGCATTGGGCTACGGGCCCGGCGTCATGGACCCCAAAGGCCGTGTGTTCTACATCACGGATAGCGGAATTTTTGCGATCTCAACGCCCATCGACGGCAACCCTGCCACCGCGGCCAACGGTGGCACCATTGGATTTGCATCGCCGAGTGTTGAAGCCTCTGAGGCCTGGCATGAAGCCGGCTTGGCCAACGGCGGAACGGATTGTGAAGACCCACCCGGTGTTCGCGATGGCGACATGGGACCGATCCACCTCGCTTATCTCCGAGATCCCTCTGGCAACAAGATCTGCACGTTGCTTAGAGTCTAATCATGCGGCTGCTGGCTGCGCTTTCGTTGCTGTGGGTGGGACTCGCGCATGCGGGACCCACCTCGCTTGGCCCAAATTATGACGTAAAAGCAGATGTGGCAGAGACCTGTGCTGCTTGTCATGGCCTGCGTTATCTCGATTTAGCTCAGGGCTATGACACGCCAGCGGAGTGGTCTCATTTGATCGCCAGTATGGTCAAGCTTCCGCCAGAGCGCGACCGGGCCATCAGCCAATACCTCGCCGAAAACTATCGGCATAAGCCTGAAAAAGCCCCAGTACTGGTACAAGGCGACACGGACATCACTATCGAGGAGTGGGTTACACCCACCTTGGGTCAGCGCACGCGAGATCCGGTGGAGTCACCCGACGGCGCTATCTGGTGGACGGGGATGTGGGCCTCTCTCGTTGGGCGACTCGATCCGAATACGGGCGCCATGCAGGAGTATCAACTACCTAGCTCGGCACGCCCGCATTCTATTGTTCCCGACGCAGAGGGTTTCATCTGGTACACGGGAAACAGTAACGGGACGATAGGCAGACTCAATCCCGCCGACGGGTCCATAAAGGAATTCCCAACCCGCGCCCGTGACCCTCACACCGCAGTATTTCATCCCAATGGAAATCTGTATTTCACAAGCCAACATTCCAATATGTTGGGTAGGCTCAATCCCAAGACTGGCGAGCTGAAAGAAATCGAGACGCGCAAAAAGCCCTACGGCATCAAGGTAGGCAAATCGGGTGATCTCTTCATCGCCTACAACGGCACCAACGCTATTGGCCGAATGCATCCGGACACCTTGTCGGTTCGTTATTACGATATCCCAGACACAGCCACGCGGATTCGACGCCTCGACATCGATAGTGATCAGAACGTGTGGTTCGTCAACTCAAGTCTGGGGAAAGTTGGAAAGCTAGAAGTGGATACGGGAACGGTCACTCAGTGGAATTCACCCAGTGGACCAACCTCTCATCCCTATTCAATGACCGTCATCAACGACATTGTCTGGTACAACGAGAGTGGTATGCGGCCAGACGCCCTGGTACGTTTCGATCCTGTGACAGAACAATTTCAAAGCTGGGCAGTGCCCTCCGGTATCGGCATTATTCGCCACACGTGGGAGACACAAGACGGCGACCTCTTGATACACCAGAGCAGCTCGAATCGGGTCGGAAGAGTTCGCATTGCCGACTGATTCGGATCAGGAGGCGCGGGACCGACTGCTACTCACGGTCAACAGTATTCCGCGAGGACGCGTCTCATCGTTTGGG
>WTJR01000068.1:8077-12554 GCA_011524755.1 Halieaceae bacterium | reverse complement strand
AACGCTGATACAACCAGGAAGTCGGACGGTACGGCGGTAGCGCCTTTTTCCGATCGGACCAGAGACTGCAGTCGCGCTAAATCATCATCGGAGAGCTTTCGACCCGCAGCTGCCACCAAAAATGCGACCGGCGTCTCGCCTTTTTCGTCGTGCGGTGCACCCACGACCACAACGTTACCCACCGGGGAGTCTTCGCGGAGCGTCTTGTCGCGCAAGATGGCGCCTTCGATTTCTTCGGTACCGATTCGGTGGCCTGATACGTTTATCACGTCGTCAGAACGACCGTGTAGGGTGAATGCTCCGTCATCGTGCTGACGTGCATAGTCTCCCTGTGTGTAGGTCAGTTCACCGTCCCAACGGTTGAAGTAGACCTCACTGAAACGGTCAATATCCCCGCGCCAGCTATCTTCAAACAGGTTGTCTGCGTCACCCCAGAGCGTTCGTGCCAAGTACGGGTAGGGCTGCGTGATGACCAGCTCACCTTTCTCGCCCGATTCTGCGGTGCGCCACGCCGTTACGGTGCCGTCATCCGCGGTAGTTTCGGCTACGCGTACTTCAGCTTGAACCCAGGGGAGAGGCCATGTCTTCGCATCAGCTGCGAGGGGCTTGTAGCCGCCCCAGGGGCAACTAAATACGATGCCGCCGTGCTCGGTTGCCCAGTACGAGTTGATGTAGTGCTTGCAGATGTTGTCCATCGCAAATTGCTGAACAGCTGGCGATACCGGCTCTGCACAGAAGGTGCCGGCGCGCAGCGTGGACATGTCAAAGTCGGCCATCTCCCGAGCGCTTGCCGGGTCTGTCATGACCGCCTTGAGGAATGTTGAACCCGCTTTAAAGAGGGTGACCTTGTAGCGCTCGATAATCGACGAGAATCGCCCCGCATGTGGGAAGAGAGGAGAGCCCTCGGCAATAACGGTCGTCATACCTTGTACCAGAGGTGCCGCAATCAAATAACTCTGGCCGGTAATCCAGCCTGGATCACCAATGACGTAAAGCGTGTCATCTTCGGTGGCGTTGAAGACTGTGCGCATGGTGTGGCTAACGCCACTCAGCCAGCTGCCATGTGTGTGCACAACACCCTTGGGTTTGCCCGTTGATCCGGACGTGTAAATGATGAATAGGGGGAAGTTCGAGTCAACGCTCTCAACAGGCAGGACTGCATTGAGCTTGGCCCACAACGCGGCTGGCTCCTCTGAGCTGAGGGTCTCAAAATCTGTGACGCCGAGGTGTTTTGCAATCGTCGCTTTTGCAGAGGCAACGAGGTCGTTCGACCAGCTGTCTCGTGCATGTTCGACCACTTCCTGACCTGTGTATTCGACGACAATGACGTTCTCTACGTTGTGTTTGGCGTCCGCGAGTTGTCGGGCCACTGCCGTACGTAACTCCGCTGTCAGCTCTGGTGCAATCGCGTTCTGGCTCGCCAGTGAGGCGCCGAGTTCGCGCATGACGTCGGATCTTTCAAGGGTTATTTCGCCGGCCAGCGCGCTATTAACATCGCTGTACAGCGTGTCCGCCAAATCACCGAGGTCATACGTTGCCAATACCGCTTTTAGCGTGGCGAGTGCTGTCTCTCTCGGGATGTAGTTATCGAGAGCTGGATCAGCGTAGGTTCCCTTGTACCCGACGACCTCGGCGTTTCGATAGCCGCCGTCAGCGGTGATGACAAGCTTTGCCCCGGCATCGTGAATGCGGTCTGACAGAGTTTTTGCCGAGAAACCGCCGAAGACCGGTGTATAGACCACACCCATCCGCTGGGCTGCCAGCATGTAAAAAATCTGTTCAGGGATGTTGGGTAGGTTAAAGGCAATACGATCACCCTTGTTCAAGCCCAAGTCTCGCAGTACCTGCATGCGCGCAATGATTTCTTCAAAAACCTTGCGATAGCTGAAATGCTGCTCGGTAACCGGACCGCCTCGCCCGCTGTTTTTTGAAGGATCCCATCGGTCACCCTCAAAAATGATGGCTGTCTTATCAGCTCTACCCAACAGCAGGTGACGATCGACAAGGTTGAAACAGGCATTGGTTTGACCACCGGTAAACCACTTGTAATAGGGCGCCGCCGACTCATCTAAAACGGATTGCCAAGGCGTCCAGCAGTCAGCCTCTATGCCAGTGGCTTCGCCACGGGAGTCCCAGCCTACCCAGTCATTTCCGTCCTCGCGGGCAAGCCACGCGCCGCAGGACGGATGTTGCCAATGGATCTCGCGTGCTGCGACGTTGGCGTGGAATTCATCCGCCGTGCCAGTGATGTGATTTCTAAGCGCATCCTCATCTGACTGAGACGCAAGTACGCCCCAGGTACGGTCATCGCTCATGGTGTTCTCCCTCTCGAAAAATCGCCTGCGGAGGGGGCTGGATAAGATGGCGCCGATACGGTTGTCCTTATGTCCGCACTAGCAATCTCCATCAAGCTCCGGCGCACCGGTTCTCCCCACCGCTTGATTACGCTGAAGATACGGTCGACGAGATCGCGCAGATCACCGAATTTGGTAATTTGTCACAGGAGGAATAGCAGGTATTTATTCAGCTAATAGTCAGCGCTTTTGCAAACATTGCCTCATCCACATTGCCGCCGGAGATGATGACGACAAGATCATCCGATGAGGGCAGATTGTCTGCGAATAAAGCGGCCGCAAGTGCAACTGCACCACCGGGTTCGATGACCAATTTTAGGGTGTCGAAGGCGTAGTGCATCGCGCGAAGTGTTTGATCGTCGCTGACAGCAAATCCTCCGCCTGCCAGTGCTTTGAGGATCGGGAAGGTAATTTCACCCGGT
Source organism: Halieaceae bacterium (assembly GCA_011524755.1). Classification (GTDB taxonomy): domain Bacteria; phylum Pseudomonadota; class Gammaproteobacteria; order Pseudomonadales; family Halieaceae; genus Luminiphilus. Next base: position 9,778 of record WTJR01000068.1, on the reverse strand, counting down.
GTGGGGGTCACGATGGCATCGCAGATGGACCCTTGCTCGGTTTCGTTTGCAACCCGCTCTCCCAGAGACAATGAGCGAGCCGTGTCATCGAATCCCTCGGGCTCAGCCGTGTACAGGGTGACTCCGGGATTCGTTGCTGCCATGGCGGTTGCTATGCCTGCACTCAAACCCCCACCCCCGCAGCAGCACAGGATGGCAGAGACTGAGAGTTTCCGCTCCGCCATTTGTTCGGAGAGCTCCAGACCCACGGTGCCCTGACCGGCGATGACCGCGGGATCATCATAGGGTTTAACGAGCGTAAGACCGTGTCTACGCGCCAGGTCTGCTCCAATGTCTTCGCGACTTTCGACACCTCGCTCATAGTGAACGACGTCAGCGCCGTAAGCACGTGTGTTGGCGACTTTGTTGGCGGGCGCGTCATGAGGCATGACGATTGTGGCGCGGGTCTTAAACAGCTTTGCGGCGAGTGCAATTCCTTGCGCATGGTTGCCCGACGAGTAAGCGATGACGCCTCGATCCAGCGCTTCACTCGACAGCGCACTGATGGCGCTGCAGGCGCCACGGAATTTAAAGCTGCCGGTGACTTGCAAGGGTTCCGCTTTTAGCCAAAGACGCCGCCCCGCAATCGCATCGAGACGAGGCGAGTTCAACAACGGTGTTCTAGTAATGAGGTGCGCAATACGCTGATGGGCGCGCTCAATGTCTGTAAAATTTACTGTCACAACAGCACCTCAAATTGATCCAGCCACCATGATATTTCGAAATAACACTAATACACAGGGTGGGGCGCGCGCAGTGTTGGAATTTGTACAACACGATGGGGGGCGAGAAGAAGCTGGTTTTCGTGGCCGCGCGGACTGCGTTGTCCGCGCGATATGCTTGATTACCGGTGAGTCCTATAACCACGTTCGTGAAGATCTGTCCTACCTGCAGAAAAAAATGACAGGCGGTCTCTATCCCTCGATTGCGGATGGTGTGATGACCCCGGTTCATTACCTCTACCTCACGGGCAAGGGTTGGGAGCTCACACTCACCAAAAACGCCTATCTTCCCGATATACCTAGGGATGGTCACTTCATAGCAGTCATACCCCGGCATGTGATGGCTATTCGACACGGCACGGTGTGGGACGCCTGGGACTCTCGCTTTAGCCGTAGAACGAAGAGTGGCTACCCAAGATTGTTAGGCTACTACTCGCCACCAGCTGCTTAGCGACAGAGCCAAAACTGGATCAGGCATCGATCCATCGGATGATGTAATCCTCAAGGTTTTCCTCTGGCACCTCGGTCTCCGATACGACCCGGCCGCGAATGCGGTTGGGGTCTTTGAATACTGTCGAAACATGTCCACTGATTAGCGGGTGCCATTCGGGCAAAGGTTTTGATTCGGCACGAAGCCGGTAGGCGCAGCTCGATGGCAGCCACTTCATTTCGGTTGCGTTCATTTTGCTGACGTCCATGCAGTCTGGCACTCTGGAAAAGCGGTGGACGTAGTCTGAGCAACCGCCGGACTTCATATCCAGCAGTCGACAAGCGACCCGCGTATAGAACACTTCATCAGTTTCGTCATCCTGCAACTTGTGCAGGCAACATTTACCGCAACCGTCACACAATAATTCCCACTCCTCAGCATTCAGCTGCTCGAGTGGGGTTGTATTCCAGTAAGCGGCGGTGCGATTCATGTTTTAGCTTTCTTTGGAAA
>WTJR01000068.1:4716-7977 GCA_011524755.1 Halieaceae bacterium | reverse complement strand
GGGGTTGTATTCCAGTAAGCGGCGGTGCGATTCATGTTTTAGCTTTCTTTGGAAAGGTGGGACAGTGAGCCCGCGTTCTTTTCCCAGTTTCGACCGTCGAACGGCTTGTCGTAAATCACTTCTACAGTGTCCAAGTTCAGACAGCGCGCATTAACGCTGACACCGTCTGGGTTCGATCGTGGGACATAGAAGGATTTAACGCCACAGTGTTTGCAAAAGTAATGCTTCGCTTGGTGACTACCAAAGGTGTACAGCGAGAGCGACTCTTCACCCTGTGTCAGGTTAAATCGACTCTCGGGGACCAAGAGGTGCTGATAGTGATTGATGTCGCAAATCGAGCAGTTACAGGTGTGTGTATCCAGAGTTTTGGGCGCTTCCACCGTCCATTGAACGCTTCCACAATGACAGCCCCCGGAGTGCGTGACACGCTCCGCTGTCTTTGCTGCCTCCGTCTTCTCCGTTCGTATTCGGATTTGCTCGATGAGTCCAGAGGTATCCCACCGGCCGCCGCCGTTGGACTGAACATTGGCGTAGTGGTCATCGACCATCGTGGCGATGGGGAGATGCAGCCCCAGCTGCTGAGCCACATCGAGGGCAAAACCTAAGTCCTTGCGCATCCAGTCAATGGCAAACCCGAAGTCATATTTGCGTTGAGCGATGGTTTCCGCACGGTTATTCATTTGCCACGACTGAGCGGCACCGCCCTGAATGGCTCGCGTTACCTCATCAATATCCAGACCTGCACATTCTGCAAAGTGAAACGCCTCGGATAGACCACCCAGTATTCCGGCGATGCAAAGCTGATTTACCATCTTGGTGACTTGGCCACTGCCCACATCGCCCATTCGCTGTGTGTGTTTCGCGTAAGCTGCTATCACGGGTTCCATCACCTCAAAGGCTGAAGCCTCACCACCCGCCATGACAGTCAGCACGCCATTTTCTGCCCCCGCTTGCCCACCGGACACGGGGGCGTCGATAAACGCGATACCCAGCTCATCGCAGGCGGCGTGCAACTCCTCCGCCAGCGCTTTGGATGTGGTGGTGTGGTCCACCAGCAGGGTGCCGGCTGTCATGGTGGACAAAACACCTTCAGCTTCGACCGTAACCGACCTTACATCGCTATCATTGCCAACGCAGAGGAACACAATTTGGGCATCCACAGCCGCTTCGGCAGGGGTGGGTGCAGAGAGGCCGTCGTACTCGTCCGTCCAGGCAAACGCCTTGGTCTCGGTGCGGTTATAGACACAGACGTCTAAGCCGCTCCGCTTGAGATGGCCTGCCATTGGGTAGCCCATGGCGCCTAGTCCGATAAATGCGACCTTGCTAATGCTCGACATGTGAGGTGTCCTACTGCAATTATTTCGACGTGATTAGTAGCGAAAAGAGTTCACCATGAAAAACAGATTAACGCGATGGTTGGCCACGATATCGACCACACTTTTTATCGGTATGACCTTTACCGGAATGGCTTTTACGGGAATGGTCATGGCGCAGGAATTAGGACCAGGGGCACGACCCGTGGGAGCCGACTGGTCACGAAGCCCTGTCATGTCTGTCAATGGCATGGCCGCTACCGCGCAGCCCCTGGCATCTAACATTGCGATTGATGTGCTTCAGGCCGGCGGTTCGGCGGTTGATGCAGCGGTAGCGGCGAACGCAGCCTTGGGGCTGATGGAGCCGACAGGCAACGGTATCGGTGGCGATCTGTTCGCGATTGTGTGGGATCCGAAAGCCAAGCAGTTGTATGGATACAACGGGTCTGGGCGCGCACCAATGGGTCGTTCCCTCGATGAGCTCAGAGAGGCCATCGCGGCGATGAAAGCCCAGGGCAGAATTCCCGAGGATTATGTGGGCATCCCATCCCACGGCTCGCTGTCGGTTACCGTGCCGGGCGCTGTGGATGGGTGGTTTGCACTGCATGAACGATGGGGTCGTCTGCCAATGAGCGACGTTTTGGCAGCGCCGATCGAGTACGCGCGCAACGGTTTTCCACTCAGTCCAGTGATCGCGGCGGGGTTTGAAGGTAACCGGAAACGGTTTGAATCGGTTGCTGCCATGATTGAAGAGCAGGCAAACGCGACAAAAACCTACTTTCCCGGCAACGTGGCACCCAAGGCGGGTGACATTTTCCGAAATCCGGATTTGGCGCGAACATTCACCGCGCTTGCAACCGAGGGCCGCAGTGCCTTTTATGAGGGATCGGTGGCGCAAGCAATGGCTGATTACTTCAAAGCGATTGGCGCTGACCTGACACTCGCTGATCTGAAAGCTCACAGGGGCGAGTGGGTAGAGCCGCGTGGTGTTGAGTATCACGGATATACGCTTTACGAGTTGCCACCCAACGGCCAGGGTTTCGCTGCGTTGATGATGCTAAACATTCTCAAGCAAATCGATTTACGCGAGTTCGAGCGGGGATCCGCCGATATTTTCCATTACATGGTCGAAGCAAAACGCCTTGCTTTTGAAAGTATGGCGGGCACATTCGCCGACCCCGACTTCGCCGAGATGCCGATCGACGAGCTTCTCAGCGAGGACTACGCAAAGCGGCAGTTCGCTCGTATTCGACCGAATACCGTCATCGAGCCCGACTATCTCGCCGTCCCGCTTGAAGGCGAGGGCGATACTACCTACCTGACTGTTGTGGACGGTGAGGGCATGATGGTCTCTCTTATTCAGTCCAACTACCGCGGCATGGGTAGTGGACTGGTTCCCACGGGTCTCGGCTTCATGTTGCAGGACCGCGGGGAGTTATTTTCACTGGAGGACGGCCACCCCAACATCTACGCACCGGGTAAACGGCCATTTCACACCATCATTCCCGCGTTTCTCATGAAGGGAGATCAACCCTTTATGAGTTATGGCCTCATGGGGGGCGGTATGCAGCCTCAGGGTCATGTTCAGGTCTTAGTTAATATCGCGGACTTTGGCATGAATCTTCAGGAAGCGGGCGATGCAGCGCGTTTCTTACACGATGGAGGATCGAGCCCTGACGAAGGGGTGGCTACCGACTACGGGACCTTATTCGTCGAGCCAGGTGTACCAGCTGAAACGGTCGACGCACTGCGTGTACGGGGACACAAGGTCAAAGTTGACGATACAGCAGGTAAGTTTGGCGGTTATCAAGCCATTAGCCGTGACCCCAAAACGGGTGTGCTGACAGGTGCTACCGAAATGCGTAAGGACGGCACGGTTGTCGGTTACTGACCAGAAATCCCTTGCTGTCATTGTCGGTGGTGGTGCGATCGCGAGGGCGCTCGCTGA
>WTJR01000068.1:0-4616 GCA_011524755.1 Halieaceae bacterium | reverse complement strand
TGCGCTCGCTAGCGGCCTTTTGGTCGTTGATCCGCAAATCTGAGGCTCCGCGAATTGCCGTGCTGTCCGCACGTGTCGGAAGTCTTGGGGATAACGAGCTTGGAGGCTGGTACAGCTATCGTGCAAGTAAGGCGGCACTCAATATGATGATGAAATGTGCCGCTATCGAGGTCCGAAGATTAAACAAGCAGGCAAAGCTGGTTGCTTACCACCCGGGGACTGTGGATTCGCCACTGTCGAAGCCTTTTCAGCGCTCCGTACCTGAGGGGAAGTTGTTCACTCCGGCATTTTCAGCCGCACAACTCATCGATATTCTCGATCGCTCGGAGCCAGATGGGGAACTGGCCTACCTCGACTGGGCCGGGGAAACGATTCCCTGGTAATGCATGTCTGAGGCCGTCGAGGCGAGAGGGGTGGCGCGCTAGCTTAGGAACTCGGCTCTAGAAGCGGGGTCCGACTTAAAAACACCGCCCAATGATGTGGTGCGTGTCGTGGAGTTGCCATCCTTCACACCGCGGGCCTTCACGCAATAGTGAACTGCGGTCATGGTTACAGCGACGTCTTCGGTACCGAGTAACGTCTGAAGTGCCACCAGAACTTGCTGTGTCAGCCGCTCCTGAACCTGTGGTCGTTGCGCGAAAAATCCTACGAGGCGATTGATTTTCGATAAGCCAATGACTTTTTCCTTTGGGATATAAGCGACTTTGGCGAAACCATCGATGGTGACGAAGTGGTGTTCGCAGGTACTGGTCAGATCGATCTGATCGACACACACCATCTCTTCCACATTCATCTTGTTGTCAATGACCGTAATTTTTGGGAACTGACTGTAGTCGAGGCCGGAAAAAATCTCGTCCACATACATTTTGGCGATGCGGTGCGGCGTTTCTTCCAAACTGTCGTCCCTCAGGTCGAGACCCAGGGTTTCCATCACAGTCGTAAACGCGTCGCGAATACGATCGTAGCGCTGATCCCGCGAAAGGTGGTTGGCCACCATGGGTGTCTCAAGGCCGCGATCGAGCAATGCACCGCGTACAGCCATCGCCTCGTCGGAAATCGCGCTCGGAAGTGAGGTAGTTTTTGCGGTACTTTGAACTTGATGCATCGTCCGTTGTCCTTATTTAAGGTGTAAACTTGTTACGGCAGTGTTTTGGTCGCGGATGTCATCGCTGAACAGCGATGATCGAAATCTCCGCATTTGTAGATGTTTTGCATAGGTACAAGGGTATGTTGAACCGTTTTTCTTTTTTGTTTGCGCTGGTTTTCTTCGCTTCAAGTTCAGCTTGGGCCGATAAAAACGAAGTGGCTATTGAGGCGTTTCGCGAGGCAGGTGCAGGTTCTTATATTGACGCGTCCTACGGATACGCCGTTTTTCCCAGTATTGGAAAAATCGGCTTGCTGGTGGGCGGCGCTCAAGGTAAGGGAATGGTCTACCAGGAAGGCAAGCCTATCGGTAAGGCGACCATGACGCAGGTGAGCCTTGGCTTCCAGTTCGGTGGTCAGGTTTACAAGCAAATCATCTTTTTCGAAGATGCGCGATCGATGCGTGAGTTCACCTCGGGTAATTTTGAGTTTAGTGGGCAGGCTGCAGCCATCGCATTGAATTCAGGCGCCAGTGCTGAGCTCAGCACGGGTGGTGGTGGTCGCACGTCGGTGACCGCTGCAAACGGCGAAATCACCGAGGTCGATAGCTCAGGCTTCTATAAGGGTATGGCTGTTTTTACCCTGTCCCAGGGAGGCTTTATGGTAGAAGTATCACTGGGCGGGCAGAAGTTCAGTTACGAGCCGCTCTAATGTTAGATGGCGACTTCCTCAAAGGTAACATCGACAGTCGCCAGTCGTTCAACCAAGAAGTCACCTAACCCGGAGGCGGGTGTCCAAATCCCGCCTTCTACCCCCAAGTCATCGAAAGCGAGACTCAGCCCTGCTTGTGCGAGCATTCTTGATGTCGCACCGTAGCCCGGATCACGTTTACCCTTCACCAGAATCCTGACGTCCTTGGAAGCATCTTCTGGATGGTGGGCCTGGACGAAGAATTCAAAAAATCCGTTCTCGCGCTCACTAAGAGAAGGGCCTTCGCCCGGCTGAGGAAGACGCTTCGCGATTAAACGGCGAAGTGGACCGATAGCGAGGGCCGTCATACCCAGTATGCTGCCGCCAGCGAGCAAGAGTGCGGCACGACGGCTGGGCACGAGCATAGCCTCGTTGTAAGAAAAATCAGCGCCATAAATCAGGCTTGCCAAAGCATTTGAGCGGCGAACCACTTTTGAATTAATGGCGGCCATGACGAAAGGTCCGGTCCAGCTTTGAAAGCTATCGTCCCACTGAGCGCCCCGTTGATCAGCCCCATCTTGCCCTGGCTCAAGCTCTGCGGGGTACAGCGCATAGGGGTCGTTCAATGCTTTCCGCGCAACTGGATCGCTGATGCCTTGCTCCATCGCAAGCAGCATGCTCGCGACAGTTCCGCCGCTGACAGCGCCTTTGGACTGACCCATTCGGCCGCTCACGGAGCTGGCGTAGAGACCGTGCTTCTCCATCATGGTTTTCTGGGCTACGAAGACCCCCAGGTCCGACGGGATGCTGTCAAAGCCACAACAGTGGATCAGTCGAGCGCCTGACTCCTCCGCAGCATCGCTGACACGCTCAAAGACCGAGGCCATCCACTGCGGCTCGCCGGTTAAATCACAGTAGTGTGTACCCTCGGCAGCACAGGCCTCGAGCAGTGTTGTCCCGTATCGCGCGTAGGGACCCACGGTGCTGATAATGACTCGGCTTTGGGCGGCGAGACGCGTCATGTCCTCTGTGCTGTCGCTGTCGGCAACGAGGGTAGGGAGATTGGGTGCGTCTAGCCGCTGCTTGACCGCATCAAGTTTGTTTTGTGATCGACCTGCGATAGCCCACTTAATGTCGCCATGTGCCTCATGCAAATACTCTGCTACCAAAGCGCCGGTAAAACCGGTGGCGCCGTAGACAACGATATCGAATTCTCTTTGTGTTTCTGAATCCATTTCCCGCCCCCCAAAAGGCTTCTGCTAGATCTCTGTCGCATTCTAGCAGTGTGATGAAAAATGCACCCTGAAAATCGCGCCTGTTGTCGCCTATGTGGTATTCTCTTGGGCCTGCTAGTACCACTATACGGGGGTTTTGGATGGCGGGAATGTCTGTTTTGGCGTCGGTTGTTTTGGGTGTGACGTCAATATGAAGCGCTTGATTGGTCCTTTGGTGGTCTCTGTAATCACCGTCCTCTTTGCTGGTGTCCTAATCGTCAACAAACCGCAACCCGAGGTGGGTGAGGCGGCGGTTAATCGAATCGGCGTCTATGTTGAGCGCGCCACCCGAACAGGTGCGCGAGCTGAGGTCACTGTCTACGGCGAAGTCAGACCTCGTGTCCAAATCGATGTGATTAGTGAAGTGTCTGGACGAGTCACCCGCGTATCTCCCCGTTTTATCGAAGGTGGCAGTATTGGCGCAGGTGATGCGCTATTGACCATCGAAGACCGAGATTATGTCCTTGCTGTGTCTGAGGCACGAGCTCGCCTAGCGGCCCGTCGTCTCGAGCTCGAGCAGGCGCTTGCCGATGCCGACGTTGCTAAAAAGCAGCTCGCTGGGGAGGCTAATCCGTCTGATTTGGCGCTCAAGAAACCTCAAATAGCACAGGCCCGTGCCGGTGTGCAGGCTGCTGAGCTCTCGCTTTCGCGTGCTGAATCTGATCTTTCACGAACACAAATTTCGCTTCCGTTTGACGCACGCATCACTGAAACCATGGTCGATGAGGGTCAATACGTTGGAGCAGGCAGAACGGTGGCCTCGGTGTTTTCGACGGATGTCGCAGAAGTGCGCCTACCGTTGACGGATGCCGATATTGCGGCACTTGGGGTCCCTATCGGTTACGAGGCGGACGAGGGTGCGGGTTTACGGGTTCAGCTGTCGACTGACATCGCGGGCGCCACTCGAAAATGGACTGGCCGGCTAGTGCGTCTCGATGCGTCGCTTGATCCGCGAACGCGCTCCACCTTCGGTACGGTTGAGGTAGCCAACCCGTTCGACGTTGCTGATGGCGATATGCCCATGGCGCCTGGGCTGTTCGTTGCAGCTGACATCGAGGGGCGCACACTCGCTGATGTTCTGGCGATTCCCGCTGCGGGCTTACGCGCGGGTGGAAGGGTATTTATCATGAACAATGACGACCTGCTCGAGGTTCGGAGTGTCATCGTGGCACATGCGACGGCAAGCGTTGCTTATCTGAGTAGTGGCGTTGAGGAAGGCGATCGCATTATCGTCTCGCCCATACGCAATCCTGTAGCTGGTATGGCACTCTCGGCGATTGAAGAGACAGCCGACCCCGTTCAGTTGAGCGCGGGGTAATTCATGGGTGGTTTAATCTCATGGTGGGTTCGTAACGCAGTTGCTGCCAACCTGCTGATGGTCTTCATCATTGTGTCTGGCCTCATCGCTTGGACAACGATTGAGAAAGAAGTACAACCCATCGTCAAGCTGCCCCTAGTACAGGTGTCGTTGACGTGGCCAGGCGCATCGCCAAAAGAGATTGAGCAACAGGTCGTGCAGCGGGTTGAGGCTGCCGTCAAGAATATTGATAACCTGCGTCGCTATAACTC
>WTJR01000130.1 GCA_011524755.1 Halieaceae bacterium | reverse complement strand
TCTGACAGATTCACATTGAGTTGGCGGATGACCGTGAGCTCATCGAGCGCCCAAAGCCCACGACCTTGCGTAGCCGCGATCAGCGTGTTTTGCCGAACCTTTAGGTCCGTGATGGGCACGGTGGGGAAGTTCATGTTTAGTGATTGCCAGTGATCGCCGTCGTCAAAAGAGACAAACAGTCCGCCCTCCGAGCCCGCGTACAAAAGGCCCTCCCGCTCGGGATCGGCTCTTACCACTCGGACAAAATTATCATCGGGCAAGTCATCATCGAGCCGCGTCCAGCGCTTCCCGTAGTCGGTTAATTTGTAGATGTAGGGCTTGAAGTCGTTCATTTTGTAGCCGGCAACCGCAATGTAGGCAACGCCTGGTTCGTGGGGACTGACTTCGATGGCATTAATTTGAGCACCCTTCAAATTCCGCGGTGTTACATCTACCCATGATTCGCCGCCGTTCCGCGTGATTTGCAGTCGACCGTCGTCTGTTCCCACCCAAATCACTCCCGCTGTGTGGGTGGATTCGGCAATGTAAAAAATCGTGCCGTAGAACTCAGCGCCCACGTTCTCCGGTGTCAGTGGACCACCGTTTAATCCCTGTTTGGATTTATCGTTGAAGGTTAAGTCGGGACTGATTTCGGTCCAGGTCACCCCACGATTGTCACTGCGGAGTAATTTTTGGGTGCCGTAGTAGAGGATTTTAGGATTGTGCGGCGATGCCACCACCGGCGCATTCCAGTTTGTGCGGTATTTCAGGTCTTTCGACTGCTGTCCGAAAACGTACTCGGGATAGGGTTTTATCGGGCGAGTACGCTTATTGACGTCGTCATATTCGGTCAGGGTTCCATTGATCGTGGTTGCGTAAATGAGCCTCGGGTTTTCGGGGTCAAAAGCGATGTGCGCGCTCTCGCCTCCACCCACCGGGAAGTAGTCCTCGTGCCCAATGCCGCCACCGAACGTCCTGCTCGGAATGGACACAGTGGAGTTGTCTTGCTGCCCAGCGTAAAGCCTGAAAGGTGTCTGGTTGTCGGTTATTACCCGATAAAACTGAGCGGTCGGCTGATTCATGATGCTGGACCACGATGCGCCGCCATCGAAGGTTATGGTGGCTCCTCCATCATTACCGTTTATGAAGTTTGCACTGTTACTTGGGTTGAACCACATGTCGTGGTGATCACCGTGGGGCGCCGATCGCGTTTCAAAGGTCTTCCCACCATCGATCGACTTCATGAGGGGCGCGTTAAGCACCCATACCGTATCAGCATTCTGTGGATCAGCTTTTATATGGATGTAATACCAAGCACGAGACCAAATGATTCGCTCGTTATTGAGTAGAGACCAGGTTTCGCCATAGTCGTCACTGCGCCACAAACCACCTTGATCGATCTCGGCTTCGACAATCGCATAAACGCGATTCGGACTGCTGGCAGATACATCGACACCTGTTTTACCAATGAGCTCAGGAAGGCCGCCACCCAGCTTCTTCCAGCTGTCACCCCCGTCCGCAGTTTTATAAAGCCCACCGGCTGTGCCGCCTGATTTGATGAACCAGGGGGTTCGACCGTGTTCCCACATCGATGCGTACATAATACGAGGGTTGGTGGGGTCCATGGAGAGGTCTGTGGCACCCGTCTCATCGTCAATCTGAAGCACCGGCTCCCAAGTATCCCCGCCGTCAGTCGATCGATACACACCACGCTCTTCACTTGGCCCCCAAATTTGCCCCTGGACCGCCACATAGACGAGGTCGGGATTAGATGGGTGGACAATGACCCGTGCAATTTGACCCGCGTCCTTGAGTCCTATGTGTCTCCAGGTTTTACCGGCATCGGTCGACTTGTACATGCCGTCGCCGTGGCTGGTCGTAACACCACGAATCGGAGCCTCACCTGTTCCAACGTAGACGATATTTTCATCTGATTCAGCCACCGCGATGGCGCCAATGGTACCGACACCAAAGTAGCCATCTGACACGTTACGCCAAGAGTTTCCAGCGTTATTGGTCTTCCACACGCCTCCGCCAGTGGCTCCCATGTAATAGGTTCGGTCGTCACTGAGTACACCTGTCACTGCAGTGACACGACCGCCTCGCCAAGGGCCTATTTCTCGCCATTCAAGACCCTCATAAAGTGCAGTGTCGATGACATCCTTGGCCTGAGAGGGCGATGCTAGCGTTGTGCCCAGGAGTAGCATGAAAAACAGCTGGAGTTTCAACTTTGCCACGATGACTCCTCATCACTCTAAGTAATGGTTGATGAATTGTGCGCTTCGTTAAATCTAACGCATCAATGGCTAATAACAAGGGCGTTCGCCGACGGTTCCTGGAGTCCCGTTAATTGATCAAAAAAATGGCGAAATGTCAGTCCTATTCTATGCTGGAGTGGCGCGTCTGCGCGTTTCATAAGAATAAGGGGAGTACGAACCATGAAAAGCATCACTAAACTTGTGTCATCGACGATAATTTTTGCTTGCGCCAGTGTTCAAGCTGAGCCCGTCATGAACCTCATCACTATTAATACAAATGATCCCGCGGGTTACTCGGCTTGGGCCAAAGGCAGTGCTAAGGCACTGGTTAAAGCGAATAACGCGATGGCGATGGGCCTGTGTTCGCCAACATCGGGCGCTCAGAAAATGGGTGATCACTATCTTTGGACTTTCTTTGATTCCCAGGCCACGGTATGGGCTAATGACCCAATGAATCCTGGGGTTGCTGCCGAAGTCGCCAAGATGGATGTCGATCGCGAAGTGCGCATGTGGGACAACTGGCGCATTGTGCGGGCTGCGGAGGTCTCGGAAAAAGGCTATTACTACAATCTCCATGTGAAGACCGATAACCCTGGCGCTTACATGGCAGCTTTAGACAACCTCTATTCGGAAATGCAGGAGCGCGGCCACAACGTCTCCATGCAGGTGTTCATGGGTGATACAGGTGAAACCGCTGGCTTGCTCATTGTGTTGCTGGGGTCAGCCGATCGTGCAGCGATGGGACGCATGATGGATGCTCGTGCCGAAGCCTGGTTCCAGAAAGCCGTCTCCCATCTCGATGGCAAGCGTGAGATTGTTCACGGCTTCTCTTTGGTGTGCGAAACCTACGCAGTGGCTGATATGTAGTCCTGAAGACGTTTTATAAAGAAGCCCC
>WTJR01000022.1 GCA_011524755.1 Halieaceae bacterium | reverse complement strand
GTGACGCCTTCTTCATTGATTAACGTCGCCAACGTCGGACCATCGCCCATTTTGTTGCCGGGCATAACCATCTTCGCGCCCGCTACAGGACAGGCATAGGGGTTGCCCCAAGCGTTGACATGGAACATGGGGACAATCGGCAATACAACATCAGCCGACGAAATGTTCATGGAGTCAGGCATCATCGTGGCGTAGGTATGCAGCACCGTTGAACGGTGGCTGTACATGACGCCTTTTGGATTCCCGGTCGTGCCCGACGTGTAGCACAGCGCACAGGCGTCATTCTCATCGATTGCAGGCCACGCATAGGTATCAGCCTGACCTGCTAGCAGTTGTTCGTAACAATGAACGTTAGCGACGCCGGTGTCAGGCATGTGCTCAGGCGTTGTCATGACAACCCAACCCTTCACCCCGGGACACTGAGGCGCAACCTGCTCGATCAGTGGCCAGAAATCAGGGTCTAGGAAAACGTATTGGTCTTCCGCGTGATTAATGATGTAAACGATTTGCTCAGGAAATAAGCGCGGGTTAATGGTGTGACATACGTATCCCGAACAGGCGGATGCGTAATAGGTTTCAAAGTGGCGATAGTCGTTCCACGCGAGCGTCGCAATGCGATCGCTCTGGCTCAGTCCCCACCCATCCATTGCATTCGCCAATTGACGAACACGAGCGAAAGAGTCCGCGTAGGTGTAGCGGTGGCGGGGGTTATCCCGCGTAACAGATACGATCTCCTGTGCACCATGAACACGCTCAGCGTGTTCCATAATCGACGTAATCGTCAGTGGGAAATCCATCATCAAGCCTTGCATGATCTACCTCTCTGTCTGGCTGTTATCGTTAGTATGTTTTTGCGGTCTATGCCGCGAGTGACCAAATACCGGCGTCTTGATGCGCTCGGCCTTCAACTTCTAGTTTAAGCAGATGTGCTAGTAATGACAGCTGCGCCCATCGGTGCATTGCTTCAGGGACGTCATCGTATACGGATACCACTAGCGTTTCGATAGACACGGGACCGCCCCGCTCGAGATTCGCGACGACCTTAGCCTCACGCATCAGTCGATGACGCACGAGCTTTTCAACCTCATCACGACAACCGGGAATGACTTCGCCGTGACCCGGCGCAATCGCGGTCACGTCGTAGTTCAACAGCCGCTGAAGCGATTCGATATAGGCTTTCATATTGCCACCGGGCGGCACGATAACCACGGTCGATCCATTCATGATGTGATCACCCGCGAAAACCATCCCCTCTTCCTCTAATAAAAAGCAGTAATGGTTATCGACATGCCCTGGGGTATGGATGGCACGAATCGTCCAGTCGTTACCTCTAAATACAGCATCCTGCTTGAGATGGACGTCGGGCTTAAAGGTCAAATCCTGGTGCTGATCATCCGCTGTCACCGCACCAATCATGGGGACATTCAACTCACGCGCTAAGTGCGCCGCCGCCGGCGAGTGATCTGGGTGCGTGTGCGTGCACAAGATGTGGCTTATTCGACCATCGCCCACACGCATGATGTGCTCAATATGCTCATCAATCGCGGGGCCGGGATCGATCACTGCCACATCGTCTGTACCAATGAGGTAGGTGTTGGTCCCTGGGCCAGTCATCACACTCGGATTTGGCGCGACCAACCGTCGAATGCGTGGCGATACCTGAACTGCCTCATCGTAGCCTTGCATATCAGCTCACCAGCTGCGCGATCGTTACTGCAGGATCGACATCAGCGTCGTAATCGACGCCGTCGACTTCAAATCCGAACAACTGTAAAAACTCTTGTCGGTAACCCGCGAAATCGGACAAGTCATTCAGATTATCAGTGTCTATTTGATCCCATAGTCCAGCGACTTCTGCCTGTACTTCTGGCAGGAGCTCGAGATCATCCACGCGACAGCGACCCTCATCGTCGAGCGCCTTGTCACCGTAGAGCGCCTCACGGAACAGCCGGTCGATCTGCTCAATACACCCCTCGTGAGTGCCTTTTGCCTTCATCACTTTAAATAGAATGGCGAGGTATATCGGCATAGCGGGAATCGCGGCCGAGGCCTGAGTAACAACCGCTTTCAACACCGACACCCGCGCATCACCGCCCTTTGCTGCCAAGCGCTCTCGAATGGCGACGACCCGCTTATCAAGGTCTTTCTTTGCCGCGCCAATGGTGCCGTGCCAGTAAATGTCCCAAGTAATCTTCTCGCCGATGTAGGTATAGGCCGTCGTCTTTGCACCTTCGGCCAACACGCCCGCGTCATCGAGCGCTTCAATCCACATCTGCCAGTCCTCACCGCCCATGACAGCTACCGTGTTATCGATTTCCTCTTGAGAGGCGGGCTCGAGGTGAAACTCCTGAATGGTTCCCTTATCGGTATTGATACCCTTTTGCACCGCTGCTGAACCGATAGGCTTCAACGTTGATACGTGAACATCGCCTGTCACAGGATGCGTACGACGCGGCGCAGCGAGACTGTAAACAACAAGATCAACCTGCCCTAAATCCTGCTTGATCAGATCGATAACGCTGTCTTTGAGTTCCGCCGAGAAAGCATCGCCATTAATGCTTTTGGCATACAGTCCGGCGTCTTCGGCATATCGATGAAAGGCAGCTGAGTTATACCAACCGGCCGTTCCCGGCTTCTTCTCGTTCCCCTCTTTTTCAAAGAAGACGCCAATGGTGGATGCACCAGAACCAAAAGCCGCCGTAATCCGGGAAGCCAGTCCGTAGCCCGTTGATGCCCCCAGCACCAGTACCCGCTTGGGTCCACCCGCTACATCACCTTTCGATTTCACATGTTCAATCTGACGACGGACGTTCTCATCGCACCCAACAGGATGGGTCGTGGTACACAGAAATCCGCGAACTTTAGGCTTGATAACCATGGACTTAACTCTCACTCGAAATATCGGTGCCGAAGTCTAGCATGCAAGCAGTGTTTCGTTAGAGACTAGTAACGCGGTCTGGGCCGCAACTCGAATAACGATAACGGAGATCAACCATGCAAGAATTCAACCCTATTTTGGGACCTGCGGCGCTACTCGCCACCTGGTCAGTCGTCATGTTCTTTATCTATGTCATCCGAGTGATGGGCTCAGGTGCAAAACTGGGCGAGCTGCCTCCCGGCTTCAGAGGCCCCGATGGCGAAGCTGACGCTCCCGACAAAATGAAGTGGACGCGCCATAACTACGAGCACCTGATGGAACAGCCGACGGCCTTCTATGCCCTCGTCATCATTCTCGCGATGGTCGGTGACACGTCGACACCATCACTCTATGCGGCTTGGACGTATGCCATCGCTCGTATTCTTCACAGCTTCTGGCAAATGCAAGTGAACACCATTCCTGTTCGCTTTCTGCTCTTTATGATCGCGACCTTGGCGCTCGCCATGCTCGGTGTCCACGCGGTCATGTTTACGCTGCTTTAATAACGTAGATGCTTTGGCATCCACTGCCTCGGCACACGCTAACGCCGGCTCGACCCCGAGCCGGCTTATTTTTTAACCCCCTGCCACTCGATAACGCTTCCTCTCGAAAGACCCGCTCCAATGACTGGTAAACCTTTATTGGCAGCGATCGAGACCGGTGGCACCAAATGCATTGTTTCGGTAGGCAAAGACCCAACCGAAGC
Source organism: Halieaceae bacterium (assembly GCA_011524755.1). GTDB lineage: Bacteria > Pseudomonadota > Gammaproteobacteria > Pseudomonadales > Halieaceae > Luminiphilus. The sequence continues at coordinate 9,140 of WTJR01000022.1, read as the reverse complement.
AACACGGCACCGAATAGAAACTGTCTCACCCAGCGAAACTGCAGCATCGATAGAGCGCATCCTTCGCAAGGAAATCGGCCATAGCAGCCTAGACGCTATCGGTATCGCAAGCTTTGGCCCGCTTGACGTAGACCCCGAAAGCGCTGAGTACGGGCAGATAGGACGAACACCCAAACCTCACTGGGAGGGTTTCAATCTTCGATCGCATCTGCAGGAAGTATTTGATTGCCCTGTCATATCGGAGTCGGACGTCAATGGTGCCGCGCTTGCTGAAGCACACTGGCAACTCGACCGACCAATTCAGCACCTCGCTTATGTGACAGTAGGTACGGGTATTGGCGTAGGCGTTGTACAAAATGGCAGCATCGCTAATGGACGGTCACATCCGGAAATTGGCCACATTCGCGTCGAGCGACACCCAAGTGATCGGACATTCTCGGGCACCTGCCCCTTCCACGGCGACTGTTTAGAGGGACTGGCCTCTGGACCCGCGATCGCAGCACGCTGGGGAGCCACGCTGACCGAGCTTAGTCAGGATCATCCGGGTCTGGTGCTAGAAGGCTTCTATCTTGGCCAGCTAGCCATGAATCTCGTTCTACATCATCGACCCGACGTCATCATTTTTGGCGGCGGTGTCTCGCAAACACCACGGCTCCTCGAGAGAATTCGGCATGAGTGTCTGCTGCTACTAGGGGACTATCTGCCCGAACTCGCATCCGCGGATGCGATGGATACATTGATTGCATCACCGCGGCTAGAAAACGACTCCGGAATACTGGGGGCCTTTATGATGGCCCAGCGCGCATTTTCAAGAACCAATAATTCGTAATAAAATTACATAAATCCGCGTTTAATCCGTTTTTAATCGCCAAATATGTATTTTTATTACATAATAGGTGTCTCTTAATTATAAGGTTCTACAGGCTATGCACGCCGATATTTTGCGCGTCACCCGCGCGATTGAAGAGCGCAGCAAAGACTTGCGTGACGACTACTTGAGTGACGTTGACGCGATGCGTTTGGGCGCACCGGATCGCAAGCAGCTCAGTTGCGGCAACCTCGCCCACGGGATGGCCGCCTGCTCCAGTGACGACAAGTCCGTTATCAAGCTCATGGATGCGGCTAATATTGGCATTGTGACGGCACATAACGACATGCTGTCGGCCCACGAGCCCTATAAAGATTATCCAGAACGAATCAAAACAGCGGCCCGGCGAATGGGCAGCACCGCACAAATCGCTGGTGGTGTTCCCGCCATGTGCGATGGGGTAACGCAAGGCCAGTCAGGCATGGAGTTAAGCCTGTTCAGCCGCGATATCATCGCGCAAGCCACCGCAGTCTCGCTGTCTCATCAGATGTTTGACGCGGCATTGCTTCTGGGCGTCTGCGACAAAATCATTCCGGGATTACTGATTGGTGCGCTGCAATTTGGGCACCTGCCTGTCATGACGGTACCCGCGGGACCGATGACATCAGGTCTATCTAACAAAGAAAAAGTTCGGATCCGACAATTGTTTGCTGAGGGCAAGATTGGCCGTGATGAACTGCTCGAAGCGGAAAGCCAGTCTTATCACTCGCCAGGCACCTGTACTTTTTATGGCACTGCAAATAGTAACCAGGTCATGGTCGAAGCCATGGGCTTGCAGCTTCCAGGAAGCTCGTTCGTCAATCCAGGTACGCCACTTCGCGATGCGCTGACGGACTTTGCCGCCGAGCACATCACACGCATCACTGCCCAAAGCCGAGACTACCGTCCCATGGCGGAGGTGGTTGATGCCCGCGCGCTGGTCAATGCCTTGGTCGCCCTTCTTGCATCAGGGGGCTCTACCAATCACTGCATTCACTTAATTGCGATCGCGCGAGCCGCTGGCTATCGCATGAACTGGTCCGATTTCGATGCGATCTCATCGGTAACGCCGCTCATTGCCCGCGTTTATCCAAACGGATCAGCGGATGTGAATCACTTCCATGCGGCGGGTGGTACAGGCGCACTCTTCTCTGCATTGTTAGATGCGGGCCTGATGCACGCCGATGCTAAAACCTGCTTTGGCAATGGGTTTGGTGACTTCTGTCAGGAGCCAACCCTAATCGACGGTCAAATCGAATGGCGCTCGGCCACGGCAACCAGCCTCGATCCTGAAATCCTTACAACACCGGCAACGCCCTTTGCACCCAATGGCGGCGTAAAGCTTCTAGAAGGCAATCTAGGCCGCAGTGTCATCAAGACATCAGCCGTTCAGGAGCAACACCACATTGTCGAGGCGCCGGCCGTTGTCATTGATGATCAGGATGATCTAAAGCCCCTGTTTGAAGCGGGCGAACTCGACAAGGATTGCGTTGTCGTTGTGCGCTTTCAGGGTCCTGCCGCAAATGGCATGCCCGAACTCCACAAACTCACGCCGATGCTCGGCGTATTGCAGGATAGAGGCCACAAAGTAGCCTTGGTGACCGATGGGCGTATGAGTGGCGCATCAGGTAAAGTTCCGGCAGCTATTCACTTGGTTCCTGAAGCATCGCAAGGGGGTCCGCTTGCTAAAATTCAGACCGGTGATGTGATTCGACTGGATGCCACAACCGGCGAACTGTCGGCGCAAATTGATGAAACAGAATTAAAAAGCAGGACAGAAGCACAGGCACCCAATGTGCCAAGGACTGTCGGTCGCGGGTTGTTTAGCAACAATCGACTGGCCGTCAGCAGCGCCGAGGAAGGCGCATCGTCACTGTTTATTTGAGGGAAGGTATGTCAGACGCGAGCATTGGTGCTAAGCCCCACTACCTAGTCGGTGATATCGGCGGTACCAATGCGCGCTTTGCCTATGTAACGCCCGAACAAACTCAACCGCAGTCGCTCGCCAAATACCGTGTGGCCGACTTTCAGAACTTTGATGAAGTCATGGCGCGGCTCATTACCGACTGGCAGGCGCTGGGACTACCTGAGGAGGGGCCCACAGCAACCTGCTTGGCAGTCGCTGCGCCACCGCACCTGGAAACTATAAGTTTTACCAACAGCCCGTGGCGGTTCGATCGTGCTTTGCTTAGGCGCTACCTCAGCAACTCCTCCATCGAGATCATCAACGACTTTGCAGCGGTCGCACGCGCGCTGCCAGCGCTCTCGGCTGCCGATGTAGAGCAGATCGGCGTCGGGGTTGTTGAGGCGGGACAACCGATGGTGTCCATTGGTCCGGGAACGGGTACGGGTGTTGCCTCAGTGATTTTCGATAAGACTGGAGCGCCACTTGTTCTTCAAGGCGAGGGCGGTCATGTGGACTTCGCCCCGATCACCGACATGGAGTTTGAGGTGCTAAAGCGACTTCGAGCCCGGTACGGACGCGTCTCTATCGAACGCCTGCTATGCGGCGCAGGCATCGTTAATATCTATCAAGCACTTGCCGAAATTCGAGGGGTTCACCCCGAATTCTCAACACCCGGTGATATCGGCGCCGCAGCCCAACAGGAGTCGCCTCTAGCCTCCGAGACAATGGCCATGTTTTTTGCGGTACTCGGCTCCTCGGCGGGCAACTTGGCGCTGACCACGGGCGCCATGGGCGGTGTCTACATTGCAGGTGGTATCGCCCCGCGCTACATCGACTTGCTGCGCAAAAGCGACTTTCGCGCGCGCTTTTTAGCCAAAGGTCGGTTTGCCGACTACAACACTAATATTGGCACCTTCGTCATTACGCATGACGACCCGGGACTGCTGGGTGCAGCCCTGTGCCTTGGAGATAAGCGGTAAATGAATTCTGTGTCTTACGCATTTTTAGACAACGCACCCGTGATCCCTGTGATCGCAATCCAAAAGCTGGAGCACGCTGTGCCTTTGGCCGAAGCACTGGTAGCCGGTGGTATAACGAACCTTGAGGTGACGCTGAGAACCGAGCACGGACTCAAGGCGATCACCTTGATAAGAGATCAGGTAAAAGGCGCTAACGTTGGCGTTGGTACCGTATGCAACGCAACTGAATTCGATGCGGCCGTCGACGCTGGCGCCAACTTCGTTGTATCACCTGGTCAATCTGATGCGCTATTTGAGCGCGCATTGCTGACAAACATCCCGTTTTTGCCCGGCGCGGTGACAGCCACCGAAGTCATGGCAGCAAAGGAAGCCGGTTTCAACGTATTGAAGTTTTTCCCTGCAAGCACCTCGGGCGGTGCCGCCGCTATCAAAGCATTTGCAGGGCCATTTGCAGATCTACAGTTCGTCCCAACTGGGGGCATCAATTTAGACAATGCTGGCAGTTATCTATCGCTTTCGAATGTCCGAGCGGTAGGTGGCTCATGGTTGACGCCAGCGGATGCAATCCAAAACGGACAGTGGGAACACATTACACAAATAGCACGCGAAGCGTCGCAGTTAGGCGCATAGCTGGGGGAGCCACTACATGGCAGCGGTTGATTTAATTATTTTTGGGGCGTCGGGCGATCTGTCGGCGCGAAAACTGTTTCCTGCTCTACTCCAGTTAGAGCGACTCAACCTTTTGGAATCGGATCTGCGAATCGCCGCAGTTGCCCGAAGAGAGCAGTCTCTTGACGAATTCCTGCCACTACTAAAGCAGAAGATGTCCTCTTACATGGGCAGCGATGCGCCGTCCGATAAAGAGTGGGAAAGTTTCACGTCTCGGTTTAGCTACGTCACGGTCAATTTTTCTGAGCCCGACCAATACGGTGAACTGCGCGAGTGGCTAGACGATGACCGCACTAGCCTGTTCTATTTTGCAACGCCACCTTCACTATTCGCACCCATCTGTGAGCACCTCAGCAACACCAATTGCCTCGCAGGCGACTGTCGCATTGTCGTTGAGAAACCCATTGGCGAAAACCTCGAGTCATCAGTCAAGGTCAACGAAACACTCGCCAAGTATTTCGATGAAAAGTCGATTTATCGAATCGATCACTACCTGGGCAAGGAAACCGTACAGAACCTGCTGGTACTGCGATTTGCCAATAGCTTTATCAACAGTCAGTGGGATAACACCTGCATTGATCACGTGCAAATTACGGTCGGTGAAATGGTGGGTATCGAAGGTCGCTGGACCTATTACGACAAGGTCGGTCAGTTGCGCGACATGGTACAGAACCATTTGATGCAGCTCATGTGCTTGGTCGCCATGGAGCCACCCAACTCATTAAAAGCCGAGAGCATTCGAGACGAAAAAGTGAAAATCGTCCGAGCGCTTCGAAGAATCGACTCGCAGTCTGTTAACGAAAAAGTGGTTCGCGGTCAGTACATCAACGGTTGGATTCGCGGCACGGCGGTGCCTGGCTACCTTGACGAGGACGGCTGCGAAATGGACGCCAGTAATACGGAGACCTACATCGCGATCAAGGCTCATATTGATAACTGGCGCTGGTCGGGTGTTCCGTTCTACCTAAGGACCGGAAAGCGTCTGCCCGAGAAAGTCACTGAGATTGTTATTCAGTATAAGAACTTGCCACACAATATTTTTGGCGAGGGCGCCAACATCCCTAACAAGCTGGTTATTCGTTTGCAGCCCAATGAGGGCATCGAGCTCAGCATGGTCTCGAAGAAACAGAGCCTCAAAGAACGTATGTCATTGCAATCGCACCTACTCGATCTGGACTTCAGGGAAGGCAGCGATTTGGACCGCATCCCGGATGCGTACGAGCGACTCTTCCTTGATGCTATCCAAGGCGATCAGTCCCTCTTTGTGGGCAGAGAAGAAATTGAGGAAAGCTGGCGTTGGTGCGACGAGCTGATTGACGCTTGTCAAAGTCAAAACGTACCTGCCCTTCCTTACCAGGCAGGCTCGTGGGGTCCTGCCAAAGCGGAGGTGCTGATCGAGAAGGATTTCCGGAGCTGGCATGTCTGAGCAACATCGCTATGACAGCCGCGATGAGCTCGATGCGGCGCTGACTGAGACGATTGCAACTCAGCTAGCGCAAGGCATTGCGTCTCGCGGATCCGCGAGCCTCGTTGTCTCAGGTGGCAGCACACCGAAGGGTCTGTTTAAAACACTGTCATCAACCGAGCTCGACTGGGAAAAGGTGACTGTCTTGTTAGCCGATGAGCGGTGGGTGCCCGAAACTCATGCGGACAGTAACTCAGCGATGGTTAAGTCGCTTCTGCTCCAAGGCAAGGCAGCGGCGGCAAACTGGATCGATTTTGGTGCCGGGCAGGGAGATGCGGATGCAGAAGTAGCGCGTATCACCGAGATCCTGTCTGCCATGGATTCGTTTGACGTAGTCATCCTTGGTATGGGCGGTGATTCCCACACAGCATCACTGTTTCCCTGCTCTATTGAATTGCCTGAGGGCTTGAGCACGACAGCGCCAGTCCTCATGACTCAGCCGACGACCGCGCCTCACAGACGTATCAGTCTCTCGAAGGACCGCTTACTCAAGACGGAGTTAGGCATCATCCACTTGGTGGGCGACAGCAAGCTCGAAGTCTATGAAAAGGCAACGGCACATGCCGACGATGACATGCACCCTATTAGTCACTTCGCGCATCACGACCAGTTCTCGCTCTGGTTTGCGCCCTAGCGCTACGGCTGATCAGATGCCGGATCTCCTCCGGCTTTTTTAACTATTATCTTGCTGATGTTTTTTAGCTCTACGTAGCTAATCACGTTAGCTCGTCTCTAGAATGTGACGCGCAACTTCGCCCCAATCTGGTATGAGCGAAAGCGTAAAAAAAAAGGGGGCACTAAGGCCCCCAAACACTCACACTCAAAAACTGTTACGCGGCGTTGCTAACGTCCACCGATGCGGCGGCCATCAAACAACCGGTATCCAACATACGATTAGAGAAACCCCACTCGTTGTCGTACCACGAGAGCACCTTAACCAAACGTCCGCTCACACGCGTGTGATTTGCGTCGAAGTTGCTCGAATATGCGTTGTGATTGAAATCGGCAGACACTAAAGGCTGTGTATTGCAGGCCAGCACACCGTAAGGGTCCGCTTTCGCCGCTGCTGCCAAAATGTCGTTAATCTCCTCAACCGTGGTGTCGCGAGACGCTGTGAAGGTCAAATCAACGAGCGAAACATTGATCGTAGGCACGCGCACGGCTAACCCATCCAACCGACCTTTCAGTTCAGGGAGAACAAGACCAATGGCTGCTGCTGCCCCTGTCTTTGTAGGGATCATGCTGTGTGTAGCCGATCGCGCTCTGTAAAGGTCCGAGTGGTAAACGTCACTCAAATTCTGATCGTTCGTGTAAGCGTGCACCGTGGTCATCAAGCCGTTCTCTACGCCCACTGTCTTATGGAGCGGCGCAACGATAGGCGCGAGGCAATTAGTCGTGCATGACGCGTTTGAAACGATAACCGCATCATCTGTAAGCACATCCTGATTCACGCCGTAAACCACGGTCGCGTCAGCGTCGCCTGAAGGCGCCGAAATCAGTACTTTGCGAGCACCGGCGCGCAAGTGAGCCGATGCCTTGTCTCGTGACGTGAAGATCCCGGTACACTCAAACACCACGTCAATTTTGAGATCACCCCAAGGCAGATCTTCTGGATTACGCTCAGCAAAAACCGCTATGCGATCACCATTGATGTTGAGTGCGCCATCTTCGACCGCAACGGTGGCACCAAAGCGACCATGCGTCGTATCGAATTGAAGGAGGTGTGCGTTGATCTCGGGAGTTCCCAGGTCGTTAATGGCGACAACACGAAGCCGTGAAGCGACATCGGGGCGCTCGTACAGCGCGCGAAGAATATTTCTACCGATCCGACCAAATCCGTTGATTGCTACGTTAATCATAACGTCCCCCTTTGATGAGCTCATTATGTAGTAAATTTACAAATATTCAAATTAATTTGCCTGAAATTGCTAATTTTTTTAGTTTTATTACAAATATTGGCGATAAAATTACAGAATTTCGGTGCCTCCGCCCAAAAACTGAGGCATCATTCGTAATATTCTTACCAAATGCGGAATGCGTGATGACGTCCGAACCCAATCTGCTGGCCGTCATTCAGCGACAGCTGAATGAGCTCAATAAGTCCGAAGCGAAGGTGGCACAGGCCATTTTGAACGCACCGGAAGAGGCAACACGTTCCAGTATTGCGTCTCTCGCAGCGGCGGCAGGCGTGAGTGAACCCAGCGTGAATCGTTTTTGTAAGCGCTTTGGTGCCACAGGTTTCCCTGACTTCAAGCTTCAGCTAGCGACATCCTTAGCTTCAGGCGTGCGCTACGTTAGTCGGGCAGTTGAGTTCTCTGACGACATCAACACGTTCCCAACCAAGCTCTTCGATAACGCGATCAACGCACTGATGACGGCGAAAGAAGAACTACCGTTAAAAGCCATCGCCCGGGCTGTTGATCAGATAGCGCAGGCGCGGCGGGTATATTTTTTCGGACTGGGCACCTCAGCCGCTGTCGCGCGCGATGCTGAACACAAATTTTTCCGTTTTAACGTTCCGGTATTTACCCACGAAGATCCGCTGATGCAGCGAATGCTTGCCGCATCTGCCGGAGTGGGCGATCTATTCTTTTTTATCTCCCACACCGGGAGAACAAAAGTATTGGTAGAAGCGGCTGAGATCGCTCGCCAAACAGAGGCCACCATTGTGTCTCTGACCGCGGAAGGCTCGCCTCTCGCAGATCAAAGCCATTGCTGCATCAATGTAAAAGTAGAAGAAGACACTGAGCAATATTTGCCCATGACGTCTCGGCTGGTGCAGCTGGTCATTCTTGATGTCCTCGCCGCCGGTGTAACCCTGCGCCGCGGAGAAGGCTTCACTCCTCACCTCGCTCGAATCAAAGACAGCCTTAAAGACACTAGATTCCAAACGAGCTAACTGATGACATATGACCATGTACTGGACACATCACCCCTTCGACAAAATGTACGCCTACTGGGAGACACCCTAGGCGAAATTATTCGAACAACGGTTGGGGAAGATCTTTTTCAAAGCATTGAATCCATCCGCCAAGCGTCGAAACTCGCGACCGAAGCGGAGCAAACGGCTGCGCTCTTTGATCATCTTAAACAGTTGGATGCTGAGCAACTCTTGCTCATCTCGCGCGGTTTCGCACAGTTTCTGAACCTCGCAAATATTGCGGATCAGCACTTCACGACCACCAAGTCAATGAGTAGTCGCTTCGGCGCATACGACCGTATTGTGGGCGCTATTAACGAACTTAGCGCGACAGCAAGCAAGGCTGAGTTGGC
>WTJR01000115.1:42486-42932 GCA_011524755.1 Halieaceae bacterium | reverse complement strand
TTATCGCGGGGTCTGATGCGCCAGTCGAAGCGGGTGACCCTAGAATCGAGTTCTACGCTGCCATCACTAGAGCTCGGCTGGACGGGTCATCCGGTGCTGGTTGGCACCCTGAGTATGCTGTTGATCGACTGGACGCATTACGCATGCTGACGACATGGCCGGCTTTTGCTTCGTTTCAGGACGCGCAGCGGGGTTCGATAGAGGTAGGAAAGCAGGCTGATCTCTCCATTTTTGATACGGATTTTATGACTGCTGATCCCTCCGACATCCTCGCGGCGAAAACTGTGATGACTATTGTTGATGGACGTGTTGTTTATCAGGCAGGAGATATCGCTGAGTAGCTGGAAATATAACGGACGGAGTGAAGTGGTGGGCCCAGTAGGGTGAGGCTGGGGTTTCGGCGAGCATCGCTCGTCGCCGGGCGAACGCCCGAGCGTCTCGCGAGG
>WTJR01000115.1:0-42386 GCA_011524755.1 Halieaceae bacterium | reverse complement strand
TGGAATAGTCCGATGCGGTCCATCACGAACGAAGTGAAGTGGTGGGCCCAGTAGGGTGAGGCCGGGGTTTCGGCGAGCATCGCTCGTCGCCGGGCGAACGCCCGAGCGTCTCGCGAGGGCTGGAATAGTCCGATGCGGTCCATCACGAACGAAGTGAAGTGGTGGGCCCAGTAGGACTTGAACCTACGACCAATCGATTATGAGTCGACTGCTCTAACCAACTGAGCTATGGGCCCTAAAAACGCAAGCGATTTGCGGGCGGCGAGTGTACCACGGCGAAAACTGAAAGAGTGTGGACGGACTTTACTTGCATTCCACTTTCTCTCAATTTCCCTTTCGTATCGATGTCACATAATGATAGCGTTCGCCGCAGTGTCTTTAAGCAACCTATAAGCAGGTAATAATGAAACGGTTCGGAAAAGGTCTTTTTGTATTCGTCATCGTCAGCTTGGGCCTCGTGTCATCGTGTGCGGTCAACGAGTTTGACCTTGAGCGCGAGGTGTACGAGCGACAGATAAAGCAATTGACGCTCGGCATGTCATTTGATGAGTTTCAAAGCCTATTTCCGCAGCGTATTTCGCGAGGAGCTATTAAAGGCGACTTCGGAACATTGGTCGCCTATGAGGTGGCCTACGCGTACTACTCTTTTGCGGCAACTGGAGCGGAGCGGCGTAACGACTTTACCGGTACCGAGCGGGTCGTTACCTGGTTCTTCTTTCTGAACGACCGATTGATTAAGGTCGGCGAAGAGGATTCATGGCCCACAGAGGCTGAGCTGAACGCTGCGCGCTAAAGCGTTTACCCCGGCCTCACCTCTAATAAGAGCAGCTGTTCTCTCTTTCGAACTTTCCTATCCACCCTGTCTAGCTGTCATCCAGGCTGAAGCGGCTTTTTGCTGCGCCATCGTTGCGGAGAAAACAGTGAGCTTTGGGTCGGTAGCGCCCGTTCGACCGATATTGGCTATCTGCTCGTAGAACCAAAACTGCGTCGCAAACGAATTGATGGTCCGTACTGCATTGAACCTCGTCAGCCACATGAGCCAGCTGGGAAGTAAGGAGAGATTGTCTTCGTAGCGAGCGAGCTCGTCTTCTCCGTTCAACAATCGGTTCGGGCCGTCCGCATCAACACACAGAGGGCGGCCCAAGCCAATCATGTCGGCACCGCCTGTCTCTAACACGTGATTCATGACTTCTCTGCGACGAAGACCACCTGTCACCATGATGGGTATGGAGAGCTCTTCACGCATGGCCTTCGCAAAATCAACAAAATAGGCCTCTCGTGCCAGTGTGCTTCTGGCAAGTGACTGCTCTTCGATAGGCTCGACACCATCCAGATTGAGCAATCGTGGCTGCTCGTAGGTGCCACCGGAAATTTCCAGTAGATCAACGCCCGCATCCGCTAGCCACTTGGCCACCGTTAAGGAGTCATCAAAATCAAAACCACCTTTCTGGAAGTCTGCGCTATTAAGTTTCACAGAAATGGGGAAGTCGGCCCCGAGAGCCTCGCGCGCTTTAGTCACGATGGCAATGAGGGCTCGAGCGCGATTTTCCAATGTACCTCCCCACTCATCCTCACGTTGATTCGTTAGCGGGCTCAAGAACTGAGAGAGCAGGTAGCCGTGTGCGGAGTGAAACTGCACCCCGGTAAAGCCCGCTTCTTTGCAGGTAACCGCGCAATTTACGAAGCGCTCAACAATCGATTCGATCTCTTCCGCGGTCAGCGCAACTGGCTCTCCAAACTGACTCTGCGGCAAACGCAATCGAACAGCAGAGGGGGCCTTAGGTGCTGGATTGACGATTTTCTGTGTTTGCCTGCCGGCATGGCTTATTTGAGCCCACAAATGATTGCCGTTACGTGTGCCAGCGGCTGCCATTCTCTGCAGTGCCGCGAATGCATTATCGGATAGTGCGCTGTCGACAATCACATTCCCTGGTCGTTCGAGGTGATCACCATCGACCTGAATATTGCCGGAGAGCAGGATGCCGGAGCCGCCATCACTCCAAATACCGTAGAGCCGCTCTAGTTCTGCTGATGCTGTCCCATCGGGATGCGCTAGACCCTCCGTCATGGCAGCTTTGCACATACGATTAGGTACCACCGCGCCGCAGGGCAGTGTCAGGGGCTGACTAAGCATTGGCTTACTCCGAGTTTATTTATTTTTCTGCATCAAGCAGTACATGGCAGCGCTGGTCATGTAACAGCTCCGCCGACGCCGTATCATAAACGAAGTCTTGCCGGTATTTGTCCATAAACTCGTTGTCCTGCATCCGGAGGCGCTTGCGTTGCAATGCACTTAAGAACCGCCGTACGTCATCGTGAGATTTCAGAATCAGGGGTGGCACCTCGGCCGTATTGCCATCGGCGCTTTTGGCAACCATGGTGAAGTAGCAGGTGTTAGTGTGCTTACTGATTCCTGCTTGTAGATTTTCCGCCACTACTTTGATACCTACTACGAGTGACTTGCGACCTACATAGTTGACGGATCCCATGAGTTTGATGACCTCCCCAACCTCGACGGGCTGGAGGAATTCCACGTTATCCACCGATACGGTCACGCAATAGTTGCCCGCATGCTTACTGGCACAGACGTAAGCTACTTTGTCCATTAAGGACATCAGCGTGCCACCATGTACCTTGCCGCCAAAGTTGGCGTAGCTGGGCACCATCAGTTCGATAATGGTGCTCTGAGAGTAGGCAACTGTGTGTCCTTCCACGATGGACTCCTTAACAGGTAGGAGCTGTTTTTACAGGGTCGTGGGAGGGATGGATCAGCGTTCGTCTTCTTGAGCGGTGATGCCGTAGGGCTCGGCAAGTTTCCAAACGTGCTCAGGGATCATGGTGCGCAAGCGCTTCGGTGCTGCACGTCGCAAATGTAGGATCGATTCCGCGGCCTTCATCTCAAGTCGGGTCCTCGCGAACTCAAGACCCTTCGGGCCGGTGAGCGGCATGATTTTCCCCACAATGGGCCGAAGCCACTGTGGCATCTTTCGCAGAGGCAAGCCGCCTGTCGCTCTGCGCGTATTCTCTATGAAGCCTTTGACGGCCGAGTACCGTTTTCCAGATGATGTCGGTGAGGTCAGGGACAACTCTGACTGGATATGCTCCAGCACTGCCTTGCCGCGCTGATTTCGAACGAGCAGCCACTGCTCGCCACGTCCGCCCATATAGCCCACAGTAATGTCTGACAACGTATTCACGTAATCGACACAGGTACGACAGGTTAAGGGGAAAAAGTCATCGCGCAAGTCGGCGATAGGAAGTTGCAGGAACGGTATGCGTCGCTTTGAGCCGGTTTCATAGCGGAGTTCCACGTGAAAGTCCGGCATAAATTCGAGGTAGTTAATCTGCTCGGGATCATCATCGAGCAGCGAGAGGAATTCGTGAAAATTCTCTGTCGTGGTGTTATCGGAGCAGGGTGTACCAATGACCACCAAGTGCTCGAGGGCTAGCTCCGGTTCAAGGGCTCGAAGCGCGTAAATCTGGCAGGGTATGCCAATCACCGCGAGCCGTTTGTGACCCGCTGCAATCGCTGGTTCCAGCAGTTCCAACAGCGGTGCATAGCCCATCCGCATGCCTCTGCATGTCGCCATGTCCTCCGTAGCAGTAATGAGTCGGGGTACGGGGCGCCATTTGTCTTCTGGGTCGGGGCCAACGCAAAGCACTGCCGTGACCTCACCCGAGGCCAGCAGCTCCTCTCCAAGACGTGTTGTTATACCAGTCCACTGCGCACCCTGGCGCGCAGGTTTTAATGCTGCTTGATGCATCTCCTCGATGACACCAAAAAAGGGCTCAATGTCACCCTCGGTTCCACGCAGACGGCCATGGGTCCTCTGCTCTAATCGAGGGTAGTCGGGATTGATAAATTGGCAGGCGTATCCGCAGCGACCGGGATCATCCGTTCGACTGACACCACAATCGGTGCAGAGTTTTCGGTGCGGTGCCTCGTCTTGCACCGCGATTAAATTCACCCGTCTAGCCCTAGCATGTACTCGGCCACCAGTAGCCTCATCTCTTCCGAAATATGCCCTTGAGGTGGCATGCTCGGGAAGTCGGGCCGTCGCCTTACAGGCTCAGCTACATAGTCAGCGATCGCCTGAGCGTCGTCACCGTACTGCGCTTGAATCACAAGGGCGGGTGGTCCGATCAGTCGTACGTTGTAGGCATGGCAGCCGGCGCAAATCCCGTTGTAGACCACTTCGGCGCCGCCGGCATCCGCGGTGATGATTCTAGGATCGGCCGGTGCCTCCAGCATTTTTGTGGTGAGCTGTCGTGTGGTACCAATATCAGAGGCAGAGGCAACCGCATCGGCTGCTCGCACAGTTGGCGCATCGCAGTCTGCCCATTCCTCAAGCCCGTACGATCGGTAGGCCTCGCGCCTGGAGATACAACTTCCACGCTCCTTCTCGGTGGCGCTTTGATACGCCAGGATGTCCGGGCCTTTGGTGCTGAACTTGCTCAGCATCAGCAGTTTCATTTCACCATCAGGGTCATTCCCGTTATCGAACATGACGTTGTTGCGTATTTCGACCTGATCGGAGTGGGGGTCTGAATCCTTGTCGCTGGCTACCTCTGTTACGAAGTCACCGCTGGTTACGATAATCCCGCCTGTGTTATTGCCGGTGATGATGTTGTCTTCGATAACGACTTTATCGCCAGACATCACCAGAATACCCGTTCCCGATGGGATACCTGCCACCAGCGAACCGGGGATGGCGAAGTTGGGTGTATTGTTATTGGTGACGAAGTTGCGTCGGACAATGGCGTCGTAAGACGACTTGATGGGCAGCCCCGGCGTAATGAACACCAAGATACCGCCAGTGTTGTTTCGTGCCACGTTGCCTTCAACCAACACATGCCGGCTGTTTTCTACTTCGATGCCCGCAACGTTATCGAATACCTGATTATTTCGAACGTCGATGTAATCAGACATGCCGACGTAGATGGCAGCATCCTCGATCCCGCTCAGAATATTGTTTTCGATGAGCCCGTTGTGACCGAATTCTGGAAAGATGCCATACAGACCGGTATCAATGACCCAGTTATTGCGAATCGAGAAGTTGTTACCCGACTGCCCCATGATGGCATTGCCCTTGTACTTCGTGATCTTGAACCACTCGACACTGAAACCATTCCCTGAATACAAAATGGCGTCGTTCAATATTTTTTCGCCATCGAGGTGAGGCCATTCGCCGTTTTCAACGATGCCGATGAGCGAGATGTCATCTTTATCGACATAGATAGTCTCGTGGTACGTACCTGGGAAAACTTTGATTGTGTCACCGGCCTTTGCCTTGGCCACGGCCGCCTGTATGGATTCGCCGTCTTTTACTTCGTGAATCGCACCGATTGCCAGACTGCTAAAAGCGATGCAGTAAAGCCACAGCCCTCTTAAACATAGCCCCCTCAAAATGGTCTTTCTAATCATTATTCTTACCTCGATGTCAGGTTATTCCTGTTCATTGCGCGGCCCGGAGTTAACCCAGAGGGCAGGCGCTTAGGTATTTCGGGCATAAAGCCCTCATCCGTCAGAGCGTGGAGGAAATCGACGAGTCTGTCGAGTTCTTCCTCGCGCAAGTCAGGGTCCCAAATGTGCCAGTGAATCAGTAAATTCTCGTCCTCAGGGACTGCATGGCCTCTCCCACCGTTATAGAACGCAACGGTATCCCTGAGTGATTCGAAGTTGCCTTGGTGCATATAGGGTGCTGTTTTTGCGATGTTGCGTAAGCTCGGAACCCTAAACCCTCCGCGCTGACTGGGAATGCCAGAGGTTGCTCCAGCACCCGGATCAAAGGGCCGCCCCTCAGGTTCAGGCACGCCGATGATGGCAATCTCCTGATTACTAAACAGCGGTGGTGTATGGCATTCACCGCAGCGAGAAACGAATGAACGGAACACGTTGAGCCCTTCGAGTTCGCTGGGTGACAGCGCAGTTTGAAGGCCGTGCGCGTAAAAATCGTATCGGCTGTTGAGCGAGACGAGCGACGATTCAAATGCGGTTATGGCCGTGTACACCTGATCGAGTTGTATCTCGCCCGGCCCAAAAGCGACCGTGAATAGGTCTTGGTAGATTGCATTAGATCGCAGGTCAGCAATCAGCTGGTCGGGTCGATTCCCCATTTCATTGTCAGCATAGAGTGGACCAATCAATTGCTCCTCGAGCGAGGATTTACTGCCATCCCAAAGCAGCGTGTCGAAAAAGCCAATGTTCCACAAACTGGGCGCAGAGCGGTCGAGCACGGCCTTGTTAATTCCCCTCGCCCGTCCAAGTCCGTCGGCGAAGCCATAATCGGGGTCATGGCAGCTCGAGCAGGCAATGCTGTTATCTGCCGAAAGCAGGGGGTCGAAGAAGAGATAACGGCCGAGATCAATGACCTGTGGTGAAAAACCATCGCGAATCTTGGGTAGGCCCGCTCGAGGACCGCCCACACCACTATCGTGTGGCGAACGATAATTATCGTACAAGCTATTGAGCTCGCAACGACGCTCCTCGGTAAGTTTGAAACCGGCGGGGCACGCAGTGGCTAGCTCAAATGAATGGCGGTGTTCGTCTGCCGTTAGTGACTGCGGTAGCCAAAGAAAAAAAGTGCAGAGCCCGAGGGCTCTCGCTCTCGGGCTAAGCAGCGAAAGTTTACTGAGACAGCTGCGCCACATAAGCACTGACATCATCGATGAGGGATGGGTCTTTGAGCGAGCGCGATAGCCGGTTCATTTGCTTCCCATAGCGATCATCGGCATGGAAGCCACGCCGGCCCTCACTAAAATGACGGTACTGACGTGCCAAGTAGTCGGCATCGAGCCCCAATAAACTGGGTGCACCCAATGCGTCATTACCACCTGCATTTGTTCCATGACAGGCACCACAGTAGGCAGTGTACAAGTCCGCGCCGCGATCCGTGTCGCCTGCTGCGGCTTTGGCCACCGAAATTTCTCGTGAATCAGGAAGCTGATCAATCGCGAGTAATGCCTCAGCAACGACACCAGCATCCAAGGCACCGACTGCTGCGCTCATCGACTGAGTGTAGGGGTCGGTTGTATCTCGCCATCCCTCCTGGAAGCCCCGCAACTGACGCTCTAGGTACGCATTAGAAAAAAGCGTCAAGTTCGGCGCCCCTAATGACGGGTTGCCGGCGCCTGATGCGCCATGGCACGAGGCACAATGCGTCTGGTATGCGTCATCAGCTAACGAAGTCGCAGATAACGCGCTGATAGCTAGGAGCAGTGCGGCGAGCTTTTGGCTTAATTTCATGTGCCAGCTTCTTGTACCTTGGATTCAGTCTTTAAGTATAAACGGTGCTCTTGATAGAAAAAGCGCTCTTTATAAAAAGCTCTTCATCGAAAACGCGCCTCGAGACTAAATTGATCCGAGGACTGCCACTACTAAGTCAGTCGTGTTTCTGCCGCTGCGTGTAGTCTCAATCTCACCTTCCTTTTTCACGGTACAGGCTTTGCGAGGATTCAGGCCTTCTGGGGTGAGGGCTTTGCGAGGGTGCAGTGCGCAATCAAACGCGCTAGGCTGAAAGAAAAAAGACGGGGGGCGGTATGCAGTTCATGCAACAAGATTGTCGTTTAACCCTGCGCGATGGCCTTGAGGAGTTGTATCGGCACGCGCCAGAAGTGGCTGTGGTATCGCAACGCAAAGGTAAGATGTTCGTAGATCACGATCTCACTCATGTCCTGTTTGGATGCGATACGTCGCTTCAGGGAGAGATTCTTTTGAAGCCATGGATTCTCTTTGGCACGACCATCAATCGAGACGAGATAAAGGCCTATGCAATGGATCCAGACGTGCAGATGCTTAACGAGGAAGGCGTTCAGCTAATGGGTGGACGGCTGAAAGCCTATACGCTTTTGCTGACGTATTACCTACCATTGTTTTTCTGGATCTGGCTTCGTCGCGTCCGAAGTATGTCGGCCAAGTGGCCGCATTCAGACGTCACCGAGGACATGATGAATACGCCACTAGACGAGTTGAGGCGCGCCTACGGGATTCGGCTGTATCAATAGCGCTTTAGAACAACCCGCCGCTCAGACGACTCAGTCGTCGAGGAAGCTTCTCAGGTAATCAGACCGAGTCGGGTGGCGAAGTTTTCGCAGCGCCTTGGCTTCAATCTGACGAATACGCTCACGAGTCACGTCAAACTGCTTACCGACTTCCTCAAGCGTGTGGTCCGTATTCATATCGATGCCGAACCGCATACGGAGCACCTTGGCCTCTCTGGCAGTCAGACCGCCTAGGACTTCACGCGTCGCTTCGGTCAGGCCTTCGTCGGTGGCGGCATCAACGGGACTTGCGATCGTGACGTCCTCAATGAAATCGCCAAGATGCGAATCTTCATCATCGCCAATGGGTGTCTCCATCGAGATGGGCTCTTTAGCGATTTTCAGGACCTTACGCACCTTGTCTTCCGGCATGTCCATGCGCTCACCCAGCTCTTCAGGCGTAGGCTCACGACCCATCTCCTGCAACATCTGACGAGAGATTCGATTGAGTTTGTTGATCGTTTCGATCATGTGCACAGGAATTCGAATGGTGCGCGCCTGGTCGGCAATCGATCGAGTGATCGCCTGACGAATCCACCACGTCGCGTAGGTAGAGAATTTGTAGCCGCGTCGATATTCAAACTTATCAACTGCCTTCATGAGACCAATATTTCCCTCTTGGATGAGGTCCAGGAACTGAAGGCCGCGGTTGGTGTATTTCTTTGCAATGGAAATAACCAGTCGAAGGTTGGCTTCTACCATTTCCTTCTTCGCCCGCCGCGCACGCGCCTCGCCCATGCTCATGCGACGGTTAATCTCTTTGATCTCGAGCGTGGATAGGCCGACTTCGTCCTCGATAATGGCAATGCGTTTCTGCAGTCGGACAATGTCTTCTCGATAATTTGCCAAGCGCTCGGCGACGTCTGCCTTTTTGGTCGCACCGTCAATCCACTTGAGGTTGCTTTCCGACCCCTGGAAGCTCTTGATGAAATCTTTACGATCCATGCGGCACTCGCGCACCACAATACGCATGAGTTCTCGCTCCGACTCTCGGACGATAGCCAGCACTGCTCTGGGTGTTTCAACCAGTGGATCAAATACGCGCGGCGTCAGCTTGAAGAACTTAAAGAGTTCACCCAGCTTGGCCATCTCTTTCTGAGCTTCTTTGCTGTCGTAGCCTTTTTCTTCCAGCGTCTTCTCTGTCTTCGTGCACTGGCGCTTCAATGCCGTGAAACGCTTTTTCGCTTCAACAGGATCGGGGCCTGTATCGGCTGTTTCCTCAGAATCGTCGCTGTTGTTGTTCGCGTTCTGCTCCGCAATTTCCTGCGCTGAGGGCACGTGGTCAGCCGGGTCAAGATAACCCACCAGAATGTCGGCGAGCTTCCGCTCTTCTTTGGCAACCAGGTCGTACTCATCGCACAGTTTGCGAGCAATGCCCGGATAAAAGGCCAAGGCAGCCATCAGTTCACGAATGCCTTCCTCGATACGCTTGGCAATAACGATTTCGCCTTCACGCGTTAGAAGTTCGACGGTGCCCATTTCGCGCATGTACATGCGCACAGGATCAGTGGTTCTTCCCGCCTCGTTCTCAACGGCGGCCAGTGCGGCTGCGGCCTCGGCAGCAGCGATTTCGTCTGCTGAGCGATCGCCCTCTGTTAACAACAGTTCATCGGCATCAGGCGCCTGTTCGAACACCTGAATGCCCATGTCATTGATCATCTGAATGATGTCTTCGACCTGGTCCGGTTCTGAAATATCCTGAGGAAGGTGATCGTTCACCTCGGCATACGTCAGGTAGCCTTGCTCTTTGCCTTTTGCAATCAGTTGCTTAAGGCGAGATTGTTGTTGTAGCGAATCAGACATGTATCGGTCCGGAGAAAAAGGGGTCGAAAAAAAATAAGCCCGCAATAATAGCGGTCGCAGGTGCAATAAGCCATGTCAAAACTTGGACTTTGAGCGTTTTATTCAATTTTTATCAGTATTTCCGCGCCCTGAACGATCAGCGCGTTAATTTCGTCCAGAGAGTTGTCTTATCTCAGTCGTCAGTGCTACGAGCTCGCGCTTTTGCTCGTTGCTCAAGTCAGTGTAGGCCACAGATTTCAATGTTTCAGCGCGTTTACGCAAAAGAGTGACATGCCGATCTCTCGAAAGCTTATTTAGGATCGCCATCAGATGTTCGCTAATGTGCTGTTCATCATCGATGACCTCTTTCGCCGCGGCCTCACTCAGCAGTTCGCCTTCATCTGTGCCCATCCAGTAGCCGAGTAGGGCGGCAGTGCTGAGGTCGGGAGTTTCACGCACCTGTTTTACAACGTCGTGAAGCAAGTTACTGAGCATCCCGCCTTGCTCGGGTAGCAGTTCATCCGTTATCGCGCTTGCAGAGGATGGCTTGAGGACAAGTAAGCCCAGCGCTCGCAAGAGGACAGCACTATGAGGCTCCAAATGCACCGGGGCCCCATAGTGATTTTCGCTGTCGTGAGGCGGCTCATATCCCTCAGGATAATCAAAGGGCGCGTCAGCTTCGCTTTGTATCTCGCCAGGCTCTGGTCCGGGAGCGGAGTCGTAGTCAGTTGTCACGGGCTTTTCAATTTCTCTCAATCGCCGCAAGCTTTCGACATCCATATCCGTGCGAGTAGCGAGCGACTTGAACAAGAGCGTTTTAAACACACCATCAGGAATGAGGTTGATGTAGGGCGCTACCAGTTTTGACAGCCGCGCTTTGCCATCCATGGTGTCGAGATCGATTCCCTGTGCCATTTGATCGAACAGGAAAGTCTCCAGAGGATCAGCGTTATCGAATAAATGCTCGAGGTGT
The DNA here is from genome assembly GCA_011524755.1 of Halieaceae bacterium. GTDB lineage: Bacteria > Pseudomonadota > Gammaproteobacteria > Pseudomonadales > Halieaceae > Luminiphilus. The sequence goes on along the minus strand of WTJR01000115.1, from coordinate 31,591 downwards.
TGGGAGCCCTTGTTGCGCACGACACTGTCCGGATCCTCGCCCTCTGGGAGGAAGAGGAATTTCACTTGGCGTCCGTCTTCCATCATGGGCAGGGCGGCTTCCATACCTCTGAACGCGGCTTTCCTGCCGGCTTCGTCACCATCGAAGCAGAAAACGACTTGATCTACGCGCCGGAAAAGCATTTCTAAATGCGGCTTGCCTACTGACGTTCCCAATGTCGCTACGGCGTAATGGATGCCAAATTGCGCTAGCGCAATAACATCCATGTAGCCCTCCACGACGACAATGCGCGAGAGGTTCTTCGCAAATTTGCGGATATGGTGGAGACCGTAAAGCTCATGCGACTTTGAAAACAGCGGCGTCTCGGGTGAATTGAGATACTTGGGTTTTCCATCGCCCAGTACTCTGCCACCCATTGCAATGACTTTACCCCGTTGATTCACGATCGGGAAAATAACGCGATCTCTGAAACGATCGTATTTTCGCCCCGAGTCATTTTCAATTAAGAGCCCTGCCGTTAGTGCATGATCAATATCTTCTTCCGACGACAGGGTGGTCATGAGGTTATCCCACCCTTCAGGCGCAAAACCCAGTCGAAAGTCTCGGGCGATCTCACCTGATAAACCGCGTTGTTTAAGGTAGTCGACAACACGCCCCCGAGTGGGATGCTTCCGCAGAAGTGACTCATATAATCGCGTCGCTTTCTCCATGGACTCATAAAGGGGTTTTTGATGATCTATCTGAGGAGTAGCGTCAGCTTCTTCTGCTGGCAGTTCCATGCCGGCTGCTTGTGCGAGGGACTCAATGGCCTCGCGAAACTCCATCCGCTCGTAATCCATTACAAAGCCCAGCGCGTTGCCACCTGCACCGCAGCCAAAGCAGTAATAGAACTGCTTTTCTGGATTAACAGAAAAGGAAGGGGTTTTTTCCTGATGGAATGGGCAGCAGGCTGAGTAGTTCTTGCCCGCCTTTTTTAGTTTTACCCGGCGATCAACCACATCAACAATGTCGGTCCGGTCAAGGACTTGGTCGATAAATGCCTGTGGAAGTCGGGCCATGTTGGATGACCTTAGCCGGTGATTAAGACGTCAGTTTAGCCTTAACTAACTTGGATACGGCACCCATGTCGGCACGACCCTGCAATTTGGGCTTGATGACACCCATCAGCGGCCCCATGGCAGCCATGCCCGTCGCGTCGATACCGCTCAGCGCATCGTCGATGATAGCGAGGATTTCATCTTCGCTGAGTTGCTGTGGGAGGAATTCTTGAATGACGTTGATTTCGGCTCGCTCAATAGCGGCTAATTCGTCACGGCCTGCGCTCTCAAACTGGCTTATAGAATCCCGACGTTGCTTGACCATCTTATCCATGATCGCAAGCGCTCTTGCGTCATCGATTTCGATTCGCTCGTCAACTTCAACGCGTTTGAATTCGGCCTGAATCAGCCGGATGGTGGCGAGACGCTCTTTTTCGCGTGCCTTCATGGCCTCTTTCATTGAGGCCTTGATTCGGGCGACTAAATTTTCGGAATCAGTCATCTCGCTAGTCGGTTGGGTCTTAGTACAAACGCTGGCGCTTGCGGTTTTCCCGAGACATTTTCTTGAGGTGACGCTTCACAGCTGCAGCAGCGGCACGCTTGCGAACCGTGGTCGGCTTTTCGTAGTGCTCGCGCTTGCGAACTTCGGCCAGAAGACCGGCTTTTTCGCACGAACGCTTGAATCGGCGTAAAGCAACGTCAAAGGGCTCGTTTTCTTTTACCTTTACTGAAGGCATTAAACTAATCCTGTCGTTTCCTGATGAGCGGGTAGTCGCCACATCAAATTTAAGGGCGCGCAGTATAGGTAGGCCAGCGACGTTTTGCAAAGGCTAACAACGTGCTAACTTCCGCATTTTTTGAGAGACACTGAATTTTGGTTGTTTTGGGCTTGGAAACCAGTTGCGACGAGACAGGTGTTGCGCTGTACGACACTCAGCGGGGTTTATTGTCCGAGGCGCTCTATTCGCAAGTGGCAGTGCACGCGGAGTATGGTGGCGTGGTGCCCGAGCTGGCCTCTCGAGACCATATTCGAAAGACCTTGCCGCTCATTGACCGCGTTCTATCTGATGCGTGTCTTGATAAGACTGATATCGATGCGGTTGCTTACACGTCGGGCCCAGGGTTGCTTGGTGCGCTTATTGTGGGTGCGACTGTCGCTCGATCCATTGCCGCGGGATTGGGGGTGCCGTCGTTGGGAGTTCATCACATGGAGGGGCATTTAATGGCGCCCCTTTTATCCGACGAACCGCCCGATTATCCCTTCGTAGCGCTGCTGGTGTCAGGTGGCCATACGCAGCTTATTAGAGCGGATGCGTTCGGAGACTATCGGCTTTTGGGTGAGTCTGTTGACGATGCGGCAGGGGAGGCTTTCGACAAGACGGCTAAATTGCTCGACCTACCCTATCCCGGCGGTCCGCATGTGGCAGCCTTGGCTCAAACGGGTAATCCGGATCGCTTCGATTTCCCCCGGCCTATGGTGAAGCATCCTGGGCTGGACTTTAGTTTTTCAGGGTTAAAAACCCATGTAGGTACCTGCATCAAGCAGCTGTCGGATGCTGACTCACTCGATGAGCAAGCCAGGGCTGATGTTGCGCGCTGCTTCGAGGAGGCGGTTGTGGACACGTTGCTCATTAAGTGCAGAAGGGCGCTGAAGCAGGAGGGGGTATCCACTCTCGTCATGGCAGGCGGCGTCAGTGCAAACCGGCGATTGCGTGAGCGTCTGGCAGAAGCATTGGGGAAAGATGGCGCGCAGGTGATATATCCCGCCCCAAGTCTCTGCACGGATAACGGCGCCATGATCGCCTACGCAGGGGCCCTTCGTCTCGCTCGCGGTGAGCGTGATTCGGAGTCACCATCGGTTCGCGCGCGCTGGCCAATCACTGAGCTGGTACCACCGGTTGATGGTGAGGCCGCATGAACGGGGTCGTTAGGATCTGCGGATTGCAGCCCGAGACAATTATTGGCTGCTATGACTGGGAACGGACCATAAAGCAGCGCCTCGAAATCGACCTGGAGTTGACGGCGGATTTCGGTTTGGCTGCCGAAACCGATGATCTGTGTCACGCGCTCGACTACGCCGCAATATCCGAACATGTGATGTCGTTCGTCTCCGCCTCGCAATTCGAATTACTCGAGGCGTTATCCAAGGCAATCATCGATGAGATTTTTGACCGTTGGCCGGTAAGTCAGGTAACCGTGCATATCAATAAGCCGGGCGCCGTTCCAGCCGCTTCATGCGTTGGCGTATCACTGACGCTTGCTCGCAGTCTTTAGCGGGAAGGACTAGTCATTAAGCAGCGCATCCAATTGACGCAGGCGCTCTGCTGATATGGCTGCCTTAATCTCAGGCCCTTTTAAACCCTGCTCAATAAATTGCTCGCCGCGAATACTCGCCGCCAACTGATCTCCTTTCTCAATACGGGCCACCTGCGTCTTGTGAAAGGCCTCATCGATGGCACCGAGCACCGCGAGCCCATCTGCTAGTTGGGAGCCCTGCCTGAACGCATCGAAATGCTCAAGAAATGCCAGCGTATCTTCAGGGGTTTGTGGGGGACTGCCTCGATAACGTTGAACTCGCGCGGCCAATTGGTCGTAGCGTTTTGGAATGTTGATGACCGGCGTGACGGTTTGTGTATTTGCGGCAGCAGATGACGCGAGCCCAGCCCACCGGTGAAGACTGTTTGGCGCGATAGAGGCCATTGAGTCGAGTGCATCGAGTGAGTTGTCAGTTACTGCAAAGGGGAGAACGATTTTGTCTGCGCCTAGTGTCCGTAACAGCGAAAAATAGGTTCGAGGTGTGCGCTCGTTAAGCGCTCTCTCTGTCTCGCGCCATACTCGATCGGGAGCCAGCGCCGATAACTCGCCGCTTCTGACAATATCGCGCATCAGCTGCATGGTTTTTTCGGCCACCGTGAAGCCTAGGTGGTGGTAGCGTGCAGCAAACCGGCAGGTACGAAGTACTCTCAACGGATCCTCTGAGAAATTAGCGGAAACGTGCCGCAACACCTTTGCGTCGAGGTCACGCTGCCCTCCATAGGGGTCGATGAGATCACCGTGCTCATCCAACGCCATGGCGTTTATGGTGAGGTCGCGCCGGAGAAGATCTTCTTCAAGCGTCACCGATGGGTCAGCATGAACCGTAAAGCCGTGGTAACCCTGACCTGACTTACGCTCGGTTCTCGCCAGGGCGAATTCCTCGCCTGTTTCCGGATGGAGAAAAACTGGGAAATCGGCGCCCACCTGCTTAAATCCTGATGCCAGCAGAGCCTCAGGCGTGGCACCGACGACCACCCAGTCGGTCTCGCTGTGTGGGTAGTTCAAGAGGGTGTCTCTGACTGCTCCGCCTACCTTATAGATCCGTGCTGTCGGCGCTAGATCAAAGGTCATCATTAGCAATTGCACCGATAGAAGGTGCGGGACTCGAGCGCCATAAGTGTCATTTTATTTCCCCAGACACAGCCGGTATCGAGTCCGATGACGTTGGGTGAGTCAGTCACGCCATCAATAGACGCCCAGTGACCAAAAATCACAACATCGTCTTTTGTGCGTCTAGCCTCGTGGCTAAACCAGGGCGCGACTTTCTTTCCTTTGAGCGCATTGGCCGTCGGCGTTGGCCCTTTACTAATAAGGTCCAACTTTCCTTTCTTTGTGCAATAGCGCATGCGGGTGAGGTAATTCGTGATAACCCGAAGCCGAGTCATGCCGGTGAGCTGATCGTCCCAGACAATGGGATCATTGCCATACATGGCATTGAAGAATCGAATGCAATCAGGCCCTCGCAAGACCTTCTCGACTTCGGCCGCGCGATCAAGCGCTTCGCTAACCGACCAAAAGGGGGGGATGCCTGCGTGTACTAGTGTCACACCATGCTCGTGGTGCATCAGCGGCTGGTGATGAAGCCACTCGATCAGTGTCTCTCGGTCTGGCGCATCGAGAATGTCATCAAAATTATCTGACTTACTCATTTTTCGTGCGCCTGCTGAAACAGCCATTAGGTGTAGATCGTGATTACCTAGTACAACCACGGCATTATCACGCCGCTCGTGAAACCAGCGCAGTGTTGCAAGGTTGTTGGATCCGCGGTTGATTAAATCACCCACACTCCAAATTACGTCCCTGTCAGGATTAAAACTGACCTTTTCCAGTAGGCACTGAAACTGGTCAAAGCATCCCTGAATGTCGCCCACCACGTAGGTCGCCATGTTCAATCCTGTTGATTTAGATTTGGTTCGCCCAAAGTGTAACTGGGCGGCGGAGAATCAGATAGCCGCTCGGGGAAGCTCCAGGCTCAAGTCCATAAGTTGATCCAGCGTCAGCGTCTCCGCACGGCAGGCCGGATCAATCCCCAGCCGCTGCATGACAGAATCATCGATAACGCCCCGAAGATTATTCCGCAGCGTTTTTCGTCGTTGTGCAAACGCCAATTGAACGAGTTTTCCAAGCTCCTCACGAGAACACTCGGGACGGTGAGATATCATCTTAGGTGTTAACCGAACGATCGCCGACTGCACTTTGGGTTGCGGATAAAAAGCCTCTGGTGGCACGTCGAATAAATGTTCTACATCGCAATCGACCTGAGTCATAACGCTCAATCTTCCCCAGTGTTTATTACCGGGGCGCGCCGCTAATCTATCGACCACTTCTTTCTGTAACATGAAGTGCATGTCACGAACGATCGGCAAATGCGTTAGCAGTTTGAATATCAACGGAGTCGAAATATTATAAGGAAGGTTTCCAACAATTCTTAAATCGTGATCACCGTCCGATAATTCGTTGAAATCAAATTTAAGTGCATCGAAATTGAATAGTGTGAAATCTCGATTAAAAAACATGACTCGCAACTGAGATTGTAAGTCACGATCTATTTCAATCGCTTTGATGGCACAACCGCTTTCAAATAGCGCATCAGTCAGTGCACCCTGGCCGGGCCCAATTTCCACGACGTTGTCATCTTTCTGCGGATTGATTGCACGGGCGATGGCAGAAATAACACTCTGATCGGTTAGAAAGTTCTGACCAAAACGCTTTCGGGGCGCATGCGTTTTCGGTCGCGATGCGCTGCCGCGTTTTGATGCCTTGGGCATGGACGTCTATGTCTCAGATGAGACAGTCGTCGAGCGAGCCACCGTTTTCAACGTGCGACCTGAAGACGACAGGTGTGCGGCCCCGCCCTGTCCATTGGTGAGTTACGCCGTCCACCGTGATTTGATATTTGGGAGCAACCTTGTTGCCTTTCTTCGGACCGGTCGCCCGCTTACCGTTAGTTTTTGGTTTCGATGACCCAGTAATATCTGCAGCGGATATTCCTAACTCGTCCATCATCGATTTTAGTTTTTTTACCGCCACTTCTTTCTTTCGTTGAGCGCGTATTGATTCACGCTCTTTAATTGTTTCTGCAGCGGCTGATAAATTAGCGAGGGCCCGCTCAATTTGTTGAATATCGAGCGATTTAACTGCGCGTTTTGCTGCAGCTTTTGATTTGGCGATAGATTGAAGAGCAAGTGCTTCGTTCATGAATGAAACCTTAATTGTCGTTTTTGTCGTAGTGTAATGTTAAACAGTTTTAAAATAAACTCGTATTTAAAATATAAGACACAGTTTGCATAACGCGAATAAATTAAATAATTGAATATGCGCAAAGTTCTATCCATTGATGGTGGTGGTATTCGAGGGATTATTCCTTCGCTTGTACTGGATTACTTGGAACGTCAGTCAGGCAAGCCAATCTGTGAGTTGTTTGATCTTTGTGTTGGGACGTCTTCGGGCGGCATTATCGCGCTTGGTCTCGCTCAGGCGGATACAGCGGGGGCGCCAAAATACTCGGCGCACGATCTTGCAGATTTTTTTGAAAATAGTGGCGATAAAATATTTGAGCGGACTATTTGGCGAAATATTCGCTCCGCTGGGGGGGTTCTCGATGAGCTTTATTCAGCAAAACCACTCGAGGCAGCCCTAAGAAAATATTTCTCTAATGCGCGACTGGGCGAGACGCTCGGCTCGACCATGGTGGCCACCTACGACATCGAGGAGAGACGAACGCTCTTTTTGAAGAGCTGGCATCCAGACCATGAAACGGTCAGGTGTCGCGATGCCGCTCGGGCCACCAGCGCAGCACCTACCTATTTTGAGCCCGCGCTTATCGATGTTCAGGGAAATCAGCGAGCGCTGATAGACGGTGGGGTTTTTGTAAATTCACCCGTGGTATCGGCGTACGCAGAAGCATTGAAGCTATATCCTAACGAGCCTCTGATGGTTGTTTCATTGGGGACCGGCGAGTTGGTAAGGCCGATTCCTTATGAAAATGCAAAAGATTGGGGGCAGGCTGGTTGGGTGATGCCCCTGCTTGACTGCATGTTCGACGGCGCAACCAAAGCGGCGAATCATCAAATGCGCATGTTTTTAGGTGATCGGTATATCCGTTTGCAGGTGACGCTCGACGAAGCCAATGACGACATGGATGACGCTTCTGAGACTAATATTGAAAACCTGAAGCGAATTGCGGATCGACTTATCCGTGAAAACGAGGCAACGCTGAGCCGTATTCTGTCGCTCAGTTTATAAGCTCTGCTTTTGAGCGCAGACGATCGCTTCGGTTATCGCTGCTTTCATACTCTCAGATGAGGCCTCACCGGTGGCCGCAAGCTCCAGGGCAGTGCCGTGGTCAACGGATGTGCGGATCGTGGGCAACCCCAGCGTAATGTTGACGGACGAGCCAAATCCTCGCGCTTTGAGTACAGGCAACCCTTGGTCATGAAACATAGCCAGCACAACGTCGGCATCGAGCACCTGTTTGGACGTAAAAGCCGTATCCGCCGGGATCGGTGCAGTTACATCGATGCCGCGGCGCAGTGCTTCCTCGCGTGCCGGCAGAATGGTCTCTATCTCTTCGCGTCCTAAATGCCCACCTTCACCCGCGTGAGGGTTGAGCCCCAACATGGCGATCCGAGGCTGCGTAATGCCGTAAAGGCGCATTAGCTCATTGTGGATGATCTCGAGCTTACGAAGGAGGGATTTCTGAGTGATCGCATCTGGGACCTCTCGCAGGGGCAGGTGTGTCGTCGCAAGCGCTACGCGCAGTCCATCATTCACCAGCAACATGACCACGTCCTCGCAGCCAAACTGCTCGCTGAAGAATTCTGTGTGGCCAGTGAAGCTTAGCCCGCTGTCGTTTATCACGGACTTCTGCACGGGTGCCGTGACGACTGAGTCAAACCGCTTGTCTTTTAGCAATTGAACCGATGTCCGTAAGGTCTGCACGACGTGGCTGGCATTTGCCACATCGAGCCGACCTGGCTCGACTGACCTTGCGCAGGGTATGTGGTACACACTCACTTTTCCGGGGGTGTGCAGCGGTGGCGCTGCGTCGAGCGGTAACAGGGCAAACTGCAGGTCCATGCCAAGGGCTATGGCTCGCTGCTCCAATACCTGCACATCGCCAACGACAGCAATCTGCGCATCAAAGGGTGATTGAAGGGCACCGAGAACAACATCGGGTCCAATACCTGCGGGCTCACCCGCAGTAATGACAAGACGGGCATGCTCCGTCATAACAATTGCATCGTTATTTGATGTCGACAAACGCCTCGTCGCGAATTTCTCTGAGCCAGTTTTCCAGCTCTTCCTCGTATTTCGCTTCACGAAGGTAGTTTGCTATCTGGTTGCGCCTGACTTGCTCAGCGAAATTCTCGGTGCGACGTCCTGTGACCTCGAGGATATGCCATCCGAACTCGCTACGGACCGGCTCTGTCACCACGCCGATTTCGGCGCTTGCCATGGCAGCCTCAAATTCGGGAACCATCTGACCTGGATTGGTCCATCCGAGTTCACCGCCTTCCTGCGCCGATCCGATGTCGTCCGAATGTTCTTTAGCGAGATCGGCAAAGTCTTCTCCGCTATTGACTCGCTCTTTGAGGCCAAGAACAAAACTACGCGCCGCTTCGTCATCCAATACTTCATTAGGTGTGACGAGGATATGACGGACGTTGGTTTGCTCGACGAGACGCTCTAGGCCACGGGCCTCGGCCAAGTGAACAAGGTGTAGCCCGGAGTTCGACTGAACTTTTCCTGTGTCGCCAGCCTTAAGGCTAGGAAGAATGTCAGCAAACATACTGGGAATGTCACTGAGTTTTCGCCAACCAAGGTCACCGCCTTGAAAGGTGTAGGGCTCTTGAACACTGACTGCCTCGGAAAAGTCAGCTCCGGCAAGAATGTTGGCAAGTACCCCATCGACGTAATCTTCCTTTGCGGTTCGCTGCTCAGCGCTATCGGACCGAGGAATCGGTAGCAACGCCTGTACCACGCGGTATTCCGGTTCAGTCAGCGCAATGCCTTCCTCCGTCGCCATGAAGTTATCAATTTCTTTCTCGGTGATATTGATGTCTCGCATCACGCTGCCCTGTTGCACGCGCTGAATCGCGAGTTCATCACGGAGACCTTCACGCATCTCGACGTAATTTTGACCGTTTTGAATCAGGGCATCCCGAAATTGCTCGAGGGTGAGGCCGTTTTGGGCAGCAATCCTCGCCATTGATTGATCGAGCTGCGCGTCGGGCACGCGAACACCGTAGCGATCGGCCAATTGCAGTTGGATGCTCTCTAGGATTAACCGGTCGAGCGTTTCCTGCACCACGGTTTCATCGTCTGGCAGGGTCATGTTGCGCTGGGCAGCGGTCGCCTTTACCTGCTCGACTCGCTCGCGCACCTCACTCGCAAGAATAATGTCTTCATCGACGATGGCCACGACACTATCGAGCTGGACGACCTGCGACCATGCTACCGAAGAGATTGACGATGCAAGAGCAGCGAAAAGCCACCCCTTGAGCTTAGCGTTTAGCATTAAATCCTCTGATCATATCCTGCATGAGATTATCAACTCGATTTCCGAAGCCGCCTAATCCCTTTAAAACGAACTGAAATTGGAACGCTCGATCCCGTGTAAGTTCCGGCTCTGGTAAGAACACATCGACGTCCCGAAGCGTGTCGAGGTAACTCATATAAATCAACCTCACGCGCCAACAGCAGCCATCGTACTCGACACCGATCATATCTTCTACGCTACTGTCGATCTCAAGCGAGTACCGCAGGGCGCCAAAAGCACTCCAGTTGTCATTGATGGGGATATAGGCCGATGTATTCACTTGTTCGGTAACAGGTCTGGCAGCAAACGACGCGGGTGGCTCTCGCAATGTGTAGCCGACATTCACAATGGCATCCTCGTTCGGCCTGAATCCAACACGGACATTGGCTGCGTCGAGTTTGTCCTCATAGCTGTCGAATAGGAGGTTGCTATGAATGCTCCAGCGCTCACTGGTTCGCACGTTGAGAGCAAAGGCGAGCGCTGAGCCTTCATCGGTCAGGGCAGCGTCGCTCTCCTTCAACCGCACGCGTTGGTCTTTAAAGTTGATCACCTGACCAAAACTTGCTGACACGCGTTCTTTACCCGTCGCGGTATCAATCAGTCGTGAGGTGACACCAAGCGAGAGCTGGTTAGCATCCGCTAGTCGGTCGTAGCCCGAGAAGCGCGTATTTCGGAACAGCTGCCGGTAGCTGAAGGTTAGCTCTGCACTATCAAAATCGGGAATGCCCGCATGATCATCGTACCCGGCATAAAGATATTGAACGCGCGGTTCGAGTGTTTGTGTGAACGACAAACCAAAGAGCTCGGTATCTCGCTCGAACTCCAACCCGCCCTCGATTCTTCCCAGCCATGAGGATACTGATTCATTCCGCGTCTCACCGGTGCTAGGCGTTTTCAGGCGATATTGGATGCTTCTGTGCATCAAGCTGGTATTTAAGAATCCGTAGTCGCGGGTGATGGGTAAATTAACCCCCAGCTCCTGGTAAACCCGTTGACCCTTCGCCTTATCGAGGTCGGTATCGAAGTTAGCAGCCTGCAGTTTCAGGAGTGGTTCGAGCGGACCCAATTTAGCGTCGCCCCGCCAGACCGCGCTGACCTGGGGTAGCCGCTTGTAATTGTCAGTTAGATCTTCCGCGATACTCTGGAACTGCTGAGCTTCCAAACCAAAAAGCCAATTGTCTGCGAGCCAGTCCACCCTTGCCCTCTGCAGAAGCGCCGTTTGTCGCTGCGCGCTGAGGGTGTTGTTTTCAAGGTCTCTAAGGTATTCATTATCGCTCACCTTTGAGAAGTCGATGGACGTACGCAGCCGAGCCGACGGGTCGCTTGATTGCAGCACGTTGATAAGCCAGCGGTTATTGTCCCTACCCGACACATCGAGGTCGTCATCCTGTAAATAGGTGCCCGAGACATCCCAAAAGCCGGTTTGTCTGCCCAAGAATCGCGTGTTGAGCTGATGCACGAGGCCGCGGTCCTGGATAAGGCGGGGTGAGTAGGTGGCGTCGTAGTTTGGTGCCAGGTTCATATACACCGGAACCGTTATATCGAGACCGCCTCGCGTATCGCTGCTGATATCCGGAAAGAGTAGGCCGGTTTTGCGGCGATCGTTCAGCGGAAACTGCACCCATGGTAAATAGGCGACAGGAACACCTTTTATATCAATACGTGCGCCCCAGGCTTCACCGGTATTGGTATTAGGGTCGACATTTAATGTTTCGGCTGTGACTAGCCAGCTCGGATCTGTGGGTGCACAGAAAGTGAGCTGACCGTCTTCAATTTCAAGTGACCCATTGGCATCGCGTGTCACGCTCTCAGCAATGCCGTAAAGCTGCTGATCGAACATGACAAATTCGGCGTCGCTAAGCGATGCGCGTTCGCTCACGCTGTCGTAGGAAATCTGATCGCCATACATGACGATCCCAGGCTCGCGAACTTCGATGGGGCCTTGAGCAGACACTGTTTGCTCGACTCGGTCTATGGTGACCTCTTGCGCTTTAAGGGTTCGATAGCCCTGGGACACGGTGACGTCATCTGAGAAATACAAGGTGTCGTCCGTGATATCGCTATCGCCGGCACTCACTTCGAGATCTAATTGGTTTGGTGGTGTTGAGCGATCAACATTGGCCAACGGGTCCTGGTATTGGCCTCGACACTTCAAGCAGCGGTCATCGCGATCCTCTGGCTTTACCTGGGCAAGCGGTACCCAGTTGAGCCTAGCCTGAATCCGCTCTTCCTCAATCGCATCGTTGGCATGAGCCAGCGGTAACACTGATATAACTAGAAGCGCTGCACCAATAATTCGTTGCATCAGTCCGGAAAGATTTTTGGAGTTCAAAAGCTCGTACACAAGCGTTTCAGCGCAAGGTTCAGGTTATTATGGTCTCCGACAGTGTAACGCGCTGAAGGCTTGGTTGTTCCCGGGTTTTTTTGGCAATGCTGCGGGTTTATCAGCCTATAAAGGAGAAGCTGAGGTGTCAGACGGGCAAGCACAACGCAGTTGGCTGGCAGAGATACTAAAGTGTGATGCGACGGATGTGGCATTGCAGCTTATTGCCGGCGATGCGAGCCCTCGAAAATTCTATCGGGTCTCCGGCCCTGCTTCTGGCTCTCGGGTGCTGATGGTGTCACCGCCAAGCGAGAACAATGAGCGATTCGTGCTGATACAGCGCACCCTAGAGGGCGCTGGAGTGCGGGTACCATCCATGCCCCGGGCTAATCTGGCCTTAGGCTACTTTTTACTAGAGGACTTGGGTGACACCACCTTTTCCCTGGCCTTAGAGCAGAATGATGTAGATGCGCTGTACAAAGAGGCTCTGGATACCTTGGCGGTGATTCGCGCCATTCGTGCGGTGGAGTCAGAGCTCCCGCATTACGATCAAAAGGAGCTTCAGCGCGAGCTGGATGTCTGCCCAGAGTGGTTTTTTTCCAAGGCGCTGAGCTTGCCCTCCGAAAAGAATGCGCTCTCGGTTTTTGCGGAGCTGAGTGCCTGCGTCATCGACGCTGCGCGTCATCAGCCTCAAGGGTTGGTGCACCGGGATTATCACAGTCGAAACCTGATGGTGTCAGCGGGAGATGCGCCATTAGCCGTCATTGATTTTCAGGACGCCATCATGGGCCCGGTGGCTTATGACGCCGTATCGCTGCTTAAAGATGTCTATGTGGTTTGGCCACGTGAAAAACAGTTAGTTTGGCTTGAGTATTATTGGAAGCGCTTGGTACGCGAGGGTCAGCTGGATGAGGGCTCCTGGCCGCAGTTTATTGTGTGGTTTGACCTCATCGGTTTGCAGCGTCATGTGAAAATCTTGGGTGTCTTTTCGCGCCTTTGGTTGAGGGACGACAAACCCAGCTATATGAGAGATATCCCTGTGGTGATCGCCTACATTCGAGAGGCCTGTCATCTATATCGCGACACTTACCCAGGTATCGGTGTTTTCTGGGACTGGTTTGAAGACTCGGTCATCCCCACAGTAGAGCGCCAAGATTGGTATAGCCCGTCATGAAATTCGCGATGATTCTTGCGGCAGGCGAGGGGCGGCGTATGCGTCCTGTGACCAACAACATGCCGAAACCACTTATTCAAGTGGCGGGCAAAACATTGTTGGAGCGCCACATTGAGGGTTTGGTCAGTGCTGGGTTTACCGACTTGGTGATCAACGCCTCATACCTCTCCGATCAGGTGGTTGCTTTTTGTGGTGATGGTCAGCAATGGGGCTGCCGTATTCATCTCTCGCTTGAGGAGACGCCCCTAGAAACTGCAGGGGGTATTCGGAAGGCCTTACCGCTACTTAAGGAAGAGTCGTTTGCGGTCGTGAACGGCGATGTCTTTACCGACTACCCGCTTGCCCGTCTAACAGAAGTGGAACTGGGCGACGACATGGCGCATCTGGTCATGGTTCCCAATCCTGAACATCATCCAAGCGGTGACTTTGCTGTCAGTGACGCGCGTGTCGGTACGGGTGAGTCTGACAAGGCAACCTTTTCTGGATTGTCGGTCATGAGTCATAGGCTCTTTGATGATCTGGAGCAAGACTTTGCGCCACTTCGCCCGCTGTTTGATCGTGCGATTGCATCCGGGCAGGTATCGGGTGAGTTGTGGTCGGGGGTTTGGTCAGATGTGGGAACACCGCAGCGTTTATCGGAGCTCGAGTTTAGGCTGAGTAGTAACGCTCGATAGGGGGGCTTGGCTGGTGGCTTGGGCCGTCCCGCTTTACACTACGCACTTTTATACCGATGGAACTTCTCATGCGTGATTACTTAATTGCTCCGTCAATCCTTGCGGCAGATTTTGCGCGCTTGGGGCAAGACGTTGAAGCAGTCTTGGATGCAGGCGCAGATATTGTTCATTTTGACGTCATGGACAATCACTACGTCCCCAATTTAACCATTGGACCCATGGTTTGTAGCGCGCTCCGAGATTACGGTATTTCAGCGCCGATTGACGTTCATTTGATGGTGCAGCCAGTAGATGCATTGGTAGGCATGTTTGCCGATGCGGGTGCTTCTTACATCACCTTTCATCCTGACGCGTCGACCCATGTTGATCGGACCTTGCAGCTCATTCGCAATGCAGGTTGCAAGTCCGGCTTGGTATTTAATCCAGCCTCGAATCTCGACGCGCTCAAATATGTACTCGATAAGGTCGACATGATTTTGTTGATGTCAGTTAATCCCGGCTTCGGCGGCCAATCGTTTATTCCATCGACGCTCGACAAGTTGCGCGAGGCGCGCGCGCTTATCGACGATTCAGGTCTAGATATTCGCCTTGAGGTCGATGGTGGTGTGGGCCCGGCTAATATTGCGGCGGTTGCTGAAGCTGGCGCCGATACCTTTGTCGCAGGCTCTGCTATTTTCGGTAAGCCCGATTATGCGGCGGTTATCCAGTCGATGCGCGACGAGTTGGCCAAGGTCAAATGACCCAAACCCTGAGTAAAACAGCGTTTGATGCCCTAGCGGCTGAGGGTTACTCGCGCATTCCTGTGACGAGAACCTTGCTGGCTGATACTGAGACACCGTTGTCGACGTATACCAAACTCTGTGATCGACCTTATTCCTTTCTCTTCGAGTCAGTAGAGGGCGGCGAGAAATGGAGTCGCTACTCTATTGTGGGGCTCTCGTCGCGAGAGCGATTTGTCGTATCGGGCAAACAGATCTCCCGCTATAAGGAAGCTCAACTTGTCGAGCGTTACGAGGTCGAAGATCCGCTCGCTGAAGTCGAACGACTTCACGAGTCAACCAACAGCGCGCCGCTTGATTCACTCCCCGTGTTCCATGGTGGATGGGTTGGTTACTTTTCGTATGACACGGTTCGGTACGTCGAGCCAAAGTTGGCACAGACGGCAAATCGGGACACGCTTAATACCCCTGATATTCTGCTGATGCTTGCTGAGGAAGTGGTTGTTTTTGACAACTTGCGGGGCACGTTGACCTTGATCGTCAGCGCGGATACGACGCAGGAAGGCGCCCTCGAGCGATCTAACCATCGCTTGTCGGAGCTTGAAGCACGCCTGTCCGAGCCGATGCCATCGTTGCCGCGTTTTGAGTTAGGGGCCACAGACACAGCCGACATCGAATCAAGAGTGACGTTTGAGACCGATCAAGCGACCTTTGAGTCTTGGGTTGCGCGAGTAAAAGACTACATTTTGGATGGCGACGTCATGCAGGTTGTCATCTCGCAGCGAATGACCTTGCCTTTTGAGGCAGAGCCGCTAAATCTCTACCGCGCATTGCGTCATTTAAACCCCTCTCCTTATCTGTTCTTTCTCGATCTTGATGATTTTCATGTCGTTGGGAGTTCACCCGAGATTCTGGTCCGCGCGGAACGCGGTCAAATTACCGTGCGCCCCATCGCAGGCACGATTCGACGCGGCGCGACGGAAGCAGAGGATGCCGCACTCGCGGACAAACTGCTCGGCGACGAAAAAGAGCGTGCTGAGCATCTGATGCTGATCGATCTTGGGCGCAATGATGTGGGTCGCGTTGCAACACCCGGTAGCGTCGAGTTAACCGATAAGATGGTCATAGAGAAGTATTCGCATGTGATGCACATCGTATCGAACGTGACCGGTGAGTCTCGCGATGATGTAACGGCCATTGACTCGTTGAGAGCGACTTTGCCTGCGGGAACGCTGAGCGGGGCACCCAAGATTCGCGCAATGGAAATTATTGATGAACTCGAGCCCGTAAAGCGCGGTGTATACGGCGGTGCTGTGGGTTATCTGACTTGGTCCGGCGATATGGACACGGCGATCGCAATACGAACGGCCGTGGTGAAAGACAACACCCTGGTGGTACAAGCCGGCGCTGGTGTCGTTGCCGACTCGGTACCTGCATCCGAGTGGGAAGAGACGCTCAACAAGGCCAGAGCGGTCCTGCGAGCTGCAGCCATGGTAGAGGCGAGTTGATTAGATGACTGCTCCTAACGTTTTAATGATCGACAACTACGATTCCTTCACTTGGAATGTTGTTCAATATCTGTGGGAACTCGGGGCAGATGTTGCCGTACATCGTAATGATGAAATTACGACGGATGAGATTGCCTCGGCAGCGCCTGCGCTGCTCTGTGTCTCTCCCGGACCCTGCTCGCCAACCGAAGCGGGCGTTTCCATCGCGTCGATCGAGCGATTCGCCGGTGAGATCCCTATTTTTGGTATCTGCTTAGGCATGCAAAGCATTGGCGCTGCCTACGGTGGCGACATAGTCAGGGCGCCCGAGGTCATGCATGGTAAAACAAGCGATGTTCACCACAATGGCACGGGTGTTTTCGATGGGCTGCCATCGCCCTTTACGGCGACGCGATATCACTCGCTTGTGGTTGATCCTGCGACGCTGCCGGATTGCCTGGAGATAACAGCCTGGACAGTAGACGACGCTGGTGAACTCGATGTGATCATGGGTCTTCGCCACCGCGAGCTCAGCGTTGAGGGTGTGCAGTTTCACCCCGAGTCGATTCTGACGGAGCATGGTCACGCCATGCTGCAAAACTTCCTGAAGCAAGCCAGCTGAGGTAATGCAATGAATATTCAAGCAGCCATCGCGCAGGTTGTAGCCGGACAGTCCCTGTCACGCGCTGACATGGAGACCGTTATGCGCACTGTCATGCAGGGGGAAGCGACTGAGGCTCAAATCGGAGGCCTTCTGGTGGGTCTACGTATGAAGGGCGAGACCATTGATGAAATCGTGGGTGCCGCTAGCGTGATGCGATCGCTTGCGACGCCTGTCGATATCGATACCGATGGCTTGATCGATCTGGCGGGCACAGGTGGCGATGGTGCGAACCTATTTAACGTATCGACGGCGGCTACCTTCGTCGTGGCAGGTGCAGGTGGTCGAATCGCCAAGCACGGTAACCGTTCGGTCTCGAGTTCATCGGGCTCCTCTGATGTGCTATCCGCGCTGGGTGTTGATCTCTCTGTAAGCCCTGCTGCGATCGCGGACTCTATTGCGTCGATTGGCGTTGGCTTTATGTTCGCCCCCATGCATCACAGTGCAATGAAGCACGCTATTGGTCCGCGACAACAACTGGCGATGCGAACCATATTCAATGTCCTAGGTCCGCTGACTAATCCCGCCGGTGCACGACGACAGGTGCTCGGCGTATTCTCGCCCGCCTTATGTGATGTGATGGCCTCTGCCCTGCGCGATTTGGGGAGTGAACACGTGATGGTGGTTCATGGACTTGATGGTTTGGATGAGATTTCTGTGTCGGCAAAGACCAAGGTCTGTGAGCTTGCTAATGGCGAGCTGACACACTACGAAATTGACCCAGCAACCTTCGGGCATGCGCATGATTCAGTGGCTGACTTGTGTGTTGAAGATGCCGACGAATCAGCTGCCCTGATCCGCGCAGCGTTGGGTGGCGATACGTCTGATCGATCAGCGAAAGCCCGCTCGATCATTGCCATGAATGCTGGTGCAGGCCTCTATGTTGGTGGTCAAGCCCATTCTCTCGAGGCCGGCATTGAGTTGGCGATGGACGCCATGCGTTCGGGTAAGGCACTGCAAACCCTCGAGGCATTTGCTGAGCTAACTCAAGCCGCTGGAGGCGCCTAATGTTGAGCGATACGCCAACGGTTCTGCGCCGAATTTGCGACCGCAAGCTCGAGGAAATTCGGGAGCGGAAGACCCTCCGAACGCTGGACGCAGTGAAAGAGCAAGCACTCGCTCAGCCAGCGCCACGTGGGTTTATTGAGGCACTCCGGGCCCGAGCCAACGCGGGTCATCCGGCAGTTATCGCAGAGGTGAAGAAAGCGAGTCCAAGCAAGGGTGTGATCCGCGAGGATTTTGATCCAGCTGAGATCGCTAAAAGCTATGAAAATGGCGGAGCCGCATGTTTGTCAGTACTCACTGACATCGATTTTTTCCAAGGTGCTGACGACTATTTGAAGTCAGCACGAGCCGCTTGTCAGCTGCCTGCGATCCGCAAAGATTTTACTTTGGACCCCTATCAGATTTGGGAGTCCCGTGCGCTGGGCGCGGATGCTATTTTGCTGATAGTTGCCTGCTTGGACGACGCGCAATTGGCGGATCTTTACGCCGAGGCGCGCGAGGCACAACTGGACGTGTTAGTGGAGGTCCACGATCGTGTGGAGCTCGAGAGGGCGTTGGCGCTCGATCTTGATCTGGTTGGTATCAACAATCGCGATTTACACACGTTTGATACCAGCCTCCAGACCACGCTCGATCTATTATCAGATGTCCCTGCAGGTGTTACTGTTGTAACCGAAAGTGGGCTGCACACAGCGGCCGATATGAAGCTGATGCTAGATCACGGTGTTTCAACGTTTTTGATTGGCGAGTCGTTTATGCGTCAGCCCTCACCCGGAGACGCACTATCCGCCATGGTGAGTGACGCTACTGGTTGATTTTGCTAGCAGTGCTGTTGGCGGGCTCTCGAAGAACGACGATCGTTTTTCCCGCTACGGTGATGTAGCCGTCGCCCTCGAGCATTTTTAGTACTCTTCCTGCCATCTCGCGAGAACAGCCCACCAGTTTTCCTAGCTCTTGCCGTGTCACGCGAATTTGCATCCCATCAGGGTGGGTCATGGCCTCGGGTAATGTGGTGAGCTGAATGAGCGATCGGTGAATACGCCCATAGACGTCGATAAACGTCAGGTCAGCAAGCTTGCGGGTCGTATTCTTTAGGCGTTGCCCAATTTGGGTTGTCAGCGCATACAGTACGTCCGGGAACTGCTGACGAATCGCGTGGAAGTCTTGATAACTGATGCGACCAAACTAGCACGGTGTGCGGGTGACAAGGTTAGCCGTACGGTGCTCTTCGCCAAATAGCCCCATCTCACCAAAGAACTCACCCGGGTTGAGATAGCTCACCACCATTTCTTGCTCTGGGTCTTCGATATCGTCAACGATCACAGACACCGAACCATCCAGAATGAGGTAGAGGTCCTCACTGGGTTCACCCTGACGGAATACGACCGACTTCGATTTCATCGAGAGTCGCTCGCAATGCACGAGGAACGCCTCGGCATTGGGAATACGCTTACTCACTAGGTAGTTCATCGGGACCGCCGTTATGTGATTTATCGCACACTTACAGTAGCATAGCGGGCCGCGCGGCTGGGTGCCACACATTGCCGCACCGAGAGTTTCCATTGGTTTGATCGAGAAGATTGGTATGCACGGGACAGTGAAATGGGTAGATGGCGTCATGACGCTCGCCGAGTCGGGTTCGGGACACAGTGTTGTGATGGATGGCCCGCCGGAGCTCGGAGGCAAAAATCATGGTTTGCGTCCGATGGAGATGCTGCTGCTCGGAACGGGTGGTTGTGCACTTTTCGACGTCATCACTATGCTCAAAAAGTCTCGGCAAGCGATTTCAAACTGTCGAGTTGAACTTCAGGCTGAACGATCGGATGGTGTGCCCGCGGTGTTCACTGCTATCAATTTACACTTTGTTGTCGAGGGTGAAGGTCTTAAGGACAATCAGGTAGCACGTGCTGTACAACTGTCAGCGGAAAAATACTGCTCTGCTTCGATCATGTTGGCGACGGGTGGTGTCGAGGTAACGCACTCTCACGAGACACACACCCGGTAGGGATAGCTTCGCGCGCGAGGGACAGACGTGACACACCGGTGTTGTTGCTAAAGCCAATAAGTGGTTTTAGTCATCACCTGACTGGCGGTGCGCATCATGCGTTTCACGGGATCTGAAAATTCCTCGCCACCTTGCTCTAAGGCGTGCGCGCCATGACGTTCTTCTTCAGCGAGCATTTGCTGCAGTACCAGTTGTGACTTGCGGTCATCCGCAGGAAGCTTCTGCAGGTGTTCCTTCAAGTGCATTGCCACACCTTCCTCTGTCGCGTGAACAAAGCCGAGGCTCACCTTGTCGCCGATAGCGCCGGTGAGTGCGCCCAGCGCGTAGGAGCTTGCAAAAAAGAGGGGATTAAGTCGGCTGGTGTGGGTGCCCAACTCGTCGATTCGTTCTTCACACCAATCGAGGTGATCTTTCTCTTCTTGAGCGGCCTCAAGTAGCGCAGTACGTGTTTCCTCTGTCTTGGCAACAAGCGCCTGACCACGGTAAAGCGCTTGGGCGCAGACCTCACCCGTATGATTAATGCGCATTAAACCACCGGCGTGTTTGCGCTCCGCGTCGGTTAGCTCGGCCTCTGTATGCTCGGCTGCAGGTGACGGTCGCTCACCGGCCATGGCATTCGTGCCATGACTCAACTCCCGCATTGCGGTGTCGAGTGTGGATATGAGGCGATCAAGGCTGCTGAGTCGTCGTTGCATGGTCATAACCGTGAAATTCAGGACCACAGGTTAACGCTGTAGTGCGCGCCATCCAATATCAGGCCGATATTTCATGCCATCCCAACTGATATCAGAGGCGGCTTCGTAGGCACGCTGTGCGGCAGTAGCGAGTGTCTCAGCCTTTGCCGTCACGCAAAGCACGCGACCACCGGCCGTCACTGTTTCGTTGCCTTCTTGACGAGTGCCGGCATGAAATACTTTGGTCGAAGGGCGCGATTTGCTTAAACCATTAATGGGAAGCCCCGTTGGGCTGGAGCTTGGGTAGTGCTCTGAGGCTAGAACGACGCCAATGGTCGCCTCATCACTCCAAATGGCCGTTTCATTTGCGAGTCGACCTTCGCATGCGGCCAGGCAGTGCTCGGTAAGATCTGACTCCAAGCGCATCATAATGGGCTGGGTCTCGGGGTCACCAAAACGGCAATTGAACTCAATCACTTTGGGTGCGCCGCTGTTGTCGATCATTAGACCCGCATACAAAAAGCCGCGGTAGCGATTGCCATCATCGAGCATGCCTTGGACGGTCGGGTAAATGATCTCCGACATCACACGATCGTGGATCTCTGGGGTTACTACGGGCGCTGGGGAATAAGCCCCCATGCCTCCGGTGTTAGGACCGGTGTCGCCCTCACCAACTCGTTTGTGGTCCTGCGACGTTGCCATCGTAAGCACATCAGTGCCGTCGACCATGACAATAAAACTTGCTTCCTCGCCATCCAAAAATTCTTCGATAACGACTCTCGCACCCGCATCACCGAATGCGTTCCCCGACAGCATGTCGCGAGCTGCTTCCTCTGCCTGATCAACGCTGGATGCGACGATCACGCCTTTACCCGCAGCGAGGCCATCAGCCTTCACTACAATGGGAGCGCCTTGAGCACGGATGTAGGCGCAGGCCGCCTCGGCATCGGTAAACGTCTCGTAGGCACCTGTTGGTATGTGGTGGCGCGCTAAGAAATCCTTGGTGAATGCTTTGGAGCCCTCAAGTTGGGCTGCAGCCGCGGTCGGACCAAAACAAGCCAATCCCTCTGATGAGAAGTGATCGACAATGCCATCGACAAGCGGAGCTTCCGGACCAACCACGGTTAGTCCGCAATTGTTGTCGCGCGCAAACTGAGCGAGCGCGCCGAAGTCAGAAGGGTTGATATCCACATTGCGACAGCTCGGCTCGTTGGCTGTTCCCGCATTACCGGGTGCCACAAACACAGTCTCTACTGATGTCGACTGTGCCAGCTTCCAAGCGAGCGCGTGTTCCCGGCCGCCGCTGCCTATCATCAATACGTTCATATCAGTGCCTAAAGTGACGGACGCCAGTAAACACCATGGCAATGCCGGCTTCATTCGCCGCGGCAATTACCTCGTCATCTCGAATCGATCCGCCCGGTTGGATAACAGCGCGGATACCTCGTTCAGCGGCATTATCGATGCCATCGCGGAAGGGAAAAAACGCGTCCGAGGCCATAACGGCGCCGGCAACTTCAAGTCCAGCATGCTCAGCTTTGATGGCCGCAATACGCGCTGAATTTACTCGCGACATTTGACCTGCACCGACACCGATGGTGCGCTGACTTGAGGCGTAGATGATGGCATTCGACTTCACAAACTTAGCGACCCGCCAGGCAAACAAAAGGTCCTTCATCTCCTGCTCGGTCGGTGCACGCTCCGAGACAACACTGAGATCATCAGCAACGAGGACGTGGTCATCCCGATCTTGGATGAGCAATCCACCGTTCACTTTCTTCAGATCCCAGGTTGGTGTTCTCTCGCCCCAGTATCCCGTGGACATGACGCGGACATTGGGCTTACTAGCGGCGGCATTCAGCGCATTTTCTGCAATGGCGGGCGCGGTAATGACCTCAACAAACTGCGAGTCAATGATGTTGGTTAATGTTTCCTCATCTAGCTCTCTGTTAAAGGCGATGATTCCGCCGAAAGCAGACTCGGTATCGGTCTCGAAGGCCTTTCGATAGGCCTCCAGAAGGGTCGGGGCGACAGCAACACCACAGGGATTTGCATGTTTAACAATGACGCACGCGGGTTCATCAAATGATTTAACACACTCGATGGCCGCATCGGCGTCAGCGACGTTGTTGTAACTTAGCGGCTTCCCTTGATGCAAGGACGCTGTTCCAACACCGGCTTCGGTGACATTCCGATCGGTGTAGAACGCAGCACTCTGATGCGGATTTTCGCCGTACCGCATGACCGAGCTGCGATTGAATTGGAAATTGGCCGTGCGTGGAAATGCGTCTGGCTCTTCAACACCTACTCGGCGACCCAGATAATTTGCGATCGCTCCATCGTAGCCTGCGGTGTGTTCAAAAGCCTTTACGGCAAGGTCGAATCGCAGCGCATCGGATGTGCCGCCGCTAGAGGCAATCTCTGAAAGCACACGATCGAAGTCATTGTTATCGACAACGATGGTGACATCGCGATGGTTTTTTGCGGCTGCGCGAACCATGGTTGGACCGCCGATATCAATATTCTCGATGGCGTCTTCGAGCGAGCAGTCAGGATTGGCGACGGTGGATTCGAACGGGTAGAGGTTGACCACAACCAGATCGATGCCATCGATCGCGTTCTCTGACATTACGGCATCATCGGTTCCTCTGCGGCCTAAAATGCCACCATGAATTTTTGGATGCAGCGTTTTGACTCGACCGTCCATCATCTCGGGGAAGCCCGTGTGATCAGAAACCTCAGTCACTGGTATGCCTTCGGATAGTAAGAGGCGGCATGTGCCTCCGGTTGAGAGAATCTTTACGCCTTGTGCCGCGAGGGCTTGGGCAAAGGGTACAACACCTGTTTTGTCGGAAACGCTAATCAAAGCGCTGTTGATAGGGGCGACTCTCGCCTCGGTCATGTGATTACCTCTGGGGTCGGATAACTCTCAGTTGTCAAAGTTAGCTATTACAAAAGCTAGATCATAAAAGATTGTATTGGCGCAGTTTTTTTCTCAGCGTACCTCGATTGAGTCCAAGCATGGCCGCCGCGCGACTTTGGTTATTGGCAGTGTATTCCATGACTACGCGTAAAAGGGGCTCTTCGACTTCCGCTAGGACCAGATTATAGAATTCGCTGGTCTCCTCGCCGTCCAATGTTTCAATAAACTGTCTGATCGCGTCTTCAGCGGCGGTCTTCAGAGCGCCTTTTGTGTTCGTTGTCACGCTGCCAATCTCCCCACGGATGTCTCGTGAAACCGGCTCATTAAATTGATGATGGCACCTTGCTGAGCATCTAAAAAGTCTTCCTGCGCGTCGGCATTTTCGAGAGCATTAAAGGCTCGCTTGATCGGGAGGTAGGCCTCGCCTAGCTCGGCCTCGAAAAACCAGCCTGCGTGCTTGCGCGCAATTTTATGGCCCATGACAGTCCCATGAAATGCCTGCACCTGCTGGATATGCTCGCGCATGATGGCAAAGCGCTCATCCCGAGAAGGAGCTCTCTCGTCACTGTGGCGTAAGGCCCTCGCTATTGTGCCGGGAAGCCACAGTCGGCCTTGCGCAGCCCTGCCAATCATGATGCCTTCCGCTCCGGTGTAGGTCAGCACCCGTTTTGCCTTATCGGCGCAGGTGATGTCACCGTTAGCAATGACCGGGATGTTGACTGCAGAGACGATTTGGCGAAGTGTCTCGTATTCCGCAGATCCATTAAATTTATCGGCACGCGTGCGTCCGTGCACGGTCAGCATCGCAATGCCACTTGCCTCAGCGATGCGCGCAATTTCGACACCGTTTCGTTGATCGGGTGCTACACCCGTCCGAATTTTCAAAGTCACTGGTACCGAGACAGCCTCAGTGACGGCGGTTAACAAGGTCTCTACCAGCTGTGGATCTGCCAGCAACGCAGATCCCGCCGCTTTCTTGCACACCTTTTTGGCGGGACAGCCCATGTTGATATCGATGACCTCGGCTCCACGCTCGACGTTATACCGCGCTGCTGCTGCCAGCGCGCTGGGATCATTCCCAACAAGCTGAACCGTTCGTAGTCCGGCCTCGGTACTGTGCCGAGCGCGCAGTGTGCTTTTACGCGACTCACTGAGGGACAAGTCGGAGGCCATCATCTCGCCTACTGCGACGTCGGCACCGTGCTTCACTGCGAGCTGACGCATAGGTAAGTCCGTTACTCCTGCCATGGGTGCGAGGAATACCGGAGTCTCAGTTGAGAACGGGCCGAGCTGCATGCGTGGGACACTGTTTGAAAGAAAGCCCGTAGTTTAAAGAAGCCCTGCGCTCTGTTGAAGTCCGATGGCGGTCGTTTTATGTGGCCTTTTATATCGACCGCTCTATGTTTCGTGAATCACGTGTAAAAGTAGCTATCTTCGGTAAAACAGCACAGATTAGTCGGCTTTTTTCGAAAACAGTAGACAGAGCATGGGTGCTCGTGGAGACTCCGCCGTCTGTCTTTTAGTTTTGAATGGTCTGCGCATGGCTGACATTTTGGTGTTACACGGCCCCAACCTGAACCTTTTGGGTACTCGCGAGCCCGATGTTTACGGCACGGAAGACTTAGCCTCGATTAATGCACGCCTAGCAGAGGCGGCCGCGGCGTCGGGTCGATCGCTCGACAGCTTTCAGAGCAACTCGGAAGCTGAGCTTATTGAAAAGGTACATGCGGCGAGAACCGATCAGACACAGGCCATCATCATCAACCCCGCTGGGCTTACGCACACCAGCGTCGCACTGCGTGATGCTATTGCAGGCGTGGCCATCCCGTTCGTTGAGGTTCACTTGTCCAACGTCTACGCGCGTGAGCCCTTCAGACACCACAGCTTCTTTTCAGATTTGGCCGTAGGCGTCATCTCTGGTTTTGGAAGTGCAGGTTATGACTACGCATTGCAGTTTTTATTGAACCGAAATCACTGAAATGAGTAATAACAAGAGATTGTAAAGGTGACCTTATGGATATTCGTAAAGTAAAAAAATTAATCGAACTTCTGGAAGCATCCAGCGTTGACGAAATTGAGATCAAGGAAGGTGAGGAGTCGGTCCGAATTAGCCGAAATACGGCTGCCCCGATCGCAATGGCAGCGCCTGTCGCGGCACCTGCCATGCCCGCGCCTGTAGCGCCCGTACCTGCCGCACCAGCACCGGCGCCTGCGGCTCCCGAAGCGGCTGCCCCGAGCGCAGCCAACGCTGTGAAATCGCCAATGGTGGGTACGTTCTATCGTTCGCCAAGTCCTGATGCAGCACCGTTCGTTGAGGTAGGGCAAAGCGTCCGGGCCGGAGACGTTCTGTGCATTGTAGAAGCCATGAAGATGATGAATCAGATTGAGGCGGATCGTGCGGGAACCGTCACCGCTATACACGCTGAAAACGGTGAACCCGTAGAATTCGATCAGCCACTCATTACCGTTGAATAAACGCTCGCATCTCGTTTAAGGATTAACGCCATGTTGGAAAAGGTACTCATTGCGAACCGCGGTGAGATCGCGTTGCGAATCTTGCGAGCCTGTCGTGAGTTGGATATTCCCACGGTTGCAGTGCACTCAACGGCCGATAGCAGTTTGAAGCACGTGCGACTCGCCGATGAGGCGGTCTGCATTGGACCCGCTCCGTCGACACAAAGCTACTTGCAAGCGCACGCGATTCTCAGTGCCGCAGAGGTTACCGGAGCTGATGGTATTCACCCGGGCTATGGCTTCTTGTCTGAGAATGCTGATTTTGCTGAGCAAGTAGAGCGCAGCGGATTCAAATTTATCGGTCCGCGGTCAGAGACCATTCGGCTGATGGGTGACAAGGTGTCGGCCAAGCATCAGATGCGTAAGTCCGGTGTGCCTACGGTCCCCGGGTCGGACGGCGCCCTGCCTGATGATCCCGATGAGATTTTGCGAATCGCGCGCGACATCGGTTACCCGGTGATCGTAAAAGCAGCAGCTGGCGGTGGTGGCCGAGGTATGCGCGTGGTGCACAACGAAGAAGTACTTCTGTCATCTATAGAAGTTACCCAGTCTGAAGCCGCGGCGGCGTTTGGTTCACCTGTGGTCTACATGGAAAAGTTTTTGCAGCGGCCTCGTCACGTGGAAATTCAGGTATTAGCAGACGGACAGGGCAATGCGGTGCATTTGGGCGATCGTGATTGTTCATTACAGCGTCGCCACCAAAAAATCATAGAGGAAGCACCCGCTCCGGGTATTCCAGATGACGTTCGCGAAGAGGTAGGCGCGGCATGCGTTCAGGCCTGTATCGATATGGGCTATACCGGCGCAGGGACCTTTGAGTTCCTCTACGAGGACGGTCGCTTCTTCTTTATTGAGATGAACACGCGTGTACAGGTTGAGCACCCAGTGACCGAAATGATCACCGGTGTTGATATCGTGAAGGAGCAGTTGTTGATCGCAGGCGGTCAGCCATTGTCGATCAAGCAGAGCGATATCAAATTTAATGGGCATGCGATTGAGTGTCGGATCAACGCCGAAGATCCGCGAACCTTCATGCCATCACCTGGCACCATCAAAACCTTCCATGCGCCGGGCGGCCATGGTGTTCGTGTCGACTCTCACATCTACAGCGGTTACGCGGTGCCACCACACTACGACAGTTTGATTGGCAAGCTCATAACCCACGGCGATTCACGCGACATCGCGTTGAAGAAAATGCGTCAGGCACTCGATGAATTCATTGTCGAGGGCATTCGGACGAACGCCGCACTCCACCGCGAGTTGGTTGTCGACTCGTCCTTCGTTGCTGGCGGTGTCAGCATTCACTACCTCGAGAGCAAGCTGGAACACGAGCATTGAGTTCCAGCGACTGGCAAGAGTGGGTCGTTGAGACCTACTCGCACCTAGTCGAACCGCTCGAGGAATGGCTGTTTGAGCAAGGCGCATTGGCAGTGTCCCTCGAGGACAATGCTGATGAGCCTCTACTCGAACCCGGTCCGGGCGAGACACCGCTCTGGCAAAACGTGAAGGTGACAGCCCTGTTTACAGGGTCGATCAATCTCTCGCCCATCAAACAGGCGTTGCCTAGCTCGCTACTGGCGGGTAACTCCAGAAACGACATCTCAACGCTCGAAGATCGTGATTGGGAGCGGGTTTGGATGGAGGACTTTACGCCGATTCAGATGGGACCGCGGCTCTGGATTTGCCCCAGCTGGACGCCCCCTCCGGAAGAGGCGCTCGTGCCTGTTTTGCTTGATCCGGGGTTGGCATTTGGCACCGGGACACATGCAACGACTGCCATGTGTCTCAACGCACTCGATGGATTGATCAGGGGTAGCGAACGTGTTGTCGACTTTGGGTGTGGATCCGGCATTTTGGCCATTGCCGCACTCAAGCTAGGCGCTGGGTGCGCGCTGGGTGTTGATAACGACCCGCAAGCGGTGGTTGCCAGTCGAGACAATGCGCAGCGCAATGATATTGATACTGATGACTTTACCGTGGTCATGCCTGACGACGGAGTTATCGCCCAGTGGGATGATAGCGCCGATCTGATGGTCGCTAATATTCTTGCAGGACCGTTAGTGGAGCTCGCTGATCAACTGATTAGACTGACCGCGCCGGGTGGCACAATACTGCTAACAGGTGTTTTGGAGGCGCAGGCGCCAGAACTCATCGAGCGCTACCGCAACGTTAATCTTGAAGTGAATCAGCAGCGTGACGGATGGGTATTGCTCGAGGGTCAAAAACCGAGCTAACCCTGAGCGAGCAATTCTCTTAAGTCGATGAGCGCGGCATTAGCCCGTGAAAGATAGCTGGCCATCACCAGAGAGTGGTTCGCCCAGATCCCAAATCCCGATCCATTGAGAATGACTGGACTCCAGACGGTCTGTTGCGTCGCCTCAAGTTCGCGGATGATTTGTCTCAAGCTAACTGTCGCATTTTTCTTTTCGAGTACATCTGCGAAATCGACCTCGGCAGCTTTTAGAAAATGGATCAACGCAAAGGCGGCGCCACGCGACTCGTAATAGACATCATCGATTTCATTCCAGGGGGTTTTCACCACAAGCTCCTGGGTTTCTCGCGTGGACTGAGTCGCTGCTGCGTCACCCGCGAGGTCGGTATTGATCCGTCGCTGACCCACGCTGGCTGATAGGCGCTGCGATAAGCTGCCCAAACGCTTTTCAACCATACCCAGCCAGAAGCTGAGGTTATCTGCTCTTGCATAGAACTGTGCTGAGTCTTCACCAGTCTGAGGCAGGCGATCGAGATAGGCCTGTAAATACCGTCGAGCATCGCGATATTCGGATTCGGTGGCGGGTAAGGCCCAGCTGGAGTTTTGGAAGTTGATGCGGGGCTCGGCGAGCGTCAGATCAACGTCCTCTTGGGATTGCGATTGCGAGCGGCTTAGCACTTCTCTCAAGGCTCTCGCTAAGTCGCGAGACTGTATTAAGGCGCCATACTCCCAGTTAGGCATGTTATCCAGAAAGGTGCCTGGAGGGGTGATGTCGTTGCTGATGTAGCCGCCGTCTTTTTCTAATAAGAGACGCGTAACTTCGAGAAGTGCTGCGGTGGTTGCAGCACCGGTGACCGATTGATCAGATGATTTCAGATACTTGGCTCTGTTTTCCACCACGTCAAAAGAGTCCGGTGTCATGCTCCAATAAAAGCCAAGTCCGAGCGTGAGCGTGAGGTAGATGGCAACGGCGGCAGTGACGGCACGTCTACCGCCTTTACTTTGAAGCAGGTCGAGAGAGTCGCCCGACGGGAGAACCCCCCGGATCTTTGTCAACGCTTGCGATAACCGCTCGCTCAGTGTCATTTGCTATGCCGCTCCTTACGCGGTGATGCCATTCTCAGTGGTGGTGCGCGGCTTTATGCTGCCTCGCCACAGAGAACGCACTGCATAGGCTGTCATTGTTCTCCAGCTCGAGGCAGATGTCGATGCTTTGTCCATCAGTTAAGGACTCGCTCAGCTTCATTAGCATGATGTGAAGGCCGCCTGGCTTCAGACTGACGCGCTCTCCCGCCTCGATTGATAACCGTGCTACCGGCCGCATGGTCGATCGATCACGCTCAATACGGGTCTCATGGAGTGAGGTGTGACCTGCAGCCTCTGCTGATACCCCCGTAATAGTGATGACCTCTTTGCTAACGTTTTCGAGGGATGCATAGCCCGCGGTCATCATTTTGCCGGGTGGTGTCGCGCGCACCCATGCATCCGAGATGATCAGGGTGTCGGAGGCGCCCGAGGCGCTGGATACCAGCGTCAATGCAATAACGAATAGGGCGCGCAGCGTCATGGATTGATTTCCTTTCAGTAATGCTTTCGATGTGGGGGTATCAACGCGCGTTTTCAATGGCAGTCAGGACGATATCGCGCGTCAGTAGTTGGGGAAGTATCACGGGCGTGCTCCCGATCCCTCGTGGGTACATGACATACAGTGGGATGCCGCTTCTACCGTGCGACTGAACGAAGCGTCCAATGTCTGCATCGTAGTCGGTCCAGTCTGCAATCATGTAGGGAATATCTGCATCGATGAAGGCCTGCTCCATCTCTGGTGTGAAGAGTACCGCAGCCTCGTTCGCAAGGCAGGTAATACACCAGTCGGCTGTGACATCAACGAAAACCGGATCGCCACGCTCAATGTAATCATCTAAAACGGAGGCAGACCACGCGATCTGGCCTTCACTCAGTTTGCGGCTGGAATCACTGCCCCCCGCCTTTTTTTCCGACGGTATTGCAAGGAAAACAGCGCCAGCGACAAGGATAATGCTGAGCCCCTTACGTAACTTGGTATCACCATACAGGTAGGCCGCCAGCGCGAGTAACACCAAGCCAGAAAGCGCCAGTGCCATGGTGTTAACCCCAGCCTGATTCCCAGCGACCCAGAGCAGCCAAACCGAGGTCAAATAGAGCGGGAACGCGAGCACATTCTTTGCCGTATCCATCCAGGGTCCGGGTTTTGGCAGTGCACGGACAGCGGCACTACTGTGGCTTAGGATGACCATCGGTAGTGCCATACCCGCGCCAAGCGCCGCGAATACAATGAGCGTTACCACAATAGGTTGGGTTAACGCGTATCCCAACGCGGTACCCATGAAAGGTGCCGTACACGGGCTGGCAACAACAACGGCGAGTACACCGGTGAAAAAGTTGCCGGCGTCGCCGTCCTGTTCGGTCAATGATTGTCCAACATTCATCATTGACGTTCCGAAATGAATCAGCCCGTTGAGGCTGAGACCCATGACGGTGAACAGATAGGCTAGCCCAATAACGAACCCAGTATTTTGCAGTTGAAAGCCCCAACCGATGAGCTGGCCCGTCTGCTGGATGGCTACCAGCACACTTGCTAAGGCCACAAAGCTTACGATGACGCCCGCCGCGTAGACGAGGCTCGCTCGACGATGCTGATCGGCACTGCCGTGCGTAAAGCTCAAGGCTTTGAGCGACAGAATGGGGAAAACGCAGGGCATGATGTTGAGGATAATGCCCCCGAGAAACGCGAAAGCAATGGCTGCTAGCAGACCTATGCCTGTACTGCTTGAGGCGTCGTCACCGGAGTCGAGCGCGCTTGATGTTGGTGCGAGGGAGCCAGCCTGAATCTCGCCGGATGCCATGTGCCACAGGAAGGATTTGGTCTCAGGTGGGTAGCAGAGCCCGGCATCGGCACAGCCTTGGTAGGTCACTGTAATTTGCGCCAGCTCGGTTGTTCTCTCCAAGGCAACAATAGCCTCTAGTGCGTCGTAGTAGACTTCGACGTCACCGAAAAATTCATCTGTTTTGGCAAGGCCATCGGGCACGACCAAATTGGCGGCAATGCTGCCCTCCGAGTCAGAGGCTTTCGCTTTGAACGCATGGCGATAGAGGTAGTACTCCGGCGCAATCACCCACTGCAACATCAGCCGCTGATCCCCGTCGGCGACGAGCGTTAGTTGGTAGGCTTCATCGACGGGCAAGAACTGGGTTTGCTGTTGCGTATATGCAGAGAGCGCATTCTGCGCCAGTGCACTTAACGGTAACCACAGTGATAGCAGGAGGCAGAGCTGTAGTGTTCGGCG
>WTJR01000062.1 GCA_011524755.1 Halieaceae bacterium | reverse complement strand
GGGTTGTTCAGCAGGTCATTGAACAGCGTTATCAAGAAAGCTGCCGTTTTTCCCGTACCCGTCTGCGCCTTACCAATCGCGTCGTGCCCTTCCAATGTATGGGGCAAAATCTGAGCCTGAATAGGCGAACATTTCTCGAAGCCCAAGCCCTCAATGCCACGCATGAGCGAGGGAGCAAGGTCGAGACTGCCAAACGATATATCGGGTAACTGAGCAGCTGAATTGTCAGTTGCTCCAAGGGCTTGTTCACTCAAGGGTTCATGAGTCCTTTCGTCAGAGGTGCGCGAGCATAGCACACTGAACTGGGGGTGCCCGCGTTATTCGCATGACGGGATACGGCAACGGTTGGAGCACGTGATACAGTGCGGTCCTAACTGCGAGACAACCATGAATCATCCAACCCCCACACTGCGAGCAGAGCTAAGCCAGTTTTGGCGAATCGGCTGGCCGCTGCTGATTGCGCAAACGGCACAAATGGGTACCGGCGTTGTGGATACCATCATGGCTGCCCGATTCGGCGACAAAGACCTCGCCGCCATTGCCATCGGGTTTAACATCTGGCTTCCGCTCTACCTCGTGGTGTTGGGGGTCATCTTTGCCTCCTCCACCATCATTGCGCAGGATTTTGGTGCGGGTCGAATACAACGCATTCGGGACCATCTACCGCAGACCTTGTGGGTGTCTGTATTTCTCAGTTTGATCGTCGCGCCCCTGTGCTATTACAGCCACCTCGGCTTACCGTGGCTCGGCATCGATGAGTTAACGGCAGAAAAATCCAGCGAATACATCAAAATGGTGGCGTTTGGCTTCCCGGCGATCGGGATATTCATGGCCCTCCGTTATCACATGCAAGGGGTAGGAATCACGTCGCCATTTGCCGTGGCATCGGTCATTGGTTTCATCGCCAACATACCGCTGAATTACATGTTCATCTTCGGTTTTGGCGACATCCCGGCCATGGGTGCTCAAGGCTGTGGCATAGCAACGGCCATTTCAATGTGGCTGTCCGCCCTTATCATCACGCTTTACGTACTGACCAAAAAGTCGCTACAACAATACATGCCGCCGCTACGGCCGGTGGCGCCTGACCCAACCACGATTAAAGAGATATTAACCATTGGCGCTCCTGTGGGTGCTACGTTCTTCCTCGAGACTGCGGTCTTCGCCGGCATTGCGCTCCTAGTCTCGTCGCTGGGTGATGTTGCCATTGGCGCGCACCAGATCGCATTCAATGTCTGGGACATGTTTTACATTCCAATGCTCGCTATCGGCTCTTCAATGGCAACCCGAATGGGGCATGCATTGGGAGCTCAGGATCAGCAGGGGGTCTTCATGGCCTTAAAGGCGGGCATTCTGTGTTCTGGCGTCATCAGCGTCACCACCATGATTATCTTGCTGTCGTTCCCCACCACCATTGTCGGGATTTACTCCGACTCTCAGGATATCTCGTTACTTGCAGTTCGACTGCTCAGTTTTGCTGCGCTGTTTGTGATCATTGACGCAGTACAAATCGTGGGGTCTTTCTCCATGCGAGCCTATAAGAAAACACGGTTTCCCTTTATCGCCAGTATGGTTGCCTACTGGCTGATAGCACTTCCGCTCGGCTATTACCTTGGCATCATGAATGCAGACAACGCTTTCGATGGCGCCGCTGGTTTTTGGGTGGGGATCATCGTGGGAGTCGCAGTGGCATCGGTCATGATCGCCGTGCGTCTAGTCTTGTTACTTCGCCAGCCGATTCCGACCGGCTTCACACCTGACTACGACGTATGACACCCCTGTCGTGGCGTTACCGCAAGCCTGTCGATTCGCTGCTGCATAGCGTCGTAGATGCGCAAGACACCCCACTCAAGCGGTTGGCCTGATAAAAACATCAGCGCATCCTGTGCCTGCCAGGCGGCGATAACCCCGATAACAGGACCTAGAATGCCCTCGTTACGGCAGTCATAGCCTCGGCTGTCATCTTCGCTTGGTGCTAAACACTGGTAACAGCCCTCTGCTCTGGACTGACTAAAGGTTGCAACCTGCCCGTGGAGCCGCGTGGCCGCGCCCATTATCCAGGGCTTTTGTGCGTCACGAGTCAAACGCTCAATCGCATGACGCGAAGCGAGGGTGTCAGTCGCATCGATCACAATATCGACATCATTGAGCAACTCAGCATCGGACTCGGGATTGTCACCAAAGCGCCGGAGAACGCTAGTCACTGTGATCTCTGAATTGAGTGACAAAAGCTGATTCTTAAGCGCCTGCGCTTTCGGTTGATTAATATCGCTCTCGCGAAAGGCCAGCTGACGATGGAGATTGCTCAGTTCAACGCTGTCCGCATCGACCAGGGTCAAGTTACCGACGCCGGCACCCGCAAGGAACAGAGCTACCATTGACCCTAAACCGCCACAGCCAACGACTAGCACTGAGCCTCGCCGAATGTTTTCCTGACCCGCCAGATCGATTTCTGGCAGCAGAATTTGCCGCGAGTAGCGCTCCAGCAACTCGTCATTCAACATTGCCAACACCCTCCTGTTACTCGGGGCCGGCCGGCTAGATCATGCCGAAGGCTTACCTTTGAAAACCCATTCAGTTCGAGGATCGACCGGACATCCGCTGCCTGATCATAACCGTGCTCGATCAAAAGCCAACCACCGGCCTCCAAGTGATTAGGCGCGTTGGACGCTATCTCCCGAATCGACGACAGCCCATCTCCTCCGTCGGTCAGGGCTGTGCTGGGCTCAAATCGTAAATCCCCGTCCTTTAGATGATCATCATCAGCCGCGACATAAGGAGGGTTTGATGCGATCAGAGCCCAGCGTCTATGCGCTAGGGCACCAAACCAACTCGATTCAACAAACTCAACGGGTAGACCTAAATCCTCCGCATTCTCCCGGGCAACGCGCAATGCCGATCCACTGACATCGCTGGCGGTTACCGTCAGATGAGGCAAGTCGTGCTTGACTGCAAGCGCTATGGCTCCGCTTCCAGTACCCAGGTCGAGCATTGACTGCAGGTCATATTGAGACGCAAGTTCCACAGCCCACTCCACGAGCAACTCCGTCTCAGGTCGAGGAATGAGCACATCGCGCGTGACTTTAAGTTTCAGCGACCAAAACTCTCGATGACCCAACAGGTACGCCAAGGGCGTCCCTGTAAGCCGCTCATCGGATAATGAAGAGAACGTCTTGATCACATCTGTCGGCAGCTCATC
>WTJR01000138.1 GCA_011524755.1 Halieaceae bacterium | reverse complement strand
GAAGTGGGACAAGCATTCTCCTCACTTGCTTTTGACCACATGGTCTTCACCGGCGCGACAAGTGTGGCCCGCCACATCATGGCAGCGGCTTCAAAGAATCTCGTGCCTGTCACACTCGAACTGGGTGGAAAGTCACCGACAGTCATCTCTGCAACTGCTGACCTCAGAGAGGCAATCGAACGCATCATGGTGGGCAAGATGTTGAACGCAGGCCAGGTTTGCATTGCGCCTGACTACGTCATGTTACCTGAGGGCAAAATGGACGAAGCCGTTGCGATTGCAAGAGAAGTAGTTGCCGAAATGTACCCCACGCTGCTCGAAAATGAGCAGTACACAGCGATGCTGAATGAACGTCATTTTCAGCGGATGCAAAAAAATATTGATGATGCAAATGATCGCGGCGCCCAGATTGTTGCCATTAATCCAGCCGATGAAGACTTTTCGGTAAATCCAACGCAAAAGATTCCACCAACGCTGATTTTAAATCCAGACGATGACGCGCTCTGCATGCAGGACGAGATCTTTGGTCCGCTTCTGCCGTTGAAAACCTACACAAAGTTCGAAGACGTTATCAGTTACATCAACGCACGTCCTCGACCACTTGCTGCGTATTATTTCGGTAAGGACAGCAGCGAGGAGCATCGCTTCTTGACGGGCACGACTTCAGGCGGCGCCTGTGTCAACGATGTGATGTTCCATATGCTCCAAAAAGACCTGCCTTTCGGTGGTGTCGGTCCCAGCGGCATGGGTTCTTACCACGGCATCGAGGGCTTCAAAGCGTTCAGCCACGCGAAAAGCGTTTACAAACAGCCCGGCAAAATACCCGTCACCAAGCTGGCCGGCTTCATGCCGCCTTACGGAGATGCCTCCGAGAAAAGCATCAAGCAAAAGGTCAAAGTGTGACACCAGAGAAAAAACGCGCGCGATCGCTTGAAGAAAAATCTTTCAGACGACAGCAAATATTAGACGCTGCATCCGCGCTATTCGCAGAAGTTGGCTATGAAGGTTTCTCCGTAGCTCTTCTTGCGAGTAAGGCAGGCATTGTTAAAGGGACGTTATATCTCTATTTCAAAACGCGTGAAGAGGTATTCCTCGCGCTCTATGACCAGAGTCTTAACCGTTGGAGCGAGAAGTTCATTCAGCGATTACCGGAGACGCTCGAGGACCGAGCATTTTGCGAATTACTCTATGACACCGCATTTGCAGACGCTCTGTATGTCCCACTGCAGGCGCGTCTCGAAAAGGTGATTGAGCACAATGTATCGCTAGATTGCCTTTTGCTGTCGAAAAGAAACTTTCTTCAACAGGTCGATCGAATTGCCGCAGCTTCAGCTGATGTACTGCGTCTAAGAAACGAGCAAGCACTGGAAGTCATTAAAACCCTTGGGGTTCTCATTGTAGGCGTAGCTGGTGCCGATCTAGCGCCCTCGCTTGACGGAGAGGAAATACCTGAGGACGTGCAAGATCTGCTTGCAAGTTTTTCGTCGCGGCCCATTTTCATCAAAAACGCAGAGCGCATTATCCAAGGCATTAGGTCTGACTATCCAAATAACTAAGTCTTGTAATGAACGAAAAATAAAGCGGAAAAATAAAGAAGGTACCAACACTATGACAATGAACCGGCAATGGATTTTGAAAGCGCGGCCTCACGGCATGATTGGCCCACAGAACTTTGAGTACGTTGAAACAGCTATCCCCAGCGTTTCTGACGGCCAGATACTGGTCAATAATAAGTACTTCTCCTTCGACCCTACGCAGCGTAACTGGATGGTGGACCGCCCCGGATATCTGCCGCCTGTCGCCATCGGGGAAGTCATGCGCGCCGGCTCCGTCGCTGAAGTTGTTGAGTCTAAACACCCCGATTTTGCCGTTGGCGAACTGGTACAGACTACGGGCTGTTGGCAAGACTATGCCATTGTTGCTCCAGGTCAGGGCCCAATGGGAGTCAACAAACTACCTCCCGGTGTTTCACCCGAGATGATGCTATCGATACTGGGTATTACTGGCATGACTGCCTACTTCGGACTACTCGATCATGGGCAACCCAAAGAAGGTGAAACGGTTTTGGTGTCGGGCGCTGCGGGTGCAACTGGATCCGTCGCAGGCCAGATCGCACGACTCAAAGGATGTCGGGTAGTCGGCATTGCCGGCGGTGATGAGAAATGCGCGTGGCTCAGAGATGTCGCTAAATTTGACGGTGTCATTGACTACAAAAGTGAGAATGTCTCGGAGCGAATCGCCGACCTGTGCCCCAACAAATGGGATGTCTTTTTCGACAATGTGAGTGGCCCGATTCTGGAGGCCGCACTTAACCACCTGAACCTATATTCTCGAGTGGTAATGTGTGGGGGGATTGCCAATTACAACAACATTGACCCGGCACCCGGACCCAATAACTTAATGAATCTGGTGACCAATCGAGGGCGCATGCAAGGATTTATCATCCTCGATTACCTGCCTCGAGCAATGGAGGCCATCGAGGCCTTGATCGGCTGGGTAAGCGCTGGCGATATTGTGTACGAGGTTGATATTCAAGAAGGGTTTGAAAATATTCCCACCACGCTGCAACGCCTTTACACAGGCGCCAACTTCGGAAAACAGCTACTCAAACTTTAAGCGCCCTCCCGGAGCCACCGGGCGACTTTTCGATCTGCCCCTTGTAAGCCTTATAAGGGGCCTCATGGGCTCATTGATATTCAGTCAGATTTCCTTCGAGGCGTGAGAAGAGGTCTTCTACCGAGATACTACTCACCTC
This sequence comes from Halieaceae bacterium, assembly GCA_011524755.1. Taxonomy (GTDB): domain Bacteria; phylum Pseudomonadota; class Gammaproteobacteria; order Pseudomonadales; family Halieaceae; genus Luminiphilus. The sequence continues at coordinate 477 of WTJR01000138.1, read as the reverse complement.
TTGCCCCTTCGTATTAAATTGTTTCACCAAACCATCAAGGTCAGGGTTCGCAAAATAAACGATGCCATGGCGCACCGGATTCGATGCAGCCTGACTGGTGACCCGGTGAACAATGGCCGCAACCGACCGATTCGAGTGTTGAGTAATGAAATTCAATGCTTCACCAAAGTTGATAACAAGGTGTCCATCGAGCACCGGCACATCGCGGAATTGACCTTCTAGCTCAATTTGTAAGCCGGGCGAGGTCGCGTCAAGAATCGTCACGAACCCATAGTCAGTGTGGGGCCGCAAGCCTAAATCGGGCTGTGACGTATCGTAGTGAACGAAATTCAAAAAGGCCGTGCCCTGACCCGAGGAATACCCACCTGAGGCGTCAGTCCAGAGCTCCTCAGGAATCCCCGACTGGCGAAAAACCTCGCGAATCACTGCCCTACCGATGTCATCCAGCTGACGGCCAAACTGCGCTATCTCAGTTGG
>WTJR01000014.1 GCA_011524755.1 Halieaceae bacterium | reverse complement strand
TTCACCATGCCTGGTCCACCCGTAGCGAGGATGAAGTCACATTGCTTCATGAGCGCTTCGGTTTTGCCAAGTGATGGCTGCGCCATGGTTTGTACGAGGTCAGCAGGAGCCCCCATCTTTTCGAGAGCGCCGCGCATTTTTTCGACAATTGTCATGTTGATGAACTTAGCGCGTGGGTGTGGCGCAATGACAATAGCGTTTCGACCCTTAACAGCGTTAATGCTTTTAATCACTGGCGTTGCCTCGGGATTCGTCGAGGGCGATAGAGCGCCAATCACGCCAACTGGCTTACAAATCTTGACGATATTACGCTCGAGGTCCTCCTCGATCACACCGACCGATTTATCGGGCAGGATATCCATAAGCGCCGCTCGGGTTTTCACCGATATTTTTGCGAATTTCCCGTTGTAGTCGCCGAGCTGAGTTTCATCGAGGGTTTGTTGCGCGAGTTCCTCGGCCACACCTGGTTGTGCGCAGGACCAAACCATCGCTCTGATGAGTTCATCGACTTGCTCTTGCGTGTAGTCAGCAATCGCTGCTTGAGCAACGCGTGCGCGTTCTATCAGCGCTGCAACTTCAGCTGTCTCCTCAGGCAATACGATCGTTTCTGGTGTGCCCATGATGTTCCCCTCACGTTCTTATGTTGCGAATCATACGTCCTAAAACGATGGCGTGCGATGGTCATAGTGCGGACCTAGTCCTTCAGGCTGTCTCTAAACTTAATGTTTGGGGTAGTGCCTAGAGGTAGTGCCTAAAAAGACGGCCAATACGCACGACAATCCCTAAGCGAGTTTTCGCAGCGCGAGTTTGGGCTTGAACGACTGCACCTGAGGTTTTATGGCCCACGTTGGCCTCGTAGGGTGCGCTACGTTATTTTTTGGTAGCTTAGTGTCATGGCATTTTGAAAACGACGAGGGGTTTATCGATGCGATACGCGCTGCTGTTAATAAGCTTGCTGGTGACGATGACGGCCTACGCAGACGATACGTCGTCGATAGACAGCATTGTCAACGCCTACTACGAGGTCGTGTCAGGACCAGAAGGATTTATCTACGATGCGGACAGAGATGCCAACATTCACGCTGACGGCGCCTTGATCACCAAGGTATTTCCTGATGGAAGGTTTCAGAGACATGATCTGAGCACTGAGCAGGCCATGATTTCAGTGCCCTACGACCAAGCCTTCTTTGAATATGAAGTTGGTAGACGTATTGAGCGGTACGGGAACATTGCGCATGTTTGGAGTGAATTTGAGATGCGAACCTCTCCTGAGGCAGAGCCTTACAGCGGCGGATTCAACAGTATTTCCCTCTACTTTAAAGATGACAGGTGGTGGATCTCATCCTGGTCGACACAGTACAAAGATCCGTCTCTCAATCCTTCAAAAGCGCCCGCGGTGGAGAAGCTGACAGATCTCAACACAGAGCAGTTCGCAGATGTTGTGAAAAGTATTGTGCAAGACACGCTTCAGGCCTGTGAGGTGCAGGGGGGCATGCAGGGCCGTGCAAAAATGAACCTCGCCGTTGTGGGTGAGGTCAACGCCAAGCTAGTGTGTTCAGAGGAGTGAGCTCGCAGTGAACGAAGTGAGAGGCCATTATCTTGAATCGGCCTCAGAGGCTAAATTGAGTCTCAACGCGGTTGGGTTGGTCAGTACCAATTATCAGAACTCGTGTAGGGTTGACGTATGGGTCCGCTGAAAACTGACGACTACGATTTAGAGGCAATCGCTCGCCAGTTCGGGACGCCACTCTTTATATTTTCTGGAGATGCCATCCGCGAGCGCGTTGATGAATTTCGTGATGCTTTTGGCGCGGAGTGGCCGCGCTTTGAGCTCATGCCCTCGCTAAAAGCCTGCCCAATACTCGGCATCAGGGCACTGTTGTCAGAGCTTGATTGTGGTTGTGATGTGTTTGGTCCCGGTGAGTTCGAGGGTGCGCTTCGCGCAAATGTGCCTCCGTCACGCATTTCGCTCAATGGATCGATCAAAGACGAAGTGATCATACGTAAAGCCATTGCCTTGGGCGTTCGTATCGTCATCGATAGCCCGCGGGAAGCATCCCTAATCAACGACATAGCTGGCGAACTGCACACCACTGCGCGCGTTATGTTGCGATTAAAGCCCGAGATGGGTGAGCTGTCAGCGACCTCTGATTTTGCTCCGGATTTATTAATTTCCGAATTGAGCCAGCGTATTAAATACGGCATCCCAAACAGCGAACTCGCAGAGATTGTTGGCAGCTGGCCTTCCTATCCTCACCTGCAATTAGTGGGTTTCCACTCGCACATTGGTCGGCACAGCAAGCAGCTTGACGTATGGAGCACATGGGCCGCAGTAGTGGCATCTAAGGTGATTGAATTGGAGCCATTACTTGCGGGCATCGATCACCCCGTCATCAATATTGGGGGTGGCTTTGCTAGCGTTTTAGATGCGGACCTTGATGTCGTTGATCGAAGCGGAAAGACGCCATCCTTATCCGAGTTTGCTGCTGTCATTTGCGGCGCCTTACGGCAAGCGCTAGCCGATTCAACGACGCCTTGGTCAGACTGGATATTAGAGATAGAGCCCGGTCGCGGCTTGCACAGCGATACGGGTGTTCACCTGACGACTGTTAAAAACCTCAAAAACGAGACTGCTGGCGAACACCGGCGATGGGCGGAAGTGGATACATCAGAAGTGTTTCTCGATCTTCACGGTGTTCCGGACGAGTGCCCATTGGAGTTCACCTCTGTGAGCTCAGGAGAGTCCCCGGATTGTATTTATGATGTAGTGGGTCTGACGTGCAACGCGGAAATGCTCTCGCTTGATGCCAAGCTACCTGAGTTATCCGTGGGGGATGTTTTAGCGATCTATCCCACTGGCGCCTATTTAGAACCTATGGCGGCAAACTTCAATGCGCTGCCAAGACCGGGGTCGGTGTTGTTAGATCAGGGCAGTGCGCGATTAGTTAAACGTCATGAAACCGTTGATGACGTCTTTGCCCGTGACATAATCAGATGAGTCCGAGGCCTGTTGGAGCTGTGAGCAGATGACGAAGCCTGCACCTGTAAAAATCAGAGGCGTGCATCATTTTGCGATGTCTGTGCCTAGCCTTGAGTCTGCTATTGCGTTCTATCGCGACGCATTTGGCTTTGAGTTGGTGGATCACGAGCACCTCGGGCACAGCGAAGAGGGGGATCGCGTGACGCAAATGGAAAACGCGGATACGACCTTGGCGATGCTGCATGCGGGCAA
>WTJR01000107.1 GCA_011524755.1 Halieaceae bacterium | reverse complement strand
GTGCCGATCCAGCCCGACTCGATCAGGGGATGCTCGCCAATAATCTGCTGCTGATACTGATCGTAGTCGACCATGATTTTGGACTCGTGCAAATCCTCGGGGTTTCTCCCGCCCATCAAGATATAGGCGGTATCCGCCCTGTTGGGCGGCGGCACCATGACATGGGCAATATTGAATTCCGGTTCCAGCAAACGCATGGTCGTCTGTATCTGAGTGGGGGTTGCGGGGATGCCGCCCGCCTCCACTTGGTACTTCTCAGGGTAAAACCACTGCATCAGCAGGCGGCTTTCCGCGGCAATGCTGCCGGAGGTCACCTGAAAAACAACGAATATCCCCAGAATAAAGGCGAGCCAACGGTGCAGGGTTTTGATGGTTTTGACGCTCATGTCCACTTACCCACTGTTAACTGCCCAGATTAAAGACACTCAATAATTCTTTGTTGCCCATACTCGATACCGCCGTATCACCCCCACTCGATGCCACTGGCCGAAACCCATCGAGATCAAAGAAAAAGGCAGCTCGAGAGCTGCCTTCCGTATTGCTGCCCTGCGGTATGCCGGTCACAACATCCCGCGCGCAGGTCGATTAGAAGTCGTACCGCACACGGAATCCTAACTCCCGACGATCGCGCATGTGGATGTGCACACTCTCCACGAAAAAGTTGTAGGCAAAAGTGGTATCACGGACATACTTACTGGTATCAGCAATGTTGTTACCACCGGTAGGCGCATCCTCATCCAGCAGGTTGGATACATATGCCTCCAAGCTGATGCCATTGTCCATGCGAACCCCGGCGCGAAGATTGATCTCGGTCGCATCGGGAATCTCGGTCAGGTTGGTGACTTCATCGTAGTAGGACCCGGTGTAGAAGAGCTCACCTCGAGCATAGGAGTCGCCCAGCGGCGTATTGAAGTCATAGGTAGCGATAAACGATCCGAGCCACTCGGGGTATCGGGCCGCTTGCTGACCCACACAGGACAAACCGGGGCCGAATACATCGTTGTAGTCACCACAGTCGCCATTCTCGGGGAAATCCGAGATCTCAGCCTTGGTGTAACCGAGGCCCGCCTGCAGCGACAGGCTGTCAAACATTTGATAGCTCAGGTCAATTTCAAAACCATCGATATCACTGGACGTGCCGTTGCCGCTGAAAGCGACCGTACAGGTTTCTGTGTTCGGCACGCCATCACCGTCTGAGTCACCCGAACAGGTGACGTCAGCCGGAATCACGCCAAACCCGGAGTACACCTGGTCTGATCGCTCCATGTGGAAAATCGCGAGATTCATGGCTAACCGACCATCGTCAGAGGCGTACTTCCAGCCCGCCTCATAGTTCGTGAGGGTCTCTTCCTGGAAGGTTTCACCAATCCCGGGCGTGTCCGCATTAAAGGTGGCAATCTGCTCCGGGGTGGTCAGCTTGGATGCCACTTCGGGGTTAAAGCCACCTGGCAGCGTGCCCTCACTGTAGTTCGCATAGAACATATGGTTGTCGTTCAACTCATACTTGATCACCACGCGGGGCAGGGTAGACGAGAACTCTGCAGGAGACAGATTTTTGCCCGCCGCCTCATTGACACTCGGGTCATTGATTTCGTCTTCCTGGCGTCGCACTTCCCCAATCAGGGTCAGACGATCCGTAATCCTGAAATCCACTGAAGCGAAGATGCCGGTGGTATCCGCCTCGATCAGCGATAACGCGGTGGTCGGGTTATAGATATCAGCGAACCAATATCCCGGCGTGCCACCAAACAAATCGCCGAAGTATTGGTCATAGAAACCGCCGTGGGCCTTGGAAGACATCTCAACCTGCGTTGCACCGATGGACCAGTCGAAGCGTTCACTAGTGCCTGACAGCCTCACCTCAAAAGTTTCGTCCTCAGTCACTCGCGCATTGTAGGTATGGAAACCAAAGCCACCTGCCGCATCAAAGTCATGAAATAGCACATAGTCATCTTCGTTCTTGCCGTAGGCAATGTTTAGGTTCAGCGAATCAGTCATATCCCAGGAGACGATCGCGCCAAAGCGCTCTCCGTCCCCCGCCTTACCAAAACCATTGTGGGAGAGATCATCAAAGGAGTGATCGCCAATCGGCGCATAGCCCGGTCCCCCCGAAGCCCCTGCCCAGTTGCCACTGGCATCTCGCAGCTGATCTGTTGCTTTACTAAAGACATCGGCCGACGAAGAGGCACCTATGCTTGTTGGAATATTGACTTCGCCCTGGTAAGCGGACTCTAACCCGTTGACAAAAAAGCAACTGAATTGGTTTATCGCCGGGGTCGGCTCGGCACAGAAGTTGTGTTCGGCCAGTCCACCCGCCAATGCGTACGCACCGGGACCGTCATCATCCTCATACTTGGAGGCGCGGAGCATGATGTTCAGATTATCGGTGGGATTAAAGTCAAGCATGATGCCGTAGGCAAGCGTCTCCTCGTCTCCGAGCCGCTGGCCCTCCACAAAGGCGTTGTCGTAGTGCCCTTCCTTATCGGTGTAACTAAACGTTGCACGCACCCCCAGTTTGCTTGTAATTGGGCCCTCAATATAGCCAGTCGTGGCCGCCTTGCTCTTTAGGCCATAATCGAGCTCGATTCCCCCCTTAAACTCGTCACCCGGCCTGCGAGTAATGATATTGATGGCGCCGGAGTAGGTGTTCCGACCGAACAACGCCGATTGAGGCCCCTTGACCACCTCAATCCGTTCAACTTGGGTTACCGGTAAACTGTGTAACCCGGAGGTCACAATCAAGCCATCGACAAACACCGAACTGGTTCTTTGTAAGGGGCTGGTCGCGTCAAAAGTGACCCCACGAAATCTCGGCATCAAAACCGTGCGGGCGTTTTCGTTGTTTATTGACTCCATGAACAGGCCTGGCGCGGTTTTTTGCACGTCGACGAGCGTCTTAAAAGCACCCGCTTGGATGTCCGCTGCGCTGATCGCGGTAATCGCAATCGGCGTTTCCGATAGCGACTCCTCGCGTTTTCTCGCGGTTACCATGACTTCCTCGAGCATGGCCTCCTCTTCCTGTGAAGACACGGTCGAGGTGTGTGCTGTCGCTGCGACTGCGAGACTAACCGCCAGGGCAATCGGACTGTTTTTCATGAAGCGCATGGGTGACTCTCCTGTTTGATGTGTGGCGCCTGAGCCCAGCTGCAAGGCTTAAAACGCTCTTAGTTATATCTTTAGTACTTTTGATAGCGGCTTGTACAGGTTTTGTCAAGTTTCGCCGTGGGTATTTCAGC
>WTJR01000065.1 GCA_011524755.1 Halieaceae bacterium | reverse complement strand
AAGAAGAAGCCGTGGGGAAACTTAAAGAGCGTGTGCTTGCCCATATAGTTGAGCTTGAGACCCCATCCCCAGATGACGGACAGCGCCAAGACGAAATCGAAGTTCGAGCTATGCGGCAACGCCACAAGGACCAGTTTGGATTTATTGGGTAGGTTTCCCTCGAGCTTCCACCCAATGAGCTTGAAAACCGCACGCCCGATGAGTGTGCGAATAGGGTGCTTTCGCTGAGGGATAGCGTCGCCGAGACGGGGCCACTTCATTCTTGTTATTTACACCGCATTATCTGACGCCAGCAGTATCATTATTTTTTTCTTGGGTGAAAAGTAAATTTTATAGGGTGTTGGGTGATGACCTTATCCATGCTCTACTGATGGGGTTGTCAGCAACCGACGAACACCAAAATGACTGAATAAGAATAAGTAGTCATTGTGTTAAGGCACCCAGGGGGAGTTATGAAGACAGCATTTATCACCGGCGCTGCTCAAGGTATTGGGCTTGCTATTGCAAGGCGCTTTGCCCGTGAGGGTTATCAGGTAGGTTTGTTTGATATCAATGCAGAGCGTTGTCAGGCGTTGCTGTCTGAGCCGGATTTCCAACACGCCATTGCCGGTTATTGTGATGTAAGAGATAGCGCTTCCATTGAAGAGGCTATTGCCATGTTTTCGCAGGCGACGAGCGGGAGGCTCGATGTGCTCGTTAACAACGCGGGCGTTCTGACGGGCGGCGAGCTGATGACGCAATCGGAGAGTCAGATTCGCGCGATGGTGGATGTGAATGTGACGGGGCTAACCATGGTTTCTTATGCGGCACATCCTTTCCTGAAAGCCACCGAAGGGTCCATGGTGATTAATCTGTGTTCCGCATCGAGCATCCACGGTATCCCTCTGCTCGCTGTTTACAGCGCGACCAAGTTCTATGTGGATGGCTTCACTCAGGCACTGAATATCGAATGGGAAGATGACGATATTTATGTGACCTGCATTAAGCCGCCGGTCATTGATACTGAAATGGGGCGTTCGCTAGATCCTCGGCACATCGAGAATATGACCTGGGAAATGAAGCCCGATGATGTCGCCTCTGCCGTCTATGGCTTGACCCAGCGTCGCGAGCTTCATCATGTATTGGGCGCATCAACCCGACGATGGCACCGACTGAGCCGACTCTTTGGGATGGGCGTCAGTCGGTGGTTGACCCGGCGGTTGACCGGATAAAGCGTCTCAGTCAGGTTTATTGAGGCTCTCGGAAAGGGCGACAGCAAGCGTCTCGCAAGCGCGTTCTGCCTCATTGCTGACGCGGCCAAACATAAGGTAACTGTGTGTCAGACTCTCGAAGCAAAAGTGTGTGACCTCATTTCCTGACTCCGCAAGCCGGCTGGCAAAGGTATTCCCCTGGTCACGGATTGGGTCAAAGCCCGCGGTTCCGATGACGGTCGGCGGGAGACCAGCAAGACTTTCCGCATGCAATGGATTTGCCCACGGGTGATCTTTATTGAGGTCGTTGGGAAATACCTGCGAGTTAAAGAAGTGCATGGTGTCAGCCGTCAGAGGAAAGGTGTTTGCACAGCTACTGAGGCTTGGCTGATTCTCATTGTTGGTCGTGACCCAGGGGTAGGCCAGACACAGGGCCTTGGGTTGACGACCACCCTCGTCTCGTAAGATGAGTGCGAGCGTGCTACTGATCAAGCCGCCCGCACTGTCACCTGCCAGCGCAATGCGTGCAGGGTCGATACCGTAGTCGTCACTAAAAGTCTGAACGTGTTCCCAAAGCGCCTTGGCATCTTCAATGGGTGCCGGAAATGCATTCTCCGGGCACAACCGGTAATCGAGAGAAAAAACGACAGCCCCACATCGCGCCGCCAGAAGCGAGCAGAAGTGGTTATCCGTGAGATGGTCCATAATGACCAGCCCACCCTGATGAAAAAACAGTACGGCGGGCTTGGGGTTAGCGTCTGATGCTGGGCGATAGATTCTGGCTTTTAGCGAATTACCCAGTAGCTCAATGGTGGTGTCTTCAGTGGAAACGCCCGTTACGGTGGGGAGATTCAGTTCGTTGAACTCGGCCGCTGTGCGTCGAATATCATCCACGCTGGGTGGGTCATCCGATGCATTCGATCCACGCGCTGACAGTTTGGCGAGTACCTGCATGTTCATGTCGAGGCGATTACCGTCAATCTCCTGCGGCTTGCCGCCAACCCATGTCAAAAGCCAATGGGGCATGGCGCGTAATGTATCGAGAATAAGTAGTTGGAGATTCATAGCGAGAAAACCTGTTTGTGACGCGGGCAATGTATTACAGCTCACGCTTATTCTCCAAGACCAGCAGCCCGCTCACCTTGTCGCATTTGAGGCCCTTACCCGTTAGGCTTTTGCCTGCATGTAGTGAACTAATAATTAATAAGGAAAGACCTGTGACAATTGCAGTAGACGCAAAAGCAGCGGGGTTTGAAGAGGCCAAGCTAGCGCGCATCGGGGAGCACCTTCGGCAGAGTTATATCGAGCCAGAAAAAATACCGGGCTGTCAGGTGCTGGTTTCTCGGCACGGTATCCCCGCCTATTTTGAATCGATTGGCTTGATGGATCGTGAGCGCAGCAAACCCATGCAGGACGACACGATTTTTCGCATCTACTCGATGTCAAAACCCATCACATCGGTCGCACTCATGATGCTCTGGGAAGAGGGCCGTTTTCAGTTAACCGATCCGATACATCGATTTATTCCCTCGTGGCGAGGCCAGGAAGTATGGGAGCGTGGTGAGGGAGATCAGATGGTGACGCGCCGTCCGGCCAACCCGCCAACCATGCAACACATATTGAGTCATACGGCGGGGCTGACCTACGGTGGTCTGTTGCCGGGTTTGGAGAGTCCGGTTGATCAAGCCTATCAAGACCTTGGTATCGCGCGAGGAGGCGGTGAGACGCTCCTTGAGTTTGCCGACAAGTTGGGACGCGTTCCTCTGCTCTATGACCCCGGTCATAAGTGGTGCTACTCACTTGCTACCGATGTGTGTGGTGCGCTCGTCGAAATCATATCGGGTCAACCGTTCGAATCATTCCTGCGCGAACGGATTTTTGACCCTCTCGGAATGACGGATACCGGTTTTCGTGTCACTGACGAAAAGCTTGATCGATTTGCCGCGTGTTACATGCGATCGATGGATAAACAGGTATTACTCGAGGACGACCCTCATACCAGTCACTACCGTCATAAGCGAAACTTCTTTTCTGGCGGTGGTGGTTTGGTGGGCACAACGGCTGACTACATGGCGTTTTG
>WTJR01000081.1 GCA_011524755.1 Halieaceae bacterium | reverse complement strand
GCAAGTATATCCTCGTACCAAAAAAAAAGAACCCGGCATAAAGCCGGGTTCCTAGTTTTATGAGCAGAGCTGCTTACATCATGCCGCCCATGCCACCCATGCCGCCCATGTCAGGCATTGCAGGTGCTGCTTCGTCTTTCGGTGCTTCAGCTATCATCACTTCCGTGGTGATCATCAAGCCCGCAACCGATCCCGCTGCCTGGAGTGCAGTACGAGTTACTTTTGCTGGGTCGAGAATACCCATCGCAATCATGTCACCGTACTCGCCAGTTGCCGCGTTGTAACCGAAGTTGCCTTCGCCCTGACGCACTTTATCGAGAACGACAGACGCCTCGTCACCTGCGTTAGATACGATCTGACGGAGCGGACCTTCCATGGCACGTAGCGCAGCTGCGATACCTGTGTTCTGGTCTTCGTTGTCACCTGTCAGGCCTTCGACCGATGCGATAGCGCGAACCAGTGCCACACCACCACCTGCAACGACGCCTTCTTCAACCGCAGCGCGAGTCGCGTGGAGCGCGTCTTCGACACGTGCCTTCTTCTCTTTCATCTCGATTTCAGTGGCAGCGCCTACCTTGATAACCGCTACACCGCCGGCGAGCTTCGCAACACGCTCTTGAAGCTTTTCGCGATCGTAGTCAGAAGACGTGTTCTCAATCTGGACACGAATTTCGCTAACGCGACCTTGGATAGCTTCCGCATCACCCGCACCATCAACGATGGTGGTGTTGTCCTTGTCCATGGTGATGCGCTTGGCATTACCGAGGTGCTCAAGGCTGGTGCTCTCGAGATCAAGACCGACTTCCTCAGAGATAACCGTACCGCCTGTCAGAATCGCGATGTCCTGCAGCATGGCCTTACGACGATCACCGAATCCAGGTGCTTTACATGCCGCCACCTTTACGATGCCGCGCATGTTGTTCACAACCAGCGTCGCGAGCGCTTCGCCTTCAACGTCTTCAGCAATGATGACGAGTGGGCGAGAAGCCTTAGCTACCTGCTCAAGCACAGGAAGCAGTTCACGAATATTTGAGATCTTCTTGTCAACGAGAAGTACGAAGGGGTCTTCCACTTCAGCAGACATGTTGTCTTGGTTGTTGATGAAGTAAGGCGAGAGGTAACCGCGATCGAACTGCATACCTTCAACAACGTCGAGCTCGTTCTCGAGGCCTGAACCCTCTTCGACGGTGATGACACCTTCTTTTCCAACCTTCTCCATCGCTTCAGCGATGATTTCGCCGACAGACGCATCGCTGTTTGCAGAGATGGTACCTACCTGGGCAATCGCCGTGTTGTCTTCACAAGGTGATGCCATGCCACCGACAGCTTCAACAGCTGCGGCGACTGCTTTATCGATGCCACGCTTGAGATCCATGGGGTTCATGCCCGCAGCAACTGCCTTGAGGCCTTCGTTCACGATTGATTGCGCGAGAACAGTTGCCGTGGTGGTACCGTCACCTGCGACGTCAGACGCTTGTGAAGCAACTTCCTTCACCATCTGCGCGCCCATGTTCTCAAAGCGATCCGCCAGTTCGATTTCTTTCGCTACTGAAACACCATCTTTGGTGACAGTCGGCGCACCGAATGACTTCTCGAGGATTACGTTACGGCCCTTAGGACCCAGTGTTGCTTTAACGGCATCTGCCAGTGTGTTCACACCAACCAGCATGCGCTGACGAGCGGAATCACCAAAAAATACGTCTTTAGCTGCCATGTCTAAAATTCCTTTACTAACGTTGGACTGAAGTAATTAGTCGATAACGGCGTAGATTTCGCCTTCGCTCATGAGGATCAGCTCTTCACCATCAACTTCGATAGTGTTGCTGCCTGCGTACTGACCGAAAACGATCTGATCGCCAACTTGAACGGTCAAAGGACGCTGCTCACCGTTGTCCAGTACTTTACCGGCACCAACTGCAACAACTTCACCTTGATTAGGCTTCTCTTTTGCAGAGCCTGGCAGGACGATACCGCCAGCCGAAGTCTGCTCTTCTTCCTTACGACGAACGACAACTCGGTCGTACAACGGACGAATATTCATGGGTTTCAATCTCCAAAATGACGATTATGTTGTTCTTCCCACTAAGGGGTGAGGGAATAATGGGGACTCAAAAAACAATTTCAAGCCTTTTTTAGCACTCAGCGGCCGAGAGTGCTAAATTTGATGAAAAAAACCGCTTTTGACCTGAATTTAGTCGTCGTCAACGCGCGAAAAGTCACCCTCCAGCGTCACTGGTCCGCGATCATCTCGCTCAGCGGTCGTTCGATGAGGAATATCGCGCTCTTCGGTCATCGGATTATCTCGACGCCCGCCCGAGGCAGCTCCCCCCAGGAGCGCGCGCAAGGCAGCGCGAAGAAATACATAAAGCGCAATCACATCTGAGATGAGCCCGGGAATCATCAGTAAGACGGCACCAAAGGCTACGCTAATCTCACCGGCAAACAACTGGCCACGTAGCGCGGCCGCCGATGGAAACCGACCCGCCGTCAGCAAGGCCGAGCGGCCCGCAAGCTGCAGCAACCAGTAGCCAACAATGATCATGACAAGGATATAGGTGATGGTCGCCAGCGCACTGGTGCGAGCACTGAACTCAAGCAGCGACCAAAACTCAAGAAAAGGATATGCAAGTAACAAAAACGGCATAGGGTTTTCCTCGCCCGCGCTTTCGCACCCAGTGTACGTCGTTCCTGTGCGCCGCGATACGTTACTTAATGCGGGTTCCTGGTTCTCATTTCAAGGGAGACAACCGATGCAGGCCGTGAGCGCTTCCGTCGGGATTGAGAGACAGGACCCGTCCATCGTCCAGCAGCCACACCTCGGCACATGACCAATCCGGCTGTGTTCCCGAGTCAAATGTCACGCATCGGAGATCATGATCGGCACGCCACCGGCCCCTGACCTCCTGCGTTTCCACTCCTTTTCCACCTGTATCACTTGCAGGATTTGCCTTGGTCCACCATCGGCTCACGAAGGTCCCGTCTGCATGCCAGTAGGTCTCTGCTGAAATACCCCGCTCATTCTGAACTTCACCGCGATCGATGACCTCAGAAAATAGCCGGGTAATCTCTGTGCTTGTCAGTCTTGTCTTGCCAACAAGATCAGGCGTTGGGCCCTCTTCTTTGATCGACGCTGCCGCAGCGTCGAGTGCTAAAGCTACACCGAAAAATGCAAAGCCGACACAGATCGAGGTCAGAAGTGACCATGGAGAAACGTGCCGTACACTAAAGGCGACGTCTTTCGAGTCCGCTTGCTTCCCGACACTTATTTCGAACGGTGTATTGACGT
>WTJR01000202.1 GCA_011524755.1 Halieaceae bacterium | reverse complement strand
CCGGATATTGGTACGGATGGTGATGTTGAGGTCGTCGAGGTCTGTGTCAGCATTGGCGATATGATCGGCGAGGGCGACTCGATCGTCGTGCTCGAGTCCGATAAAGCATCAATGGAGGTTCCTTCTCCTGTTGCAGGTGAGGTCCTAGAGCTCTTAATTGCAGAGGGTGCCTCGGTCACTCAAGGGGCGGCGCTCATGAAGCTGAGCGTCGCAGGCGGTTCATCACCTGCGACGGCAGCCACACCCGCTGCTGCGACAGCCGTTGACTCCACCGACACGGCCGAGAAGACATCCCCGCCAGTGGCCGCAGCCAATCCTGCTCCCCAGATGAGCGCGCCTGCGGTCTCCGCGCAACCATCCTCGTCGGCCTCCGATGACGCATCAGATTTATACGTTGGACCTGCCGTGCGGAAGCTGGCTCGTGAGTTTGGTGTCGACCTGAAGGCTGTAAAAGGGTCAGGCCCCAAGGGGCGCATCGTTAAAGAGGATTTACAGGCGTACGTTTCGCAACGTCTGGCTGATCCTGCGACCCGCGCCGTTTCCGTGGGTAGCGGTATACCGGAAGTGGCGGAGATTGATTTCTCGAAGTTTGGTCCGGTTCGTCATGAAGAGAGATCACGCATCGATAAAGTCACTGCGACCAATATGTCGAAGTCGTGGCTCAACGTGCCACACGTCACGCAGTTTGATGACGCGGACATCACTGATCTAGAAGCCTTTCGGAGTTCGCTTAAAGCGGAGGCTGAGCAACGAGGCAGCAAATTATCGCCCGTGCCTTTCATCATTAAAGCGGTCGCGATTGCGCTTAATGCGAATCCTAAGCTGAAGAGTTCGCTGGCAGAACAGGGCGACGTGCTTGTCTACAAGGACTACTGCCACATTGGTATGGCTGTCGATACACCCAACGGTTTGGTGGTGCCGGTTATCCGTGATGCGGACAAGAAGTCTATTTGGGCATTGAGTGATGAAATTCGTGAGCTTGCCGCGAAAGCGAAAGACAAGAAGCTCAAGCCGGACGAAATGCAAGGCGCGGTCTTTACCGTTAGTAGCTTAGGGAGCATTGGTGGGCGTGGATTTACACCGATCGTAAACACACCAGAAGTGGGCATTTTGGGTGTCAGCAAGGCCTCCACCCAACCGGTGTGGGACGGCTCCGCATTCCAGCCTCGCACCATGCTTCCAGTCTCGCTGTCCTACGATCACCGTGTTGTGAACGGTGGTGATGCAGGTCGGTTTTTGACCTACCTCGTCGCACTACTGAGTGACATCAGACAGCTTGCGATGAACTAAGCCGCGGCTCATTTCGTGGCCTCAGCCGGTGTTGCGCATTCCTGCTGCGACACCGGCAATCGATACCATCAGTGCGCGCTGTACTGATGCATCTTCGCTTTCACGAATACGTCGCAGTAATTCTATCTGCACTAGGTTCAGTGGCGCGGTATACACATTTCTCAAGCCAATCGACTCCAAGCCCCAGGGATCACCCGCCATGAGCGTGTCCACCTCCAATATACGTTGGACTGAGTTGATGTCCTTGGCGAGCTGTTCGCGCAAATCTTGTCCTAGACCTCGCAATTCCGAATCAACCAGCGTTTCGTCATACAGCACGTTAATCATGCTATTTGACTTGGCGTAGACCATATCGAGCATGGATAACCTGGAGGCAAAAAATGGCCACTCGTGACGCATCTCCTTAAGCATTGACATGCTTCCTGAGGATGCGGCTTTCTCGAGCGCTGAGCCGGCCCCAAGCCACGCTGGCAGAACCAAGCGGTTTTGCGACCAGGCAAAAATCCATGGAATCGCCCGGAGTGTCTCGATGCCACCCCCGGTTCGGCGTCTTGCAGGCCTTGAGCCGAGTGGGAGGCTTGCAAGCTCAGGCTCTGGGGTTGCCTGGCGGAAGTATTCAACAAAATGCGGGTTCCCTCGAACCCAGCTTCGATAATCAGTGCAGGCGTTGTCAGCAAGCTCATTCATGAGCTCGCGCCATGCTTGCTTGGGAACGGGTGGTGGCGTGAGGTTGCCCCGAAGAATCGCGCTGGTGTACTGCCCAAGGGTATTAACCGCCAGCGGCTTGAGCCCGAGTTTCACTCTGATCATTTCGCCTTGCTCGGTCACTCTCAGTCCTTGTTCCAGCGAGCCAGGTGGCTGAGACAGCAGTGCTTGATGGGCCGGCGCACCGCCTCGCCCGATGGTGCCGCCGCGACCGTGGAATAACTGTAGCTTCACCCCGTGAGAGTGGCAGGTATCGAGCAACGCTTCTTGCGCTCGATATTGCGCCCAGCCCGCTGACAGCATGCCGGCATCCTTTGCACTGTCGGAGTAGCCAATCATGACAACCATGGCGTTGTTGGCTCGCGCTTTAAACGCCTCGTTGCTCAGTAACGCATCGATCGTCGCGGGCGCGCCGTCAAGGTCATCCAGCGTTTCGAATAGTGGAGAAACCGGTAAGTCCAGCGGCCCACCTGTCGCTTTCAATAGAAGTTGAACAGCCAGCACATCAGACGGTTGAGATGCCATTGAAATGACATAGCAGCCCAGCGCCTCTCGTGGTGCATTGGCAATGACTCGGAAGGTATCAATGACCTCTTGGCAAGGTTCTGATGCTACATAGTTGATTGGCAGCAGCGGGCGTGGATTGGCGATTTCAGCTTCAAGAAAAGCCTGCTTTTCTAGTTCGGACCATGTCTGATAATCGCCTAGACCCAATGCTTCTGTGATTTCACCGATGACATCGCTGTGACGAGTGCTTTCCTGACGAATATCGAGCGTTACAAGGTGAGACCCGAAGGTTTCCAAGCGTCGCAGCAAATCGAGAAGTTTTCCGTCAGCAATGGCGTCGAGACCCATCGCTAATAGCGATTGGCGGCAGAGCTCCAGGCTGTCAGTGATCGTGTCTGTCGGTAAGTAGGCGGGTGGAGTCAGAGAGCCGTCTTGAATATAGGCTCCCAAGCCGTCCCGCTGCTTGCGAACGGCGTCTCGCACGGGCCTTAAAATTGCGCGATAGGGCTCGCGCGCGCCGTTTGTCATCTCACGTAGCGCGTCAGTTGCCTTAGTGACCGACAGTTCCTCATAGATTTCTTCGAGATTTCGGAGAATAAGATCGGCCGCCTGCCAGCGACTGATAATCATGGCGCGGAATGTGACTTTAGCCGTGACGTTGGGGTTTCCGTCTCGATCACCGCCAATCCAGCTCGAGAGTCGTACGACCGGTTTCGAGCGCGGAGGGATATCCAAATCAAATTTATCGGCAATGGCGTCCAAGTCACGCATGAACTCGGGAACCGCATCCCACAGCGAGTTTTCGATGAC
>WTJR01000087.1 GCA_011524755.1 Halieaceae bacterium | reverse complement strand
GAAATTAAGTCGATCGACCATTCGTAAGCTGCTGGGTCGATCGGTTCCCAGACCGACAGTAGCATCAGATAACCAATAGGCAAAAACTTCGCTAAGCCGGCGAGTGCCAGCCCAAAGTTAAGCCAGGCCATGACCTTGATACAGGTCTCTTTAAAACTCATTTGCCCCCTCTACTCTGCGCGCTCGGGACGGCGACTTGACTACAAGTTACCACTTCCTCAGGCTGGACACCTCTGGGAAAGGGCAATTCCATTGCCAAACGTGAGTGAATAACCGTGGAAAATAATAAACCAAGTCGCCCTCAGGGACTGTCGATTGGCATTGGCCTGGTCTTTGGCGTGGTGCTCTACGTGTTGACCAATGAAGCCGTTTGGATTGGCGTTGGCATTGCACTCGGCGCGGCACGCGAAATTCGAAGTCGCAGTTAAAGTGTCGTTCCTAAGCTCTGTAGTAAGAGAAGTCGGAAGCTAATCGCTGGGTTGCCAAGCAAAAAAATAAGGAATCACTATGGATACGTTGGCCGCATCGATCGATGCTTTCATGGCACCGCTGGCAAGCGCACTCTCTGCCTTTGTCTTTTTTTCGGTCCCAGTCTTTGGTCAACAGGTGCCGCTAGTTGTGGCTTGGCTCGCCATTGGTGCGCTCTTTTTTACGCTTTACCTTCGATTCATCAATATCAGGGGGTTTTGGCTGGCAGTTCGTCACGTACGAGGCGACTTCAAGGACCCATCAGCCGAGGGTGAAATCAGTCACTTTAGAGCCTTAGCTACCGCTATTTCAGGCACTGTCGGAGTTGGCAATATTGGTGGCGTTGCTGTGGCCATCAGTTTGGGCGGCGCGGGCGCGGCATTCTGGCTTTTCGTCGCTGGATTCCTCTCGATGTCGACGAAATTGATCGAGTGCACCCTGGGCGTGAAGTATCGACAAGTGCACGCGGACGGCTCTGTGTCAGGCGGCCCCATGTATTACCTCGATGGGTATTTCAAAGAACGCAATTGGCCTCGAATCGGAAGGACATTGGGCGGTATTTACGCGCTCGCACTGGTCATCGGCTGCTTTGGCGTCGGGAACATGTTTCAGTCCAATCAGGCCTATCAGCAAATGCTCGTCATCACCGGTGGAGAGACGAGCTTCCTAGCAGATTACTCACTGTTGTTTGGACTGGTTCTAGCAGGCATCGTAGGGTTGGTCATCATCGGTGGTATCACGTCGATCGCCCGAGTGGCTGCTTACATCGTGCCCTTCATGGCGGGGATCTACATTATTGGGTGTCTCGTCATCATCAGTTTGAGCTGGCAGAACGTTCCGTTGGCCATATCAACAGCCGTATCCAGTGCATTTGGTGCGGATGCAATGGCGGGTGGCGCACTGGGCGCACTCATTATGGGGTTCCAACGGGCACTCTTCTCCAACGAGGCGGGGCTGGGATCAGCCTCCATTGCACACTCAGCTGTCCAGACCCGCTCTCCCGCGTCTGAAGGCTTTGTGGGATTGCTCGAGCCTTTTATCGATACTGTTGTGGTCCTAACGCTCAGCTCATTGGTCATACTGACCACGGCACTGCCCAATGGACTCATGGGTGGGGGGCTGTCGGGCATTGAGGTCACCTCTGCCGCCTTCGCGTTCCACATTCCATGGTCGCCCTATCTCATAGCCTTCGCCGCCGTCTTATTTGCGTTTTCAACCGCACTTGCTTGGTCGTACTACGGACTTCAGGCGTGGAATTACCTCGTTGGCGTTGGTAAATGGCGAACGCTGGGCTTCCAGTTGGTCTTTTTGACTTTCTTTGCGCTCGGCTGCGTTTTAGAGCTCAAAGCCGTCCTAGACTTCTCGGATGCAATGATTTTCCTTATCGCACTTCCGAACTTGGTCGCACTGTATCTATTTGCGCCGATGGTGAAACGCGAGGTAGAGGCATACCTTCGCGAAACCGCGTAAATCAATAAGGTAAATCACCCTCACTGACAACGCGGTGCAGCGCCCGACTTGCCGGCAGGAAGTCATTGACCGGTTTGTGCTGGGTGCTTCGGTTATCCCACAAGACAAGACTATCGACCGCCCAATTGAAGCGGCAGGTGTACTCCGGTAATACACAATGCCGATACAAGAAATTGAGCACTTCTGAGGACTCTAGTGGCGAGACACCCTCGATATGCGAGGTGAATAAGGCATTCACGAAAATGACCTTCTTTCCCGTCTCCGGGTGCGTCTGAATGACCTTGTGACGTACCGGCGGGTTATCCGCCAGCGCACCGGCCAAACGCTCGCGGCCTCCCGGCTCTGCAAGACTCTCTTTGAACCCCTGCGAGAAGTCATGGACCGCAACCAATGGCTCAAGGTAGGCCTTCATACCCGCCGAAAGTCCGTCGTACGCTGATGTCATACTGGCAAACAAGGTGTCCCCACCGACCGCCGGAATAGTGACCCCTTTAAGGACAGTGACTGAAGGTGGATGCTGACGGAAGGTCATATCAGAGTGCCAGACCTCAATCTTGGAGGGCTTCGCCTCCGTGCTCTCAAGCAACATGACTTCAGGTAAACCATCGACCGTACCGTAGGCTGGATGAGTCTGTAAGGGGCCAAACAGCCGCGCCATATCGCGTTGCTCACTTGGCGCAATACACTGATCTCTGAAAAAGAGCACTTCATGCTCGTTGAGTAGATCACGGATAACACCGATGCTGCCGTCTGCAAGCGACGCACTAACATCGATGTCGGTGACCTCCGCTCCTAGCGCCCCTGCCACACGCGATACTTTCATTTTTCCCCCACGACTAACGGTGTCATCTCGAAAATGAGTTGAAAAGAACCCACTCTCCGAACTTCAGTGATTCACCTGCTATGTATTCACTCATGTATGTCGCGCGAATGTATCAGTAGAGCCATTTCAGAGACCATCGTCCAAAACGGTTATTAGTTCTCACTCAGACGAGATCTAGTGCATAGGGCTTAAGAATTTCTAATGGAATGGCTCTCAAAGTCACAATATTGGTGGCCTTCAGATAGAGCTTTGGTGCCTTCCCCGCTCTGTGCGCCTGCTCCCATCGCATGGCACAAAGACACCATCGATTACCAGCGACTAAACCCGGGAAGTTGAATTCGGGCCGAGGCGTACTGAGATCGTTACCCGCTGCGGCAGAGTACTCGAGAAATTCATCAGTCATAAGCGCACAGACGGTGTGCGTACCCAAATCATTAGGTCCCGTATTGCAGTGACCATCCCGATAGAAACCGGTCAGTGGATCGTTACAACACAGCTCAATGGGTTCACCAAAAACATTTTGCTGCGATTGAGGTAAGCCTTCCGCTTTCAT
>WTJR01000122.1 GCA_011524755.1 Halieaceae bacterium | reverse complement strand
GGTGCAACATTGGGCCCATGGCTGCTCGGCTGGGTGTTACCTTACCTGGGCCAAAGTGCCGTGCTCTGGCTTTTGAGTTCACTGAGTCTAGCCACCGCTGGTTTGATGCTTATCACCCATTTAAATGTTGAGTACCGGAAGTCTGGTCGACCGCAATAGATGCCTGAGTCGTCGATACATGGTTAGATAACCGACCGATCAAAAAACCATTTTTAAATAATTAGTCTGGGAGTTTCAGTACATGGATACGTCAACACTATTTTCGCTCGAGGGAAGAACCGCACTCGTCACCGGAGGATCGCGCGGCATTGGTAAAATGATCGCCGCTGGTTTTATTGCCCAGGGCGCAAAGGTCTACATTTCATCGCGAAAAGCTGATGTCTGTGATGCTGTAGCCGAGGAGCTTGGTCCAAACTGCATCTCTCTACCGCAGGACGTAAGCACCGTAGCAGGTTGCCAGATGCTGGCCGACGCGTATTTCCAGCACGAGAAATCGCTCGATATTCTTGTTAACAATGCCGGCGCCGCATGGGGCGAGCCCTTCGAAACCTTCCCCGAGAGTGGTTGGGATAAGGTGATGGATCTGAACGTTAAGTCACTGTTCTTCCTCACGCAGGCACTCCATGGACCGCTCAAAGCGGCGGCGTCAAGAGAGCAGCCAGGCAAGGTCATCAATATCGCATCTATCGACGGCATTCGGATTAATCCCTGGGAAACCTACAGCTATCAGGCGTCAAAGGCGGCAGTGATTCAGCTTACAAAGCGCATGGCAACTCGTCTCATCAAAGACAGCATCAACGTTACCGGGATCGCACCCGGCGCCTTCGCATCTGAAATGAATAAAGCAGCGCGCGACTTTGGCGATGCCGTCGGTAACGGTGTTCCTTCAGGTCGCATCGGCCGTGATGAAGACATGGCCGCGGTAGCCATCTACCTGGCTGCCCGCAGTGGAGACTACGTCGTCGGCGAGACGATTGCCGTTGATGGTGGCGTTGTGTACGGCTCGGCCGCAGAAACCATCAGCCCCTAAAGTTCAGACCTATTGAAACAAAAAAGCCCCAGTCGATATGACTGGGGCTTTTTTTTATTTCAGTGATGAAGGAAGGCTGTAGCGTTTCGTTTTACTGGCCCTGCGATTTCTGTTGGTTGTAGAGCGGCTCCATCATCTGATCAACGCCAAACGTTGCCGGGCGCTGACGCGGTGGAAATTGGGCCAGTGTGGTCAAAAACTTTTGAAGTTCAATGCGTGCAACAGCGATACGCGGAGGTACTTTGCGTACCCACCAATCTTCGTAGTTATCAGCATGTACATCAGCTCGCTCGAAAGGATCGCGACGTAAATGAAAGACTTTCGGAATACGGAGCTCATCAAACTGCTCTCGCCATACCGCAAAGCCTTGAGCACGCTGTTCAGCAAAAACAACCTTCCAGTCTCCTGTTCGAATCGCCGTTAAGACACCGTCGTCGCTCCAGTAAAAGAACGAGTTTCGTGGACCAAGATCCGTTTCACCCTCCAGTAACGGAAGGAAGTTGTAACCATCGAGGTGATTCTTGTAAGGCTTGCCATCAACCGTCACGCCCGCTTTGAGCTCGGCGACGACATTGGGACGTCCAGCAGCAGCCATCAAGGTTGGCACCCAATCCTCGTGAGACATGATCTCGTTAATGACCTGTCCTTCCTTAATCCGGCCAGGCCAGCGAACCATCGCTGGAACGCGAAAACCGCCCTCCCAGTTCGTATTCTTCTCGCTTCGGAACGGCGTAATCGCGGCATCCGGCCAGGTGTTGTAGTGCGGACCGTTATCGGTCGAGTACATGACGATGGTGTTATCGGCAACGCCCAGCTTATCGAGATGGTCGAGTAATTCGCCAACCATCATGTCGTGACCCACCATGGCGTCGTTATAGAAGCCCTGGCCCGACAGCCCACGCTCATCATCGGCCGTGTGGGTAAAGAAGTGCATGCGGGTTGTGTTGTACCAAACAAAGAAGGGCTTACCCTGATCGACTGCACGCGTCATGAAGTCAAGCGCCGCAAGCTTGAACTCTCGGTCCACAGTCTTCATGCGCTCGCGGGTCAAAGCGCCAGTATCAACAATGTCGCCGTCAGCAAAACTGTGGATCACACCGCGCGGTGAAAAGAGCTTAACAAGCAATTCATTGTCGTGAGGGTAGTCAGGATCCTCTGGCTCTTCCTCTGCATTCAGGTGGTACAGGTTGCCGAAAAACTCGTCGAATCCGTGGTTTGTAGGAAGAAACTCGTCCTTATCGCCAAGGTGGTTCTTACCAAATTGGGCAGTGACATAGCCCTCGTCCTTGAGAAGCGACGCCAGGGTCACGTCCTCGGGCCTAATACCGAGGTCAGCACCAGGCGAGCCAACTTTCGTCAGTCCTGTACGAATCGGTGATTGGCCTAAGATGAACGCAGAGCGTCCAGCGGTGCAACTTTGCTGACCATAGTAGTCAGTGAACTTGGCACCCTCTTCGGCAATCCGATCAATATTTGGCGTGTCGTAGCCCATCATCCCCATGTTGTTGGTAGAGAGATTCCAAAAGCCAATGTCATCGCCCCAGATGATCAGCATATTGGGCTTGTCTTGCGCCAATGCTTGGCCAGCAAATACAAAGCTCAACAGAAAGAATATAACGCGCATGGGTTTTTACCCTTTATTGTTAGAGTCGCCGTAGGTTACTGCCTCACGTCGTCGATGGCGACTCCTAGAGAGAGATTTCTCTACTTCGTTTGGTACTTCGAGTGAGACTCAAAGTACTATTGGACCTTGTCGAGCCATGGGGGAAAGGGAGTTAGGGCCAGTATGCGTAGCGTGACGTTTGAGAAGACCGAGGTCATTCCCAACAAAATCGTTTGTGTTGGTAAGAACTACGCGGCACACATCGAAGAAATGGGCAGTGTACCGTCTGATCAAATGACCGTATTCATGAAGCCCAACGCCTGTATCAGCGATCAACTAATAGCCCATCGTGGGGAACAAATTCATTTCGAGACGGAAATTTGTTTACTCATTCAAGGCGGTGCTGTGGCGGGAGTGGGTGTTGGACTCGATCTCACCAAGAGAGCTACGCAAAAAAAGCTTAAGGATGCCGGCCTCCCCTGGGAGCGTTCTAAAGCCTTTGAGGGCTCGGCAGTATTCAGCCACTTCGTCGAAGCACCGGCTTCCCTGACTGATCTCGAATTAGAGCTCTACGTTGATGGTGAGCCACGCCAGCAGGGTGGCCCAAGACAAATGCTCTATCAGCCACACACAATCTTGGAAGAGCTCCGCTCTTTCATACCGCTTGAAGATGGCGATATTGTGATGACCGGGACACCCTCCGG
>WTJR01000051.1 GCA_011524755.1 Halieaceae bacterium | reverse complement strand
GAATATAACTGGGGTGGAGCCGCTGGAACTATCTTCTGGGTTGATCCGACTGAGGAGCTAGTCGTGGTCAGCCTCATTCAATTAATGCAGAGCCCCTGGCCCCTGCGCGCCGACGTTAAGGTCGCGGTTTACCAGGCTTTGACTGAAATCTACGAGGATTAGGGCGAGTTATCTCACAGCACACTAGCACCGCCTTAGTTCTTAGTTAAGTACCCGGTAGCCTCTGCCACGGAGGCACTGTTTCACCACTCGTTCTGTCTCACGGACACCCTCTTGGGCGCCACGTACACCACCCGCGACCGCCCCAACTCCGGCACCGCGCTCTGCAGAGTTTGGCTCTCGGTCAATAATGGCACCAATGGCACCACCAACAACCGCTCCACCAACCGCACCGCGAGCTATTTTCTCGCCCGTGCGGACTTCATCGGCGTAGGCCTCGCACTCTGCCTTGTCGGCGTAGTAACGGCTCATATCGACGCCTTTACGATCGATAATAGGTTCGTCGACGAACGGGCGATTTCCCGCACATGCTGTGAGCCAAAAGCAAAAAACCAAAATGAGAACAACCCGCATATCTACCTCTCAATCGCACGTTTCCTAAATAGTATACGGCGAAGATAATCGTATCTGTCTATGAGCAGAGTTTCTTTTTTTGAGCGGTCCAAAAGTGACTCATATTGCATAGGCTTCAATTTCTGCAATACTGGATTGTGACAAAATTAACAAAATTTAAGGGTTAAAATGGCAGGTGTTCATCGTGGTATTCGACTTGTACTAGCGGCCGCGGCTGTAAGTTTTCTGTCGCCTCTTGCGCAGTCCGCACAGGTCGTCACCGGGTACTGGAGTGATGTCAATAAGAATGAGTCTGCGGTTAAGGCGTTTCTTTCTCCAAAAGCATCCCAGAATTCAAGTGAAAGTCGCCTGCTCAAACTTGATTTGGTGGAGTTGCGTGACGCCCTTAAAACTGGATCGGTGGTCAACATTATGTTGCCCGACCCATACGGCGGTGCTGTGGAATTTGCCTTGCGGCCCTCGTCGGTCATGCCAGAGCAATTGGCGGCGCGGTATCCGGAGATTCGCGCCTTTGAGGGGGTCGCGCTCCATAACTCCTCAACCACCATACGACTGGAGCTCTCCTCGAAGGGATTGACCGCGCAAGTGCTAAGCGCAGGCAATCGCTGGCTGATAGACCCGGTGGAGGGTTTGAGCCCTGAATTCGCCCGAAGCTACAGGTACTCCAAATCGTTTCACACCAAAGATGAGGCTTTCTGCGAGTTAGATTCCGCCGGTGTGTTCGGAGGCGGTAGTGCTCCCAGTAAGCAGCTTAAAGGCACGACTCGGCGGGCTAGGAGCACGGGGGAATCCATAAAAACCTATAGGCTTGCTGTCGCAACGACAGGTGAATACGGCGTTTACCACGGTGGTACCACGGCTTCAGCGCTTGAGGCTGTGGTCGCTACTATCAACCGCGTGGACGGTATTTTTGCATCAGAGCTCGCCATACGATTTCAGTTAGTCGATGACAATGATGCTGTTGTGTTTGCGGACCCTGCTACTGATCCCTTTACCGGCAATGATGATGCCGGGACTTTGATTGATGAGTCCCAGGAGCAGATTGATCTGTTAATAGGCACAGAAAATTATGACGTCGGGCACACGCTAAGTACTGGCGCGGGTGGTCTTGCAGGTCTAGGCGTGGTGTGTAGAGAAGGAAATAAGGCATCGGGAGTAACAGGCTCCAGCACTCCTGAGGGAGATTTCTTCGATGTTGATTACGTAGCACATGAGCTAGGCCATCAGTTTGCGGCGGATCACACCTGGAATGGCTCGAATGGCGGCTGCGGGCCGCAACAACGTGGCCCCGATAGCGCCTATGAGCCAGGCAGTGGCTCCTCCATCATGAGTTACGCGGGTCTATGCGGGGCAGACAACATTGCAGACGCCGTTGATGCACTGTTCCACCATCAGTCGTTTGACCAAATGGTTGAGTATACCACAGAGGGCATAGGTTCAGTTTGTGGCAGCGAGGCCGCCTCTGGAAACACCGCGCCACAAGTTGACGCTGGCTTTGACTATGTCGTACCAAAGCAGACGCCACTAGTGGTTGCCGGTTCAGCGACTGATCAGGAGCACGGTTCATTGCTCTACAGCTGGGAGCAGCGTGACTTAGGACCGCAGGCGGCACTAACCGATCCTGACGATGGACAATTTGCACTATTTAGGATGCTGGATTCGGCATCCACACCGGAGCGTTATCTTCCAGCATTGGCAACGGTCGTCTCTGGTACTCCTGATTTGGCCGAACGAATTCCACAGGTGGGCCGTGAGATGACGATGCGACTAACAGTGAAGGATGGTGCTGGTGGTGTTCAGTCCGATGACATTGTGGTCACTGTAGACGGCGATTCTGGTCCTTTTGAGGTCGTTTCACCCAATGGCGGCGAGCAAGTAGGGCGCTCAAAAACGGTCGAATGGGACACGGGCTTCACCGAGCAAGCACCTGTCAGCGCACCCATGGTCGAGATTTATCTTTCCACTGATGATGGCGCAACTTTTGATCAGCTTGTTGACACTGTGGACAACATAGGGTCGGCCAACATCAATTTTCCTGCTGGTATCCAATCTCAAGAAGCGCGTCTGATGATCAAGGGCGCTGACAATATTTTTTATGACGTGTCGGATGCAGCATTCCAGCTGGATTCGGACCGCGCGGTGCCTCCCACGCCCGTTCTGGATCGTGTTGAGGCCGGAGATACGAAACTGACTCTCTATTTTAATGAAGGTCAGCCCAACGGTGTCATCGCTGATACATACGAGGCCTATTGCGCGAATGCCGTTGTTGCAACTGAAACTGAGTACTCAGTTGAGGTGAATTTTCCTTTCGACGAAAACTCGCCGATTTCAAGTGAGTTACAAATTGAGGACGACAGAAATATTGAAACTGACGGAATTAGGGTGCCTATTAATCTCACCCACAGTTGGCGCGGTGACGTCGTAATCGATCTTATATCCCCACAGGGAACGACAGTCCGTTTGAAGGAGCTTAACCCTGATGACGGTCCCACTCCGGAAGGAGAGGGCGTCATCGAAACCTACCCAATTACTGCGCTACCTGCTGAGTCGCTAGATGCCTTTGCTGGTGAGAATGCCCTTGGCACCTGGACATTGAACGTGACGGACGAGCAGGATCTGGACTCTGGTGAGTTGATCAACTGGGGAATCACGCTTGTTTCGCGGTCTCCGTCTTCCGAGGGCACCGCGTCCGGAGCGTCTTCACCACTTGTGGTTGACGGTCTCATTAACGGCGAGACCTACGATTGTCGGGTAACCCCGTTCGCTGATGGCTGGCCTGGCGAGAGCGTGAGCTTCCCACCGGCAATCCCCGTCGGAGCAGACG
>WTJR01000207.1:5736-13695 GCA_011524755.1 Halieaceae bacterium | reverse complement strand
GATCTCTTCGATTCGCTTGGCGCGACCGACGAGCAACTCGATTTTCCGATCATGTACGCGTCAGCCCTTAACGGTATTGCAGGCGATGACCCAGCTAACATGTCAGACGACATGGAGCCGCTGTTCCAGATGATCGTCGATCACGTCTCTGCGCCCGAGGTGAATTCTGACGGCCCATTCCAAATGCAGATTTCTGCTCTCGATTACAACAGCTATGTTGGCGTCATTGGGGTCGGAAGAATCACTCGTGGCAAGTTGTCGCCAAATACCCAAGTGTCTGTTGTTGATCGTGATTCGAGTTCCCGAAATGGAAAAATCCTCCAGGTCATGGGCTATCACGGACTCGAGCGAATCGAGGTGGAAACGGCGGAAGCCGGTGACATCGTATGCGTCACTGGGATTGACGCGCTCAATATTTCTGACACGTTGTGCGATCCCGCAGCGGCTGAAGCTTTGCCTCCGCTATCTGTGGATGAGCCGACGGTCAGTATGACATTCCAGGTCAATGATTCTCCCTTCGCAGGGCTAGAGGGCAAGTTCGTCACCTCGCGCAACATCAAGGAGCGACTCGACAGGGAGCTTATTCACAATGTGGCACTCCGAGTTGAGCAGGGCGACAGTCCAGACAAATTTGTTGTGTCTGGGCGCGGCGAGCTGCATTTGTCAGTTTTGATTGAGAGCATGCGGCGTGAGGGTTTTGAGCTCGGTGTGTCGCGACCTGAAGTTATCCAGAAGGAAATCGACGGTCAGCTTTGCGAGCCTTACGAGCAGTTGGTTATTGATTGTGAGTCCGAACACCAGGGTGGTGTCATGGAAGAGCTCGGGCAGCGCCGGGCAGAGATGAAGAATATGGTCCAAGACGCGAGTGGACGTGTTCGATTGGAATTCATCGTTCCCGCGCGAGGGTTGATTGGCTTCCGCTCAATGTTCATGACGCTCACCTCGGGTAGTGGAATTATGACGCACGTTTTTGACCACTACGGACCGGTAAGCAAGGCTGAGCTGGCGCAGCGCAATAACGGCGTACTTGTCTCCATGGTGAAAGGCAAGACACTTGCCTATGCGCTTTACAGCCTGCAAGACAGGGGCCGCCTGTTCATCGAGGCAAACGTTGAAGTGTATGAAGGTCAGATTATGGGCCTTCACAGTCGAAGCAACGATCTGGTTGTAAATCCAACCAAGGCCAAGCAGCTAACCAACGTCAGAGCATCGGGTACGGATGAGGCGCTGATACTGACGCCGCCTGTCTTACATACCCTCGAGCAGGCCTTGGAGTTCATTGACTCCGATGAGCTGGTAGAAGTTACTCCGGACAGTATTCGTCTTCGCAAGAAGCTGCTGCTAGAGCACGAGCGCAAGCGAGCTTCGCGCGCTGCCGCCTGAGTTAAACGCCCGGTTTTAGCATCTCGTAGTGGGGGATATCATCTTCCATGTAGGGCCCATGGATGGTCTCGAACCCTAGCGCCTCATAGAATCCCTTGAGGTAGCCCTGCCCGCTAATTCTGATGCCTGTGTTCCATCGAGATTCACAGAAAGCGATGCCTACCTGCATCAACTCGACACCCCGACGCTGCCCTCGGAGTGACTCGGGAACGACCACCCTACCAATAGAGCACTCGTCGTAACTTACCCCGGGTGGGACAACTCGCATTGTTGCCACTAGGTCATCGCCCATGTGTCCTGTCAGGTGCCAGCTAACAATATCTTTATGGTCAGGGTCTTTGTACGGGCAGGCTTGCTCAACGACAAATACGTCAGCTCGCAGCATGAGAATGTCATGCCATGCCGCTGCCGACATTGTGTCGAAGTGGCGCCACCGCCAGTTAATTTGTTCCATGCTAGGGTCGCTGCTGTGAGATAATCTGTGCGTGCGAAGGCTATCACGACGCGACCCTTCTGCGCCCACAAAACGAGCGATTTGTTGCCAAAGGTAATTCGGTTTTATGTCAGACCTCTTTAACGCCCCTCAAGCTACCGAAACCCTCTCCTTAAGGGAGTATGCCGAGAAGGCTTACCTCGATTATTCGATGTACGTCATTCTCGATCGTGCCCTTCCGCACGTGGGCGACGGTTTAAAACCTGTTCAGCGAAGAATCGTCTACGCGATGAGCGAGCTGGGACTGAAGTCCTCTGCAAAATATAAGAAGTCGGCCCGAACCGTGGGTGATGTCATTGGTAAGTTCCATCCACACGGTGACAGTGCCGCTTACGAGGCGATGGTCTTGATGGCGCAGGATTTCTCCTATCGATATCCGCTTATTGATGGGCAAGGCAATTGGGGCTCAGCAGATGACCCCAAGTCATTCGCTGCTATGCGGTATACCGAATCCAAACTAACCAAATATGCCGACGTGCTTTTAGGAGAGCTGGGCCAAGGTACGGTGGATTGGCAGCCGAACTTTGATGGCAGCCTCGATGAGCCAATGGTGCTGCCGGCACAGGTGCCTAACCTGCTTCTCAATGGCACGACAGGTATTGCGGTGGGTATGGCGACCGACATTCCGCCTCACAACTTGCGCGAAGTCGTCAACGCGACCATTCATCTTCTCGATCATCCAGACGCCACGATTGATGCGCTCTGCGGTCATATTCAGGCGCCTGACTTCCCGACCGATGCTGAAATTACGACGTCACCCGAGGAGATCCGAGATATATACCGGACTGGGCGCGGCAGCATTCGCATGCGTGCAGCCTGGCAACGTGAAGATGGAGCCGTTGTGCTTCATGCACTGCCTTACCAGGTATCAGGGTCCAAAGTGCTAGAGCAAATCGCTGCTCAGATGCAGGCCAAAAAACTACCGATGGTGTCGGATCTACGTGATGAATCTGACCACGAGCATCCGACGCGCTTGGTGATTGTCCCGCGCTCTAACCGTGTCGACCTCGACGCCATGATGAGTCACTTGTTTGCTACGACCGATCTGGAGCGAACATACCGCGTGAATCTCAATGTGATTGGGATGAATGGGCGGCCGGGTGTGCGCTCACTCGATATGTTGCTGCGCGACTGGGTCCAGTTCCGACGCCAGACCGTCCGCAGACGCCTTGAGTACCGGCTTGAGAGGGTGCTCAAGCGGCTGCACATTCTAGAAGGTTATCTCGTTGCCTATCTAAATATCGATGAGGTGATTCGAATTATCCGAGAGGAGGAAGAGCCCAAGCAGGAGCTGATGGCGCGATTCTCGCTATCTGATATTCAGGCTGACGCCATTCTCGACTTAAAGCTGCGGAATCTGGCGAAACTCGAGGAGATGAAAATCCGCGGTGAGCAGTCCGAGTTGAGCGAGGAGCGGGATTCACTGCAAAAAACGTTGGGCAGTAATGCACTGATGACCAAGCTTATTCGCGGTGAACTGGTCGCCATTGCCGATGAGTATGGCGACGAGCGCCGGTCACGCCTGGTTCAGGTTGAGGAAGCTAAGGCCTTCTCCGAGCTCGAGCTCACCAGTGCCGACCCCATGACAGTCGTTCTGTCAGAGAAAGGTTGGATTCGCGCTGCGAAAGGCCATGATATCGATCCGGAGACGCTCAACTACAAGTCCGGCGATGCTTATAAGTTTTCAGCACTGGGACGCAGCAATCAGACTACGGTGGTATTTGATTCGACCGGTAGGGCCTACTCGTTGCCGACACATCAACTCCCATCGGCGCGAGGTCAGGGTGAGCCTTTGACGGGACGAATTGCACCTCCCTCGGGCGCCACTTTTGAAGGGCTGATGACGGGAACAGAGCATCAAAAGTTCTTGCTGGCCACCGACGCCGGCTATGGGTTCGTTGCCAAGTTCGGCGATCTCGTCGCCAAGAACAAGGCGGGCAAGGCGGTATTGAGCTTGCCTAAAGGTTCACAGGTCATGCCGCCCGTTATCGTGCCTGAGCGACAGAATTTACTGGTTGCGGCAGCGACGTCTGAGGGTCGACTGTTGGTATTCCCGCTGGCGGATTTGCCGGAGCTCGCCAAGGGTAAGGGAAACAAAATCATTGGCATTCCGTCGGCTAGAGCGCAGGCCCGCGAGGAGCTACTTGTGGGACTTCTGGTGTTCGGAGATGGTGATGTGGTGCAGGTGCAGTCGGGTCGTCAATATCTAAAGCTCAAACTCTCTGATCTCGAGAACTACCGTGGCGAGCGTGGTCGCCGAGGCAATCGATTACCTAAGGGGTTCCAGAAGGTCAGTGGGCTGGCAATCGCCGACGGTTAAAACGGGAGGTCAGACTGCTCACCCACATCGGGGAAAAGCCGTCGCTGCAGCAGTTTGCTCTGTTTATCTAGCTCGGGCAGCAGTTCCGGGGTGGGTGCACCCAGCTGGGTGTCGCCGTCTGCTGTCTCAATGACGTCAAACAAAGCCTCAACCTGATCGCTTTCTAAAATCGAGGGCGCAAGCTTTACTGATGAGCCCGCCCGTTGCGCCATGGTCAGTGTTTCATCGATCACCGTTTGGTTGTAAAGGGTGGCATAGGCTGATCCCCGTTCACCACGACCCATGTCACTGCGTCCGACACCGATTCCACAGATAAATTTTCGCCGCTGGCTCCGCTCAGCTACCGCTAGTAGGTGCTGCAGTAAGGTGCTCGCAATAACGGCTCGGGCATCGGGTGTCATACCCCGTTTAGTGCCCTCAAAAAAGAGCGTCAGACTCTCAGGTCTGACAGTCTGAAGGTCGCCGTCGAGCAGTTGCGCGACTGCTTTTGCCAGCGTTTCGTATGTTCCGACGTAATTTGCGAGGGTGATTTCATCGACGGTATCGATGTACTTGCCGAGGTGGTCAAGACTGATGGTTGTGACGGCCATTGAGTTGAGTGACGTTTCGTCAACGCCCTCTGCATTGGCTGGGCTTATCAGATCGAGCGGAAGATCATCGATTGCGGTCTCTATTTGCGCCAAAGCGTCTTGCCGATCATCAACCTGGCCCGAGTGTGCGATACGTCCGAGGATCGCTCTGAGTCGATGCGATTGCGATCTGGAAATCGACACAGCACCCGCGTAACTGAACATGGCTAATACGAGACTGAGTGCAGAGACCGTCCATTGCAGGGATGAAGTTGACGTCACACGCTCCAATTGCACGGTCAACTGCCCCGCAATGTCTGGGCCGATTCTGAGTGGGGTATGGTACAGATGCTCCGTATTGGTTACGGATCCCACGACCAATAGGAACTCTCCATCCACATCGGAAATTGCCGCACCACTGACGACGTCAGAAGACAGTAATTTGTTGAGTTCACTTGTGGCTGTAAGCATGTCATCTGAGGCGACCAGCCCAGCTGTGCGCGACGCCACAGCATTTAACAGTGCTTCCGCGTGAAGGGCGCGTGTCTCTGCCTCTAAATAAGCCTTTGAGGCGAGTGTCAAGGCCAGTGTTATTTGCGCGGCTATCAAAACGGCAGCGGCGGCGAGCAAGCCAGTCTTTTGGCCTATATCTAAACGCTCCCAGAAGACCACTACTTCCTGCTCCCTAAAATCTGAGGTTTTCGCGCAACGCTGGCAATGTCGCCCATGTCTCAGGGTATCATGAACCCCCCAGAAGCGACGTCAAAAATAGGTCAATGCATATTACGATTCTGGCAAATCGGCCCGCCATGCCGAACTTGCCTACGGTCACGGCATTTCTAAAAGAACAGCAGATTCGGATTGTGGATACCGAAACCTTGCCTGTTGCTAAAACATTAGCCAGTACTCGATGTGCACAGCGCTGGCACCTTCATTCAGAGTCAGCAGACCTCGCGTCGATAGCATGGTCCGATCTAGGGCTTGCTGACCACGTGGACGTCAATTTTCAGCATCCGTCAGATGCAATATCAGATATCAAACTTGCTGTGTTCGATATGGATTCGACACTCATTCAGTGCGAGGTCATTGATGAGTTGGCGAGACGTGCCGGCGTGGGTGAGCAGGTAGCGGCCATCACCGAGCGCGCCATGCGAGGAGAGTTGGACTTTAGTCAGAGCTTTTCGGAGCGACTGGGTCTGCTGCGTAATCTTGATGCCAGCACGGCGGTAGAGATAGCCAAGAGTCTCCCTTACACCGATGGTGCGCGAGAGCTGATGACCACCTTGCGCGCAAGGGGTGTTAGAACGGTCATTATTTCAGGCGGCTTCAGTTTGTTTGCTGACCACGTTGCGACGGAACTAGGAATGGATGAGTACTTTGCCAACACCCTGGAGGTTGTTGATGGCCGGTTAACGGGGGTCGCGATCTCACCCATCGTCAATGCCGAGTACAAGGAGGCCAAGTTACGTGAAATAGCGGACTCAATGGGTATCACTTTGCGTCAGACCTTGGCCGTTGGCGATGGGGCAAATGATCTCAAAATGCTCAACGCGGCGGGTATCGGTGTCGCTTTTAGAGCCAAGCCCGTAGTCAGGGCGCAGGCGCGGTATCAGATATCAACGGTGGGTTTGGACGGAGCCCTCTACTTTTTGGGTAATAGGTCCAGCTAACAGCGGACCCCGCTCGCCGATTCGTGTGTCTCTAAGGTATGATCGCGCCATTATTGATGCCGCGAGGTTTGGATCTCATGCCCAATTTTTCTACCAACGAATTTAAACCCGGACTCAAGGTCATGCTCGATAACGAGCCGTGCTCCATCCTAGAGAACGAGTACGTTAAGCCCGGAAAAGGGCAGGCGTTTAACAGAGTCAAGCTGCGCAACCTTCGCTCCGGCCGTGTTCTGGAGAAGACCTTTAAGTCAGGTGATTCGCTCGAGGGCGCTG
Source organism: Halieaceae bacterium (assembly GCA_011524755.1). Taxonomy (GTDB): domain Bacteria; phylum Pseudomonadota; class Gammaproteobacteria; order Pseudomonadales; family Halieaceae; genus Luminiphilus. The sequence continues at coordinate 6,987 of WTJR01000207.1, read as the reverse complement.
ACGTGCTGGACATTGATCTCGAGTACTCCTACACCGACGGCGAGTTTTGGTACTTCATGGACCCCAACACGTTTGAGCAACACTCAGCGGACAAGGCGGCCGTCGCGGATGCTGAGAAGTGGTTGAAAGAGCAGGAAAAGTTCGAAGTAACCTTATTTAATGGCGCGCCGCTAACGGTGACTCCTCCAAACTTTATCGAGCTTGAAATTACTGAAACCGATCCCGGGCTAAAAGGGGACACTGCGCAAGGTGGAAGTAAGCCCGCAACCTTATCCACGGGTGCGGTAGTGCGCGTTCCCTTGTTCTTGTCTGAGGGAGAAGTTATCCGGGTTGATACCCGAAGTGGCGAGTACGTAAGCCGAGCCAGCAAGGCCTGACGTAAACACCTGCGATGTCTGAATGGGAGCCGAGCGCAGGCATCGATGAGCTACGCGCTCGCGCCGCTATGCTTGCCGAAGTCAGGGCGTTTTTGTCATCGCGCGGCGTGCTGGAAGTCGATACTCCCTCACTGGGGCAGTTTGCAATCACGGATCCCAACATCGAGTTGTTTGAGGTGGCGACGCCCGACGGCACGCGATTTTTACAGAGCTCGCCCGAGTATGCGATGAAGCGACTACTCGCTTCAGGGTCCGGCGATATCTTCCAACTGGGTAAGGTGTTTAGATCCGGCGAGCATGGCGGTCGCCACAATCCCGAATTCGTGATGCTGGAGTGGTATCGGATCGACTGGACGCACTATCAACTGATGCGTGAGGTCGCCGAGTTGATTGCTGAGACCTTGCGGCTTTCCACATGGCAGATTTGGTCGCTCGACGCCCTGCTCGATCATTTTTGCCAGATCAACCTACACGATGCGACCAAGCTAGAGCTGAAGGTAGCGGCTGAGAATGCTGGCATAGATGTGGTTGGTGACCTCGATAAGCTCGACTACCTCGACCTCCTGATGACCCATGTCGTGGAGCCCGGCATAGCATCATGGGGGCTTGTCTTCATCGTTGATTTCCTTGAACAGCAAGCAGCGCTCTCGCGCATCATCGAACGCGGCGGTCATTCGGTTGCCGCGCGATTTGAGGCTTATGTGCACGGTATTGAGCTCGCCAATGGTTATTGGGAAGAGTCGGACCCCAATATTTTGACGAGACGTTTTGAGGCGGATAATGGCTTGAGAGCTTCCCGAGGCCAGCCTGTTCGCGAGATTGATGAGCGGTTGATTAGCGCCTCGAGGGCAGGGGTGCCGGATTGTGCTGGGGT
>WTJR01000207.1:2449-5636 GCA_011524755.1 Halieaceae bacterium | reverse complement strand
GGTGGTCGTTTGGGTTTTCCCGTTGAAATTTCAATGCAGACGAATTGCAGCTTGGCGCGAAGGACGGTTTCTCCTGTGGCTACCGAGCGTATTTGCATCTGACGCTCCATCAGCATGCGTCGGTCCCAAGTGGTAATCCAGGTCCCTACCTCGAGCTCCTCGCCCAGTCGTGTTGCCAACAGGTAGTGATATTCCGCTTTGGTAAGCGCCATCGCCCTGTCGAGTGATCGATACGCATCAGCGCCAAGGCCTAGGTCTGTGGTATGTGCCCAGGCGGTCTCGTTGCACCAAGTTACGTATTGCGTGTTGTTGGTGTGCTCAAGCGCATCAATGTGCTCGGCCTCTACGGTGAACCGTAAAATAAAGGGCGCTTCGTGATCCCAACTCATGCGGGTTGTGGCGCTGCGGGCTTTTGTTTAAACGCGAGGTAGCCGAATCCAATGGCGATCAGTGGGCAGGCGAGATTGAAGATGGCATAGGGCGCATAGTCGAAGGTTGCTACGCCCAAGGTCGCGGCCATATAAGCACCACAGGTATTCCATGGAATCAAAGCCGACGTCATGGTTGCAGAGTCTTCGAGCGTTCGCGATAGATTTTCTCGACTCAACCCACGGTCGTCGTAGGTGCTACTGAAAAGCCTGCCTGGCAATGCAATTGCAAGGAACTGATCAGCGGCAAGTATATTGGTGATGAAGCCACCGGTTACCGTGGCAGCCACGAGGTCCCCTGTGGACTTTACCAAGGTGAGAACGCTGTCCAGGATTTGCTTGAGGATGCCAGTCCGTTCCAGCACGCCACCGAAGGCAAGTGCACTCACAATTAACCAAACCGTGTTGAGCATGCTGGCGATGCCGCCTTTGCTGATGAGGCGGTTTAGTTCCTCGTTTGTCGTTGTTCCTTCAAAGCCGGCGAATAGCGTTCGCCACAAGCCCTCGACAACGGGCATGGTCGCTTCTGGATTTGCCATCAATGCAAATTTTCGCACGACGTCAGCCTGTAAAGTCAGCGCCGTCAGTATCCCAGCCAATGTGGCGAGCATGATCGCTGGGTAAGCCGGCACGCGCTTCCAAATAAGGCCAATCATCACGGCGAGCGGAATAAGGACACCAACGCCGACGTTAAATTCCTGACTGATGGCAGCTCTGAGCTCCGCTATTTGCTCCGGGGCTGTTGCCGCACCTGAGGGAATGAGGGAGAAAAACAAGAGAGCGACACAGAATGCGGGCACTGTCGTCCAGAGCATATGACGAATGTGTGCGAATAAATCGACGCTAGTACAGGCGGCCGCCAGATTCGTGGTGTCGGACAGCGGGGATAATTTATCGCCAAAATAGGCCCCACTGATAATAGCTCCAGCCGCGACGGCGGGTGACAGTCCATAACTGTCTGCAATGCCGATAAGTCCAATACCCAAGGTGCCGGCTACGGTCCATGAACTACCGATGCTTATCGAAGCAAGCGCACAAATAATCGCCGCAGCAGCAAAGAAGATCGATGGATTAAGAATTGAGACGCCGTAATAGATCATGGCAGGCACGGTGCCCGCGATCATCCAGCTGCCAATCAGACCTCCCACGGCCAAGAGAATCAAAATCGGTCCCAGGCCCACTTTGATGCCGGCCACCATACTCTCTTGCACTTCGGCCCACGTGAGGCCGCGGTACATACCAACGAGCCCGGCGGCCGCCGACGCGATGAGTAGCGCTACTTGGTTGGGACCGTAGGAGGCATCTGCCCCGAAAAGTTGAACCGCCGAAAAAAGGAGGAAAACAAGAAGAACAATCGGAGCAAATGATAAGAGCATAGGTTACGTGGGCCGGTAGTACGGCTTTGCCATTGTTATTTGGTAGGTTCCAATAATACGTTCACGAAATCCACCTTCACAGTAGCTTAAGTAAAAGCGCCACATGCGAATGAATTTCTCATCGAACCCCAGGGCTTTGACAGCATCCAGTTCTGCCATAAAGGCGTCATGCCAATGCTGGAGTGTTCGCGCGTAATCGAGCGCGATATCTCTAAGGTCGATGATTTGCATATCGGTTCTGCGGGTCAGCGCGCCACTGATGACATTCAGCGATGGCAGGCAGCCGCCTGGGAAAATGTAACGTTTGATGAAATCCACTGACTTGCGATAGTCATCGTAGCGTTGCTTGTTGATAGTGATGGCTTGAATCACTGCTTTGCCATCGGGCTTGAGTAAGTTGCTGACACAGTTGAAATAGGTATCGAAGTACTCGTGCCCAACGGCTTCGATCATCTCGATAGATACCAACTTGTCGAATTGACCGGACAGGTCTCGGTAATCTTCGAAGAGCAGGGTGATTTTGTCTTGCAGTCCTCGCTTTTCAACTTCTGCGCGCGCATGTTCCAGCTGCTCACGGGAGATTGTGGTGGTGGTTACCTTGCATCCGTAGTTCTCTGCAGCATAGATGGCCATGCCTCCCCAACCCGTGCCGATTTCAATCAAATGATCGGTTGGCTTCAGCTCGAGGTCCTCGCATATAAGCTTTAGCTTGTGCTGCGATGCCTCGGCCAGGTCATCGCAATTCGGTGGGAAGACCGCCGACGAGTACATGAGGGTAGGATCTAGAAAAAGCGAGAAGAAGTCGTTGCCCAAATCGTAATGCGCTGCAATGTTCTCCCGCGATCCGGTCAGTGAGTTTTTACGCGCTGCGTGTGCAAGTTTAAGCGCACTCTTAATCAACCAGTTTTGATTGTTTTTCATGGACTCGAGAATTGGCATGTTGGCGCTGAATACCCGTGTCACATTGGTGAGCTGATCTGTGCTCCAATCGCCGTCGATATAAGCCTCCGCTGCACCCATGGTGCCGCCCATGAGAATCCGGGAGTAAGCGCTGGGCTTGTGGATCGTGACCGAGGCGCTCGGTGCAATCGATAGATCACCGCCGCCGAAACGGTGTGTCTCTCCATTGTCGTGAACCACTAGCTCACCATGCCGCAGACCGCTGAAGAGCTTGAACACCAGACGTTTTGTGAGTTCAGTGCTGCGCCATGACTTTACCGAGGGCAATTTTTCAATGTGTTTAACATCTACCTGACGTGTGGTCATAAGACATTCCTACTTAACTAATAGAGTTATTCTTTGGATGAGCGAAGAGAGGCACACGCCGCAGAAATAGGACGAGTGCCTGCCAATAAATACCTGCTGTGACTTTGGCTGTCTCAA
>WTJR01000207.1:0-2349 GCA_011524755.1 Halieaceae bacterium | reverse complement strand
AGGACGTAGCTATGCCTTTCACCCCAGGGCGTATTGGTGACCTCGGCGACAATGAATTCGAGTCGTTCACTTAACGTGCCTTTGCAGAAATAACAGGCGATCGGATTATTCTGAAGCCCGAAATATCGCCAATTGGCGAGCAGAAAAATCCGTCCCTCGAAGTGCTGGTTTGTCTCTTCGAAAATACGCTGTTTGACGGCCTCTGCCACAGTGAGTTTTTCGTCGCCAATGAAGTCGCTGCGGATAAAGCGCGCTGGCGCCAAACGTCGTGAACCCCAGCCTATGGCTCGGTGGGTAATGTCGCTTATTTTCTCGACATCAACGAAGGGCATGAATACCCGATAACTGAACCGATGAGGTTTAGGTGTCGTTCGCGCGTGCGCCAGTCGACCCACATAGAACGCTGAATTCACTGGAGGCCCCGCTTCTTGATGATGGCGTCGGCGACACGATTGCCGCTGAAAAGACCGTCCTCGTGAAAACCGTTGCGCCAGTAGGCGCCACAGAACCACGTGTTTCGCGGGCCATTGATTTCAGGCCAGCGTTGCTGAGCGGCGATGCCTTTAATGGTGAACTGCGGATGCGCGTATCGGTACTCGCCCAAGATCGTGCTCGGGTCAATTGCGTCAGTGTCGTTAAGCGTTACGCAGAAGGTTTCTGGGGAGTTGATCCCTTGAAGAATATTCATGTTGTAAGTCAGCGTTGCTTGGCTGTTCGACTCACGTAGCCGATAGTTCCAGCTCGACCACGCGAGGCGCTTCCTCGGTAGCAAACGTGTGTCGGTGTGCAGCACAACTTCATTCTCAGAGTAGGGGAGTTCGCTTAGCACAGATGATTCGGTGTCATCGATGTCACTAAGCATGGCCATTGCCTGATCCGCGTGTGTCGCAATGACGATGTCATCAAAGCTCAGCTCTTCAGCCTGATGTGTCCGTAATCTGGGGGACTGACCCTCCTCACGCACGACGGCGGTCACTGCGCAGTGGGTGCGAATATTCTTCTCAAACGGCGCACACAGGGGCGCCAAGTAACTTTGGCTGCCGCCGCGTAACACTCGCCATTGAGGTCGATTTTTGACCTGTAATAGACCGTGGTTCTTGAAAAATCGAACAAAAAATTCTGCGGGAAAGTTCAGGCTTTCCTCGAAGTTTGCAGACCAGATGGCTGATGCCATGCTGATAAGGTAGTTGCGTCGGAAGAACTCATTGAAGCCGTGCCGCTCTAGATAGTCCTGCAGCGTCTCGCCGCTGCGCAGCCTGCCAGCTTCGAGGTCTTCCACTGCTACTTTGTTGAACCGAAGAATGTCTCTGACCATCCCAACAAATTTAGGCGAGAGAAGGTTCCGACGTTGTGCAAACAAGGTGTTCAGGTTATTGCCAGCGTACTCGAGGCCGGTGATGTCATCGGAAACAGAGAACCCCATTGAGGTCGGTTGATTTGTGACCCCCAACTCGTCCATGAGTGAAATGAACTCAGGGTATGTCCAGTCGTTGTACACAATAAATCCGGTATCAACCGCGTAATCGCCGCTGGAAACCGACACTTGCTTGGTGGCCGTATGGCCGCCGACCCTGTCTGCCGCTTCAAAGACAACAACAGGCTCGCCTGCTTGCGCCAAGCGATAGGCGCATCCAAGACCTGAAATTCCTGTACCAATAATGGCTGTGGCCATTGTTTTACCTCAAAACCGCGTCGATACCGCACTCCGAATAATTACCGGAATAATGGTCAATATGTAAGTTTTAATATACACATTAAGGTGTCAAGTTTATTAGATTTGTGTATTCTGTGGGGAGATACGCTCAAAGGAGAGTGCTGGATGGTAGACAAGCAGGGAGAAGGCGCACGCGGACAACCCGCGACCTCTGCTTGGTCGGTTCCCGAGGGGCGCCGAACGGATGAGTGGAGCCAATGCGTTGTCAGAATCGCAGAACATCGCGATCGCGCCGCATTTGCGAAGTTTTTTTCGCACTTTGCTCCTCTTATTAAGGCCTTTGCACTCTCGGGCTCCTCGCTATCAGCAGCGCACGCCGATGAGTTGGTTCAAGAGGTGATGCTGAAGGTATGGCAGAAAGCTGCTGGCTTTAATCCAGAGAAAGCGGCTGCTAGTACCTGGGTTTACACCATTGCGAGAAACTGTCGGACCGATATGTTCCGACGACTTCAGAAGTTTGATACGCAGCTCGAAGCTGAGGACGTCGGATTTGAGCTCGAGGGCGATGAGCCAACGATGGCCCTTCATGCATCGCGAGGCGCTGTTCGTGTTCGGGAGCTGATGAGTGACCTTCCCCAGGATCAGGCGCAGATTCTTGCGAAGGTCTACATGGAAGGTAAGTCGCACTCTGAGAC
>WTJR01000181.1 GCA_011524755.1 Halieaceae bacterium | reverse complement strand
GGACCCATGCCCATGCCGTCATCGCAAATGTAGTCCTCAAACTCGCGAGGCTCCTCTGGAATGAACATCCCAATGATGTGCTTCATGGCATCGTGATTACGCTGAAGCATCGTATCCATGGTTGAATACAAAACATCATCACCAAAGCGCTCGGCCAGTTCTACAACGCGCTTCGCGGCGGTGTTACACGCAGCAACCAGGGCATTTAAATCGAATCGGTTCCATTGCGGCGTCCGCACGTTGTGCAGAATCAGCTCCAAGAGATCTTCTTGCAGTACGCCCTTCTTGTAGAGCTTGGTAGGCGGAATGCGGATGCCTTCCTGAAAGATCGTTGTCGCCTCGATCGGGATCGAGCCGGGAACCATCCCACCGTTGTCAGACATGTGGCCGAACATAGCGGACCAGGCAATATGACGACCATCTCTAAAAATCGGGACTAAGACCACCCAATCAGGCAGGTGGGAAACCGCTGCATTACAGAGGTAGGGATCATTGGTGAGAATAATGTCTCCCTCTTCGATCTCCGCGTCATACGCACTCAAAAAGGGGCCGATGAAAGAACCAAACTGACCAACCACCATCTTTCCTTCGACATTGGCAATCATCGGAAAGCAATCGCCCTGCTCGCGGATCCCTGGTGACATGGCGGTTCGGAACAGAACCGCATCCATCTCCTCTCGCGCATTACGTAGCGCGTTTTCAATCAAATCGACCGTTACACCGTCAACCTCGACGGACTGAAGTGCTTGGTTATTGGTCTGAATAATCGTTGCAGTCATGATAAGTCTCCCCGATTACGCAGGTTGGATGAGCAAGTTGCCCACCGTGTCTACAGTTGCTGAATATCCCGGCAAAACGACCGTCGTTGAGTCCATCTCGGAAACAATCGCTGGGCCCGCCACTACGTCCTCTGCTCCAAGGCGACCACGATCGTAGATGCCAGCATCGTGCCAATCGCCCTCGTAGAAGAATTGACTCTGATGAATCAGCGCACCGCTGATATCACCCGACCCTTTGGGAATCGATATATCGGCCTTCAATGTGACGGAGGCGCCTACAACGGCCCGAATCATTAAGATTTCGTGCCCGTCACCCAGCTTGAAGGTGAACAACTGCTCATGTTCTGCATCAAACTGATCGGTCAGCACGGCAACGCCTTTTTCACGGAGTTCCGCCTCCGTAAATTCAACCGTAATCTGGAATGCCTGCCCTGCGTATCGGAGGTCTGCTTGATAAGTGACCTCTAAACGGTCCTCCGCAATGCCATCCTCGATGAGTGATTCACTGGCACGCGCCTTGAGGCTGAGAAGGTCATCGGCGAGCTTTTCGGTTGTCAGATCCGATGCCATCGTAATGTAGGTTCGCGCGGCCTCATCTTGAACTCTGGTGGTCGCATCACCGTAAGCACAGAGCACCCCTGGCCCTGGAGGCACGATGACAGGCCATGCTTCGGTCAGGATGCCGAGTGCGTTAGCGTGTAACGGCCCCGCACCGCCAAACCCGACCAATGCGAAGTCCCGCGGATCATACCCCTGCTCGACTGACACAAGTCGTAGCGCACCAAACATCGATTCGTTGACGATCTTGATAATCCCTTCAGCGGCAGCCATTAGATCAACGCCCATGGCGTCAGCAACACTCTGTACTGCTGCAACCGACGCATCGCGGTTGATCTGCATATCACCACCAAGCTGCACATCGGACGGTAGATAACCAAGGACCACGTTTGCGTCACACACCGTGGGCGCCTCGCCCCCCTTCATGTAACAGGCAGGACCGGGTACCGCACCCGCCGACTCAGGCCCCACCCGCAAGGCTTTGGTCAACTCCGGAACAAAAGCGATGGAACCGCCACCCGCTCCTACAGTACGAACGTCAACCGATGGCGCGCGAACACGCACATCGCCAACAAACGTCTCACGACGAACGCGGGCGCGACCATTTTGAATCAGCGCCACGTCGGTGGAGGTACCACCCATATCGAAGGTTAAAATATTGCTGAACCCTGCCTTGGTGCAGAAAAACAGCGCACCTGTCACGCCTCCAGCGGGCCCCGACATCAAAAGATTAACCGGCGACTCAGCCGCAGCTCGACTCGATGCCAGTCCGCCGTCAGAGCGAAGAATGGAAAGCTGTGTGTCCTCACCCAAACGCTCATTTAAGGCGCCTTGTAGATTGTTCACGTAACGCGCCACCTCGGGGCGAACGTAACTGTTCACGACGGTCGTTTCGGTGCGCTCGTACTCCTGCATTTCTGGGACAACTTCGCTCGAAATCGAGATGGGTATATTGGGGAAAAATTCTTGTGCAATATCGCGGGCGCGGCGCTCATGCTCTCCGTTGATATAGGCATTGATAAAACAAATAGTCAACGCCTCAATGTCGTCAGACATCCCGGTTTTAAGCGACTCCCGCAGTGCTGCCTCGTCGAGCGCGGCCACAACCGATCCATCGGCCGCAATTCGCTCTACGGCACCGATGGTGAGCTCGAGTGGCGCAAGCAAGGGTTTCTTTACGAAGGTAACCCAACCACCAAGTCCACCAGGACAAAATGAGCGAGCCACTTGCAAGGTATCTTCAAAACCGGATGTGGTGATCAGTCCCACCTTGGCGCCGCGGCCTGTCAGCACCGCATTGGTTGCCACGGTAGTACCGTGCATCACCAGCTTGATATCAGCAGGGTCAATGCCCGAAGAGTCACAAATCTTAGCGACTCCGTTTAGAACTCCAATGGATGAATCCTCGGGTGTAGACGGCACCTTCGCGGTTTTGGTCTCACCCGTATCCTCGTTTAGTAATAGGAAGTCGGTAAACGTTCCCCCAACATCGACGCCAAGACGATATGTCATGTGTTACGCCCTCTTTTTTCCTGTCTAGTTCGCAAATTTCTGCCAGTTATTAGTCAACCAATAGTGTGCACGCCCACCCTGCTGTGAGCCCATCATTCGGGTTAGGCACGACACACTTTCCAGTAGCGCCTCCATGTCGATACCCGTCGAAAACCCCGAACTCTCACACATCATGACAACGTCTTCTGTTGCCACATTACCTTTTGCGCCGGGGGCAAAAGGACAACCACCTAAGCCACCTGCCGAGCTATCAAACTGCCTAACACCCGCTTCAAGTGCAGCAAACACATTGGCAAGACCCATGGCACGCGTGTCATGAAAGTGGCAACCCAGCCGTTCCGCTCCAAACTGTGTCACCAGCTCGGTCATCATCGCCTTAACGTCTCGCGGATTTGCCGCACCAATTGTGTCGGCGATAACCAAGCGCGCCGGGTTGTTGCGCATTAATTCACTCGCCTGCTCGAGGACCACTTGCGGGCTAACTTTGCCTTCGTAAGGACACTCGAACGCCACCGCCAAATAGGCATGAATGTCCACACCCTCATCCCGGGCTCTGGCTAAGAT
>WTJR01000174.1 GCA_011524755.1 Halieaceae bacterium | reverse complement strand
GCGGTGGTGCTACTTTGGAGCGGTCGAGCGCAATGTATCGCTCAATACTGATACTTAACGCGACCACAGAGCACGCAACGATCAGCGGCATAACCCATCCGCCGGCGACGAGAAGATCGATCATAGTGTTTTCCCCAGACTACTGCCTTGAGTATACCCACCTCACCTATCGAGCCAAGCCGGTATTTGAGAAGGGCCCCGTTTGCACACCGTGGGGCAGACGGCTGGACGAGATATATCTTCAGTGCAGACTCAGTTTCGGGTCTTTAGCACTTTCCTTCCACGTCAAATACGAGCGAAAAGCACCTACGACGGTCACAAATTACCTTATTAGTGCTTTGCGGACTTAAGCCATCCCCTCCATACTTGTCGTATATATCGAAGACTGTGATCAGTCCGAGTAAGTTGGAAGAACAGCAGGCCCCTATGAGCTGAAATAAGCGGATAAAGGTCTGTATAAAAATAATTTAGCGGTAACTATGCCCAAGCGGTCACTCAGAAAATTTCTACCCACACCAGCACGCCTCAGGGATGTTAAGGGGCTGGGTATGTTTCGAGATCTGTTCGATCGACACGAACTTTGGCATATCAGTCGAACCTCTATCGCACGTGCTACGGCGATTGGCCTTTTCTGCTCGATGGTGCCGCTTCCAGGTCAGATGATCGTTGCGGTTTTTGTAGCGATCAGAGTTGGCGCCAACGTGCCTTTGGCTTTTTCACTCATTTTCATCACTAATCCGTTGACGATGCCGGTGATTTACCTTGCAGCCTATCTCTTGGGTAGCGCTTTGCTTAATGCACCTGTCATTGATGCCAGCGCCGTTGACTGGCTTGATCCCACGAGCCCAGAGTTACTTAGTATCTGGCCCTCCTTCCTCGTGGGCTGTTTTGTTATGGGTGTCCTCGTTGCCTTTTTCGGCTATTTCATTGCCGACGGTCTATGGCGATTGCGTATTGCGCAGCGAATTTCGGAGAGAGCACGCCGGCGTCGTGAGAGAAAAGCGCTGGAAAAAAGCGAGAGAAATAGCAATCCCCGCTAACGCGATTCTCGCAATCCTTCGGTTATGGGCAATCTCGCTGCTGCAAAGGCGGGCAGAGAGCAAGACACAATCGAAAGCACCAAAGCCACTCCCGGGACCAACAGGAAGTCTTCCAACCGAATGTCGACTGGGACATAGGCCAGCGGATACACGGCAGTATCCAGCAATGGACTCCCCGTCCCCAACTCAATGAACTGCACAAGCGAAGGCGTTACCAACGCCAGTAACAAGCCCAATCCAGCACCCAAGACCGCACCACCGACACCGATCATCGTGCCCTGAATGACAAATATCTGAGCAATATCGCTCGAGGTGAAGCCTATGGCTCTAAGCATGGACGATGGCGCACGTCGGTCTGAGACCACGAGCACAAGCGAAGTGACTACGTTAAACATGGCAATAATCAACAGCGAGGCCAACATCAGCGCAACGATCTGTCGTGACAACTGAATGGCCTGATATAAATTGCCCTGCGCCGCCGTCCAATCGGTCACCCAAAAGGCGGGCGGGAGTGTCTGGCGCAGATATCGCGCTAGCTGGGGTGCCTCAAGAGGGTCAATGAGATTCAGTGCAAGTGCACTGCCCTGAGACGACTCATCAATCTCAACGGACCCTTGACCCGTCATTGAAAAAACATGGTCTATTTCAGTATCAGATGCGAGTAAAGAAACGATCCGCAGTGTTCCGGGCCGAAGAGTGTTCTGATAACCACCGGAAGAGAATAACGCGGATACGCTGTCCCCAACCGTTAGTCCAAGTGTGGCTGCTAGGTGAGCGCCGATCACAAGCTCTCGGGAACCTAATGAATCCACTGTCGGTCGCAGATACTCCTTGTAGGGCTTAAGTGCGCCGTTTTCAGCAATGGTTAAGCGAGTAACGTGTGCATTGCCCTGAGCGACCAACAGAGCATCGATGTCCGTAAAGCGGTTCTGTCGGGTTACGCTCTCCAATTGCGCCAAATCGGCCTGTACCTGGGCCCAATCTGTCTCGGCGGCAAAACCGCGTATGGTGACGTGCGGCACCAAATTCAGTATCCGAACGCGCATCTCGCGTTCAAACCCATTCATAACCGATAGCGCAGCCAAGAGAAGTGAAATGGCAATGACCATGCCGAAAACGGACAGTCGCGATAGAAACGCGGATAAGCCGTGTCCGGGATCGTATGCCTGACGCACCGCAATATCCCAATGAAGACGCCGCATCAGTCAGACACGCTCGATTAGCTGACCGTTAGACAGCTCATACTGTCGATCCGTACTTTCAGCGATCACAGGATCGTGAGTGACAATCACAAAACCGGTGTCCTCGAAGACAACATCATGCATCAGTCGCATAACGGACTCCGCTGTCTTGGGGTCTAAATTACCCGTAGGCTCGTCCATTAGAAGGCACAGAGGGCGATTGATTAGCGCCCTACCAATGGCAACACGCTGTTTTTCGCCACCCGAGAGACGGCTTGGTCGGTGATGTAGCCGCTCCGACAGACCTAGCGCAACAAGTAGCTCCTCCGCCATAACAAGCGCATCTTTAGCGGATTTTCCGGCAATTTGAGCGGGCATCGCTACGGCCTCTAGTGCGGAAAATTCAGGCATGAGGTGGTGGAACTGAAACACGAAACCAAGGTTCTTGTTTCTCCAATTGCACAAGGCTCGCTCGTCGAGGCTCGTAAGGTCTTTGTCGCCCAGAAGTACTTTTCCTGATGTCGCTCTATCCAACCCACCCAGTACGTTTAAAAGCGTCGATTTACCTGCTCCCGAGGCGCCAACGATGGCAACACGATCACCGGCATTGAGCTCAAAATTAAGATCATTAAGTACTGAGACGCTGCCAGCAGCTGAGTCGTACCGTTTTGAAATACCTACCGCCGATAAAATACTCATGCAGCCTCCAATCCATCCAGCGCCAGCACAGGTGAGATCTTACTTGCACGATGCGCGGGATACACCGCTGCAATGAGACTAAGAACCAAAGAACCTATCAGGATGTAGGCAACGTCACGCCACTGCAGATCGGTAGGCAGCCCGCCAATGTAATAGACATCGGGGTCAAACAGCGTCCACCCAAATACCGTATCCAATACCCGCATGAACGCTTCAAGATTGGTCGTCACAACGAGCCCCAGTACTAGACCTACAGCAATCCCGAGTAGTGCCAGGTATAACCCGTGCAGCATAAACACCGCCCGAATGTTTGCAGGCGTTAAGCCCAGCACCCGCAGGGAGGCAATATCCGAGCGCTTCTCGGCCACTGACATTGTGAGCGAAGAAATAACACTGAACGCTGCAACGGCTATCAGGGCTGACAAAAGAACACTCACCATGAGCTTTTCCATTCGAATGGCAGCGAACAGCGATTGATAGGTCTCGGCCCAGGTTACCGG
>WTJR01000121.1 GCA_011524755.1 Halieaceae bacterium | reverse complement strand
CTGGTTTTGTGCATTGGCAGCGAGCGGCAGGAGCGCCGTCGCGGCAAGTGCGCGTGCGTTTAGCATCTTTTCTTCCCCATAATCGCGGTAGAGTGGCCCCGCCCCCGTGGTTGGGCCCCGCTTTTTCTAAGCCGCGCGATTATAACGAAGTCAAATTGGATTCACAGCGGAAACACGTTTCTTAGACAAATACCGTGCATTTATTAACAGTAATTTAGTCCTTATCGAGGTCTGGTGACATCAACCGTACAGGTTCAGCGACTGTTTCTACCAAACGGGCACTCCCGCGGGTCACGCGAGTGGTGGGTTCTTCTGCAACTTGCTGAGGTCTTTTCTCTTTAAATCCACACTCAATGCAGGACCGCTCGTCGGTTTCCATATCGACCACCAGCCGATCCATGGCCTTGCAGGAGGGGCAGATTGCACCTGCAATAAAACGCGGTCTTCTAGGTGCCTGTGGGGTTGCTTCGTTGGACATGATGTTCGTAGTTCATCTCGTTTAGCAGTTGAATGTCGCATGACGACCGTGCCAAGGTTATCAGCGATACGGAATACGAGCAGGTAAAGATGTCCAAACCAAGCTATCACGGCCCCGACAATATTCGGTCATACGACGGCATGACCCCATCGCTTGGCGAGCGGGTGATGATAGATCCTAGTGCTGTCGTTCTGGGTGATCTGGTTATGGGCGACGATGTTAGCGTGTGGCCGCAATGTGCAATCCGTGCTGACATGCACCGGATTCGCATTGGGCACCGAACTAACATTCAAGACAATTCGGTTCTACATATCACACATGCCGGCGACTTCAGTGAAGCGGGTTGGCCGCTCACCATCGGTGACGATGTCACGGTAGGGCATAGCGTCGTATTACATGGTTGCACCATTGGTAACCGCGTCCTTGTGGGGATTGGCTCCATCGTGATGGACGGCGTCACCGTTGAAGACGAGGTGATGATCGGCGCAGGAAGTCTCGTCACGCCCGGCAAAACACTCAAAAGCGGCTGGCTCTATGCCGGGTCACCCGCAAAGCCCATGCGAGAAATCACCGAGCGAGAGCGCTCGTTTCTCAGTTATTCCGCGCAGAACTACGTAAAGTTGAAAAACCGTTTTCTCGACGAGTCGCCAAGAAAGTAGCGGGCGCTAGGGTCGTAACATCGCCAAAACGTGGCTTGTTGATGGGCGCTCACCATTCCATATGTGGTAGCTATCTGCAGCCTGCTCAACCAGCATGCCGAGACCATCAGTGACCTGCTGAAACCCTCGGGCAGCCGCCCAGGTCATAAAGGGAGTGGGTTTGTCGCTGTAGATCAGATCGTAGGCTGAGGCACTGCTGGAGATCGTTGGAATATTCAGGTCAGGGAAATCACCGGCCCAACCGCTACTCAAGCCGTTGATTACAACGCTCCATTCCCTGTCAGGTATTGCCGTCAAACTCCCCGCAGTCAGTGAACCTCTGCCGTCAAAAAGAGCCACCAGATCTTGAGCTCGTTCAGGTGTGCGGTTGGCTACATGAATGGATGCTGGGGCACGATCGCAGAGCGGACCAAGAATGCCGCGCATGGCACCGCCAGCACCCAGAAACAAAATATTGGCTCCAGCCAACTGCCACCCCAAGTTCACTTCAAGGTCACGAGCCAAGCCGCTACCGTCGGTCGTGTGGCCACAGACGCGCCCGTCATCATCACGCCAGAGGGTGTTCACGGCTTTGGCATCAACAGCATCTTCAGTATGAACTTCGGCCACTGCGAAGGCTTCGCCTTTGAACGGGGCAGTCACATTCAATCCGATACCACCACTTGCAAAAAATTCAGTGACTACACGATCAAAGTCACCCGCCTCAACCAGCACCTTCTGATAGTCGATCTCATGCCGACAGCTCTCGGCAAACGCGCGGTGAATTTCCGGCGACTTGCTGTGCTCGATAGGATTGCCCAGTACGGCGAACCGCCTCATGTGGTGCTCCAAGTGCAAGGGGTCGAAACGAATAATAGATAGAGGTTTTTGCGCACCCCTAAACTCAGTATCTCACACCCAGTCACGCGGCTTGAGGTAATAATCTAAAAGTTCTGCTTCGGGCGTGCCCGCCTCTGGCGTCAGGCCGTACTCCCAGCGAACTAGCGGTGGCAGAGACATCAGAATAGCTTCCGTTCGACCGTTTGATTGAAGGCCAAACAAGGTGCCTCTATCGAAAACCAAATTGAACTCCACGTAGCGTCCGCGACGATATAGCTGCCATTGCCGCTCACGCTCGCCGAACGCCTTGTCCTTGTTTCTGTGCACAATGGGTACGTAAGCCTTCAAATAGGCGTTGCCAACGGCCTGCATAAAGCCGAAAGTCTTCTCAAAACCCCACTCATTCAGGTCGTCATAAAACAGCCCGCCAATGCCCCGGGGCTCATTACGATGCGGTAAGAAAAAGTAATCGTCGCACCAGGCTTTGTATTTGGGGTACACGCCATCGCCGAAAGGCTCACAGGCCTCCTTGGCGGTTTGGTGCCAGTGCACAGCGTCTTCCTGCGAGCCGTAGTAGGGGGTTAAATCAAAGCCACCACCCATCCACCAAACGGGCGCTTCACCCTCTTTTTCAGCGACAAAACACCGGACGTTGGCATGCGATGTAGGTACATAGGGGTTTTGTGGATGCATCACGAGCGAGACGCCCATTGCTTTGAAACTGCGGCCCGCAAGTTCGGGTCGATGTTGAGTGGCACTACCCGGCATCTGACCGCCTTCTACATACGAGAAATTGACGCCCCCTTTTTCGAAGACTTTCCCATCAGCCAGTACACGGCTAATGCCACCGCCACCTTCAGGTCGGTCCCAGGACTCTGTTTCAAATTGCGCGGAACCATCGATGGCACTCAACTCATCACAAATCGACTGTTGCAGACCCTTCAAGTACTGCTCTACCGCCGGCAAATCCATAGCCTTCCCCTGATCTAGGCGATGTTTATCGCAACACTTCGCCTGTTTTTATTCGTTTTATCGTGGATGGTTTACCGGCCAGATCCACGTCACCGGGCACCACCGCAATCTCCGAGCCGAAGTATCGCCGCACCTGAAAGAGGTGCTTCGCCGGCTGCGCGCCCGCCCAGTTGGCACTAGTTGTCACCACCGGACTGTCCAATTCGCGACACAAACTGGACAAAGCTGGTGCAGAGGTTACACGTATTGCGACCTCGTTGCTCTCTCCAGTGACCCAAGAAGGGAAATAACCGCGGTTTGGGACCAGCCAAGTCACGGGCCCGGGCCATGAGGACAGCACGCGACTGCGCTCATCATCATCTAAGGCATCGAGCAATGGACCGAAATGCGACACATCGCCACTGGCCACAATGACACCCTTAGACAGCGCCCGCTGCTTCATCTCACAGAGAAACGCGACCGCGGACAGATTCCATGGGTCACAGGACAAACCCCAAACGGCTTCCGCAGGACAGGCAA
>WTJR01000092.1:8984-13826 GCA_011524755.1 Halieaceae bacterium | reverse complement strand
CGTCCAATGGCTGCGAGGATGCGCCCCCAGTTCGGGTCTGAGGCAAAAAGCGCTGTTTTCACCAAGGGAGAATGCGCGACTGTCCGCGCTACCGAATCCGCCTCTGCAATACTGGTTGCACCTGAGACGTCAATCGCAACAAACTTCGTTGCACCCTCCCCGTCTCGCACAATGTCCTGTGCAAGCTCCGTTGCAAGGGAGGTCAATGCTAGTTGGAAGGCCTGAGCCGCCTCTGTCGCAATCGAAGAAATAACGACATCAGACTGACCTGTCGCGGTTAGGGTTACCGCGTCATTCGTACTGGTGTCGCCATCGACCGTAATCCGGTTAAAGCTGAGATTGACGGCAGCGCGCAACATGCCGTCGAGCATTACTGGTGGAATGGATGCATCTGTTGCGATGAAACCCAGCATCGTTGCCATATTGGGCTGAATCATCCCAGAACCTTTGCTCATCCCCACGATCCGGCAGGATTGGCCATTCACCTCAACCGTTTTGACTCGCAGTTTTGGCCGAGTATCAGTAGTCATGATGGCCCGAGCGGCACGCGCCCAATTTGCCTCGGACAAGTCAGACATGGCCGCAGGTAAAGCAGCTTCAATCTTGTCTACTGGCAGTAGCTCACCAATCACTCCGGTGGAGAAAGGCAGTACACGATTTGGAAAGTGGTTCGTCAGTTTGGCAACCGCTGCGCAGCTCGCCTCACAGGCGTCCATGCCGGGCTTACCGGTACCGGCATTGGCATTACCTGAATTGATCAGGATGTAACGCGCATCCTGACTGGCGTTATTGCGCTCCGCGACCACCACAGGTGCCGCGCGAAACGCATTTAAGGTAAAGACCGCCGCCGTCGAACTTCCCTCGGCGATCTCGATCAGCGTCAGATCATCGCGGCCTTCATATTTGATGCCCGCTTGCGCAACCCCGAGCCGAACGCCCGGGATAGAAAACTCGCTCATACTTAGTTAAGCGCTCCGTGACACTGCTTGTACTTCTTACCACTGCCACAGGGACACGGATCATTACGACCTACCTTGGGTGCATCACGCACCATCGGTTGCTGTGGTGCCTCTGCCGGCTGGCCTGATTCCTGTTCAGCCTCTGGCAATGCCGACGCCTGCGCGTGCTGGAAGGCTAACTGCTGTCGCTCCGCTTCTTCGCGACGCTTTTGCTCAATCAGCTCTGCCTCATCCTGCCGCTTGATCTGAAGGTGACTCAGGATACGCACCACTTCTTGCTTCAAACGCTCGAGTAATGCCTCGAATAACTCGAAGGCCTCACGTTTGTACTCCTGCTTGGGGTTCTTGTTGGCGTAGGCGCGCAAGTGAATGCCCTGTCGGAGCTGATCCATAGTTTGGAGATGCTCCTTCCACAGTCCATCCAGCACCTGCAGCATGACCTGCTTCTCAATCTGGCGCATGGCATCACCAATGAGCGAGCCCTTCTCGTCATAGGTTGATTGCACCGACCCAATGATGCGCTCGCGCAGCGTCTCCTCGTGAAGGTTGGTGTCTTCCTCCAACCAGCTAGCCACAGGAAGCTCCTGCGCAAACTCGGTTTTGAGGTACTGCTCAAGCCCCGGGATATCCCACTGCTCTTCAACACTCATCGGTGGGATGAAGCGATCGATACCGGTGTGGATAACGTCCGCGCGGATATTCGTGATCATCTCCGCAACATCGTCCTCATCCAGTAATTGGTCACGCTGTGAGTAGATAATCTGGCGCTGGTCATTCGCAACGTCATCGTATTCGAGCAACTGCTTACGAATATCGAAGTTACGTCCCTCAACCTTACGCTGCGCACGCTCGATCGAGTTGGTCACCATGCCGCTTTCGATCGCTTCACCACGCTCCATGCCGACCTTCTGCATAATGCCGGCCATGTTGCCCATGAAGATGCGCATCAAGTTGTCGTCGAGCGATATGTAAAAGCGCGATGCACCAGGGTCACCCTGACGCCCTGCACGACCGCGGAGCTGGTTATCAATCCGGCGTGACTCGTGACGCTCGGTACCCACGATGTGAAGACCACCGGCATCGAGGACGGCTTGATGACGCTCTTCCCATGCCGCGCGCGCTGCTTCCTGAGCCGCCTCGTCATCGAGTCCTGCAAGCTCGGCCTCAAGATTGCCGCCCAGCACAATATCGGTACCGCGACCCGCCATATTGGTAGCGATGGTGACGACGCCCGGCCGCCCGGCCTGAGCAATAATCTCTGCTTCCTGCTCGTGGTACTTCGCGTTCAGCACCTTGTGCTCGATACCCGCCTGCTTGAAGTACTCCGAGAGTTCCTCAGAGGTCTCAACCGACGCCGTACCCACCAAGACAGGCGCTTTGTTCTCGATAATTCGGCGGGTCTCCTCGACGATCGCCTCGAGCTTCTCCTCTTTCGACATGAAGACCAGGTCGTTCATGTCCTTACGCTTCATCGGGATGTTGGTGGGAATAACCACACACTCAAGGCCATAAATTTGGCGGAACTCGAAGGCTTCGGTGTCCGCTGTACCCGTCATACCACTCAACTTGTCGTAGAGGCGGAAGTAATTCTGGAAAGTGGTCGAGGCCATGGTCTGACTCTCGGCCTGAATGTTCACGTTCTCCTTGGCTTCGATGGCCTGATGAAGACCCTCGGACAGACGGCGTCCCGGCATGGTCCGACCGGTGTGCTCGTCAATCAGAACCACCTGGCCGTTTTGTACGATGTACTCGACGTTGCGGTTAAACAGATTGTGAGCGCGAAGCGCGGCATTAACGTGGTGTAACAAGCCTAGGTTCGTTGACGCATAGAGCGAATCATCGGATGCAAGCAGCCCCTCATCGATCAACATGGTCTCGATCTGCTCGTGCCCGTCTTCGGTCAACTCTACCGTTCGCTGTTTCTCGTCAATAACAAAGGCACCGTCCTCGGCTTCTTCACCACTTCGGGGCGAGAGCTTGGGGATGAGCTTATTGATCTTGCGGTAAAGCTCAGAGCTATCTTCAGCTGCACCCGAGATAATGAGTGGCGTCCGCGCTTCATCGATCAGAATCGAGTCCACCTCGTCGACAATGGCAAAGGCCAGCTGCCCTTGCATCTTGTCCGCCATGCTGAAGGCCATATTGTCGCGAAGGTAATCAAAGCCGAACTCGTTGTTCGTGCCGTAGACGATATCCGCCGAGTAAGCGGTGCGCTTTTCTTCTTGTGACTGGCCTGCCTTCACCACACCGACCTCAAGGCCAAGGAAGTTGTAAAGCTTGCCCATCCACGCCGCATCACGAGACGCGAGATAATCGTTAACGGTAATCAGATGAACACTGTTGCCAGATAAGGCGTTGAGATACGCGGGCAGTGTGGCAACCAGCGTTTTGCCTTCACCGGTTCGCATCTCCGCAACATTACCTTCGTGAAGTACAACACCACCGATTAACTGAACGTCAAAATGGCGCATCCCCATGGCGCGGACACCACCCTCGCGCACAACAGCGAACGCTTCCGGCAGCAAATCATCGAGTGACTCGCCCGCCTGGTAGCGATCGCGAAACTCCTGAGTCTTTGCCCGTAACGCGTCGTTGTCGAGCGCCTGCATGTCTTCTTCAAGCGCGTTGATCTTTTTGACTGTTTTCTTGATCCGCCGCAAAACACGATCGTTTCGCGAGCCGAATATCATCTTCAGCGGATTTGCCATGGTGTTTCCAATACTAAGTGTTAGGGTCTTGCGCAGTCTGCGCCTTCAATGGAATCGGTGAACATCACCGGAGATCATGAGCGACCTTAGTTAGGCGTGCGCCGTAAATAGCTGGCAGGGTCGACCGGACGGCCGTTTTTGTGAACTTCAAAGTGGACGTGTGGGCCGGTAGAGCGACCGCTGTTCCCCATGAGAGCAACAACGTCGCCACGACGCACCATATCGCCCACTTTGACGAGATTCTCTTGGTTGTGTGCATACCGGGTGATGACACCATCACCATGGGCAACTTCAACCATCTTGCCGTAGCCATAGCGTTCACCGCTCCAGCTGACGACGCCGCTGGCAACAGCGACAATGTCTGAGCCAGCTTTACCGGCAAAATCGACGCCTTCATGCCACGCCTTCTTACCACTGAACGGATCAATCCGCGTCCCGTAACGCGACGACAGCCAGCCTGACAAAATGGGGCGACCCGACGGTGTTGCGTCGCTCTTGACCTGCTCGCCTTGGATAAGCTCAGACAGGATATCGAGCTGAACTTCACGATCGTCAAGCGCTGTGCTCAAGGCAAACAGCTCACCTTCGAGCGCCGGAATGAGCTCACGCGCATCTTCCTGCGAGGTCATCAACGGACCACCGAGGGCGGGCGCCATATCAAAGTTGAACTCGCCGGGCTCAAGCCCTGCGCTTTGAGTCAGGTTCATACCGACCGCATCGAGCCGGGTTACCCGACTCTGCAGCTCAGCAAGTAGTAGTGTCATGGACTCGAGTCGACGCTCGGCCTCTACCGCCATATCCGCCAGCGCTTCTGCGCGCTCGCGCGCTTCCTCAGCTGCCAGAGTTTCCTCGGCGGCTTGCGCTCTCGCCACACCTTTCTTCATACCGAACTCATAACTGAGCCCCGCCAGCGAGACGGGTAATCCGATCAAAAACGCCGAGACAACCACGCGCGTCCACCGTCCAATTTCGACGGTTTTCGAGGGTCCCTCATTGTTGATCAGAATGAATTTCACAGGTGTTGCAGACGTCTATTTCGATGGCGCCACTATGCCAGAGTTACAGGCCCTGTGAAAGCGGAGATGTGACGACTGTGAACTACGGCGCGATTAAGCGGGAGCGTAGGTAAGGAACGGTTGCTGGTATGAAATTGGCGCATCTTCGATGTCTTCGAA
>WTJR01000092.1:6864-8884 GCA_011524755.1 Halieaceae bacterium | reverse complement strand
ACCGGGTGATCAAAATCGATTCCAAAGGAAATTTTGAAGCCTTCCATCGGTAGGAAAGTCGCTTTCTTGTCACCGTCAGTGACGGTGACCTCTCGCTTCACGCGAATAAACTTCTTGGGCGCGTGTTGCTCAACAATACCGGCGCTCTGAAGCAGGAAGACAAAGGGAGCCGCGCTACCGTCCATGATGGGGATTTCAGGGGCGGTCACATCCACATACGCATTATCAACACCCAAGCCTGCCATGGCAGAGAGCAGGTGTTCGATCGTGGAGACGCGGGCTTCTCCATGAATGAGACAAGTCGACAACGTCGTCTCACCGACCAGGTCAGCTCGAGCGGGGATCTCGGCTGCGGGGTTCAGGTCAGTGCGACGAAATACAATACCCGTGTCCACAGGCGCAGGAGACAGTGTCAGCAACACCTTCTCGCCTGTGTGCAAGCCGACACCTGTCGCCTTGATCGAGTTTCGTAATGTTCGTTGTCGTATCATTCCTTTGCCTTTTTCAGAGGGCAGTCACCTGGAGAGCACACCGCTCTCTGCCGGTCATCTTGCCATCCAGCTTAATCAGCCTGGCGACGCAAGAATGCAGGAATATCGAAATATCCCTCTTCGCTACTTTCCTCTACCGCAACCGCTTGACCACCGGTAGCAACCCGTTGGCGTTTCGCGGGGGGCAGATCATACCCTTCATAGGCAGGTGTCGTCGATGCTGCTGCACGCATTGGCGCGACGGCCTCCACCTTTTTCAGGACAGGACGGCTCTGTTCAACGCCCAAACCCGTCGCGACCACGGTCACCTTTAGCTCATCAGTCATTGTCGGATCGATAACGGTCCCAACAACAACTGTCGCATCATCACAGGCAATTTCTTCAATCGCCTCACCCACCTCTGAGAACTCACCCAGTGACAGGTCGAGTCCCGCAGTGATGTTTACCAGCAGACCCTTGGCACCACTCAGGTCGATGTCGTCCAGGAGCGGGCTGTTGATGGCTCGCTCGGCAGCCTCACGCGCCCGACCCTCGCCGGTGGCTGTACCCGTACCCATCATGGCAGAACCCATTTCCGACATGACGGTTTTCACATCCGCAAAGTCGACGTTGATCATGCCGGGACGGATGATGAGATCGGCAATACCTTGCACCGCGCCAAACAAGACGTCGTTGGCCTCTTTGAACGCGTCAAGCAAGCTCGTGCTCTTACCCATGACCTCGAGAAGCTTCTCGTTGGGTACGGTGATAAGCGAATCGACGTGCTGTTCCAACTCCTTGAGACCTTCTTCAGCAATCGACAGACGCTTTCGGCCCTCAAAGCTGAAGGGGCGTGTCACAACGGCCACCGTCAGAATACCCATGTCACGCGCTACTTCAGCGACAATCGGTGCTCCGCCAGTACCGGTGCCACCGCCCATGCCGGCGGTCACAAATACCATATCGGCGCCGTGCAATGCCTCGGCAATGCGATCTCGATCCTCCAGAGCGGCCGCGCGCCCAATCTCTGGATTTGCACCTGCACCCAACCCCTTGGTAATCGAGTTGCCTAACTGCAGCACCGTCTTAGAGTCGATATCTGCCAGCGCCTGTGAATCAGTATTCGCACAGATAAAATCGACACCCTCGATGTCGTGCTCGATCATGTGACGGACTGCGTTACCACCGCCGCCGCCAACACCGATCACTTTGATAACCGCGTTTTGCGGTGCGTTGTCTACTAGTTCAAACATAGTCTTTCTCCCCGTTTGAAAGTGTCCGGTCTCCCGGTTTTCCCCTTTAAATCAAAAGTTGCTGCCAAACCAATTGCGCAACCCACCCAGCATGCTGCTGGCCTTCTGACGACCCGCAGCAAGCTGCGCACCCTCATGAAGTTCTTTTGCACCCGACAACAACAGCCCAACAGCCGTTGCGTAAATCGGGTTTCGAATAATGTCGTGCATGCCCCGTGTGTACTGAGGCGCACCCACACGCACAGGCATGTGGAAAATCTCTTCAGCGAGCTCCACAACGCCCTCCATCTTTGAGGT
>WTJR01000092.1:4625-6764 GCA_011524755.1 Halieaceae bacterium | reverse complement strand
CGATCCTTGATGGCAACAATGCCGTGGGAATTCATCGATCGGATGTGGTTGCCCGCGATACCAACATAGACGGAGTGAATCTGACAGCCCGCCATCAACTCCGCTTCTTCCACCGCTCGCTGAATGGCGTTAACCGTTGATTCAATATTGACGACAACGCCCTTCTTCAGTCCTTTCGAAGGGTGCGATCCGATACCAACGATATCGATGGTGCCATCGGTATCGATTTCACCAACCACAGCAACAACCTTGGACGTACCTATATCCAGTCCGACGATCATTCGCTTTTCTTCACTTGCTGCCATTACCGACCTCCCTGCTCCCGCGCCACTGTGGTCACTGCAAAACCCTGTTCCCGACGCAAAACTGCTGCGCCGCGCTCATAACGAAAATCAATCCGTGCAATCGAATTCGCGGAATCCTCACTTTCGAGTAAGGCAACGAAACGACGCACGCGCTGTGCGAAATCCTTATCGCCAAATTGCACCTCGGTGCCGTCGGTCAGTTCAGCACTCACCTGACCCAGACGGTCCTCATTCAGTGCGGCCACTGCCAGGCCGTGCGGCATCAGCAGCATTTGGAATAATTTGAAATGCTCGATCAGCACCGGTGGCTTGTTCTGATCACTCCAGAGCATGGGTAGCTCTGCGTATCGCGCCATCAATTCACCGTCGAAAATGAAACCGTGCTGATTGATGTAAGCGGCGTCGCCCCAGCGAGCAATTGGCTGCTGTTCTGTCACGTGAACTCTGATCGTGCCTGGCCACTCCCTGCGCACATTAGCGTCATACACCCAGGGCAATAACTCGATTTCCTCGCGAATAGCTGCAAGGTCAGTCAACAGGAATCCGTTTTCTACTTGAGGTGCGATGACACTCTCAAGATCACGTCGATCGACATGGCGCATCTCGCCCGTAATCGCAATCGCCTCAACAGGCATGTCGGTCGCAAGCTTGGTGGCAAAGCCAAGAAGCCCCGCCATGGCAACGAGTGAAACGGCAGTCATAATGCGCTTCACGCTGCGAACAAAGCGCTGCCATCGACCGACAGCGAGTGCTTTCTGAGCTCGTGAGACATCACGCGCCATGCCGCACCTCCATCGAGCCAAGGTAGATCGCATTGAGTAAGTCGGTAAAAGACATTCCCGCAGCCGCAGCAGCCTTGGGTACCAAGCTATGCTCAGTCATACCGGGAACAGTATTCACCTCGAGTAACTGCCACCCCGATGCACCGCGCATAAGATCTACACGACCCCATACCTCAGCACCAGAGGCCTCGAATGCTTCTAGAGCCAAGGCCTGAAGCGCTAACGTCTCCTCTTCACTGAGCGGCGCCGGACACTCGAATTGCGTAGTGCCCGACACGTATTTCGCGTCGAAGTCATAGAAGTCCGCGGCAGGGATGATCTTTATGGGTGGCAGTGGCTGACCGCGCAAAATGGCCACCGTGAATTCATCGCCGTCAACCAGCGACTCTGCCATCACCGCGACACCCGATTCAGACGCTTTAGCCAAAGCGTGCTTGAGCGAGCTCATATCGTGGGCCTTCGACATGCCAACGGACGATCCCTCTGAGACCGGTTTCACAAACACAGGGCCCAGTCGATCGATGACTGCAGCGAGGTCACTACCAGCATCAATGATCTCGAAGTCTGGCGTGGGTAGCCCAAGACTCTGCCAGACGAGCTTGGTTTTGGCTTTGTCCATGCACAGTGCACTGCCCAGCACACCGGATCCTGAATAGTGAACCCCCAAGGACTCGAGCAGCCCCTGAATCTGACCATCTTCACCGCCAACGCCGTGTAGCAGATTGAAGACGAAGGTTTCGATGGGTAGATCCCGGTGCCAGCCTTTTGTAGCCGTGTCGAGACGGGTAACACGTGCGCCCGCCAGTTCCAGCGCATCGGCCACCGCGGTGCCGCTCTTTATGGAAATCTCACGCTCAGCAGAATCGCCGCCCATCAAGACCGTCACGTTCATGTTTTGGAGGTCAGTGGTCATGACAACACCTCCAGCGAATCTGCATCCGACAGAAGCTTCGACAACCTACCGATATTTCCGGCGCCCTGCATGATGAGCACATCGCCATCTTCCAGGAACTTAGCCAAGCGCGCCGGCAGTTGACCGTTATCACTCAACA
>WTJR01000092.1:1220-4525 GCA_011524755.1 Halieaceae bacterium | reverse complement strand
TTGATAGTGGCCTTGAGCTCTGTGGGGTGATGACCGTAGTCATCCACCAACAAGGCCTTCCCGCCCTGCCAACTAATGTCACCAAGAATCGAGAAACGCCGGCCCACGCCCTCAAAGCCCGCCAGACCGCGCAAGATCGCATCACTGCTGACACCCAGCTCTGAGCAGACCGCAACAGCGGCCGCCGCGTTCAACGCATTGTGCACACCCGGCATGGGGAGACGAATGGTTAATGAATCACCGAGTGCCTTTCGATTTAGAGTGAAATGACTCTCAGTTCCCGAGAATGTCAGTGCTTCCAGTCGGAAGTCGGCATCATCCGCAAAACCATACGTCACGACCTGGCGGGTAATACTAGGTAGCAGTTCGCGAACACCCGGGTCGTCCAGACACACCAGCGCCACACCATAGAAAGGCAGGTTATGAAGGAACTCGATAAACGCCTGGTGATAAGAGCGCACGTCACCCTCGTAGTGCTCCATGTGGTCGGGCTCTACGTTGGTAATGACCGACATCATAGGCAGCAGATGCAGGAACGAGGCATCGCTCTCATCCGCCTCAACAACCAAATAATCACTAGCGCCCAACTGAGCATTGGTGCCTAAGTTGTTGAGCACGCCGCCAATAACAAACGTCGGGTCCAGACCCGCCTCGGCCATCAACGACGCAATCAGACTGGTGGTGGTTGTTTTCCCGTGTGTCCCTGCCACAGCAATACTGAAGCGATAGCGCATGAGCTCAGCCAGCATCTCCGCTCTCGGGACAATCGGTATTCGCTGCTCTCTGGCGGCTTTAATTTCGGGATTTGCCTCGTTGATAGCGGACGACACGACGAGCACATCCGCGCCATCGACATTGGAGGCTCTGTGGCCAATCGAAACTTCAATTCCCAGCCCGGTCAGTCGCGTCACTGACGAACTCTCCGCGATGTCAGATCCGGATACCGTGTAATTTAGCCCGACCAGAACTTCGGCAATACCGCTCATACCGGAGCCGCCAATACCGACGAAGTGGATGCGCTGAATGCGCCGCATCATGGGTTCACGAGTGAGGATGGTTTCAGCCACAGGCCACCTCCTCTGCAATCGCCACCACGTCTTGGGTAGCGTTGGGCTTTGACCAAGCGCGCGCGGCATCAGACATCTGCTTCAGTGTGGGTGCGTCCGTCAGAATCCGCGTGAGAAAATCTGGAATAGCAGCACTGCCCATCTCACTTTGGGGCACGATGCTGGCGCCACCCGCCGACATCAACGCCTCGGCATTTTTCATCTGGTGGTTATCGATGGCCTGCGGGAGTGGCACCAGTAAACTGGGCGTCCCAGTCACAGCTACCTCACTCACCGTCAAAGCGCCTGCTCGACAGATTGCAAGATCGGCCCAGTGATAAAGCGCCGCCATATCCTCAACGAACGGCATAACCTCATACTGGTTGACGCCGACGCGCCCCCAAGACGCTTCAGTAACATCCACATGGGCAAGGCCACATTGGTGCTTAATGTCGATGCACGCCAGCTTATCGGCTGACAACTGGGACAATGCCTGAGGGCAGCCCTCGTTTAAGGCTAAGGCACCCTGACTACCACCGAGGATCGCGATACGAAGACGGCGAGACGTGTCGAACGAGACCGCGGGGTAGGCTTTTTCAGCTACCTCGCAGAGTTCGCCACGCAAAGGATTACCCGTAACAGCAACGTCAACATCGGCCTTGAAAGCGCCGTCAAAACCAGCCATCACGCGCGCTGCTCGGCGAGCGAGGAGTCGATTTGTCGTACCGGCCACTGCATTTTGCTCATGGATCAATAACGGGATACCGAGCAGTCTGGCAACAGCCCCCGCAGGACCCGCGGCATAGCCACCAAACCCAATGACCATGCTGGGTCGGTGACGAAGCAACAGCGCCAGCGCTTGCACGCACGCCCACAGTAACGAAGCGACGCCTTTGACCTTGGAAGTCAAACCCTTGCCCCGTAAACCGAGCGTTTTCAGTGTATGCAGGGCGATCTGATTGGCCGGAACGACCCTCGCCTCCAGCCCACGCGCAGTCCCGATCCACGCGACATCCCAGCCTTTAGCGCGCAACCCTTCAGCTACCGCCAGTCCGGGATAGACATGCCCACCGGTTCCGCCGGCCATAATCATCACGCTATGCTCGGAGACAGTCATGCGGACTTCCTCCTGGCTTGGACTTTCTTGGGCCGATGCGATCGACTGCGCTCGAGCTTCAGCAATACACCGACCATCATGCAGCTAACGAACAGGCTATTACCGCCGTAGCTTATGAACGGCAGCGTCAAACCTTTAGTTGGGAGTAAACCTGAGCTAACGCCCATGTTCACGAAGGCCTGCCCCGCAAAAATAAGTGCGAAGCCGAAACATATGTAGGCTTCGAACTCGCGCTTTTCTACAAGGAAGCGATAACCCATGAAAACAATACGGCCGACAAACGCAGCGAAAAGCGCGATGACAGCGACAGCACCGACCAACCCTGTCTCCTCGGCCCATATGGAAAAGACGAAGTCGGTATGTGCCTCTGGCAGGTAAAAGAGCTTCTGAATGCTGTTACCCAAGCCAACACCAAACCACTCGCCGCGACCGTAGGCAATCAACGACTGGATTAACTGGAAGCCGCTTCCGAACGGGTCACTCCAGGGGTCCTGATACGCCATCAAGCGCTTCATCCGGTACGGCGCCATGACGATCATGCCGACTAACATGGCCAGCGCGGCCGAAACGAGGCCTAAAACATTGATGAGTCGTGCACCCGCCATAAACATCATGCCAAACGCAGTTCCCAACAGAATTACGGTGGCACCGAAATCAGGTTCCATCAGTAGTAGGCCTGCGAAGACAACGAGCACGGCGATGGGTTTGAGCAAACCGCGCAATGCCGTTCGAAGCTCTTCACCGTGACGCACCATATATCCGGCCAACCATAGGACCATGGCGAATTTTGCAAATTCGGAGGGCTGGAATGTCAGGGGCCCCAAGGGTATCCAGCGCTGACTGCCGTTCACGATACGTCCGACACCGGGCACCAGAACTACCACTAGCAGGCCTAAGGCCAGCAGAAGGAGCCAGGGGGATGTTTGGCGCCATACAGTGACGGGGATGAAATAAGCGGCCACACCCAGGGTGACACCAATACCCAGATACATGAGATGTCGGGTTGCGTGGTGCCACTCATCACCAAATCTGGCTTCCGACAAGCTGATAGACGCGGAGGAGATTGCGATGAGTCCGATGGAAATCAACGTCATCGTCAAAACGAGTAACGTAGTGCCCGCATAATTCTCGCGAGGTAAGGT
>WTJR01000092.1:0-1120 GCA_011524755.1 Halieaceae bacterium | reverse complement strand
CGGCGCGAATGCCTGTCCTTTGCCCTCACCGCCCGCAACTAAAATGATGTTGCGACCATTCGCTAGCCCTTCGAGAGCAGCCACAGTCGCTCCCACGTTGGTGCCTTTACTGTCGTTAACAAATTGAACACCGTCTCTAACGGCGACCAGCTCGCATCGGTGCGGGAGTCCCTTGAGGGTCCTAATACCTTCAACGAGTTGCTCATACGGCAGACCCATGGCGTGGCAAATCGCCAGCGCTGCCAACACGTTATTGATGTTGTGATGACCCACTAGCGGCACATCCGACAGCGGATACAGCGGCTCAAACCCAAAACAGATCCAAGGGGCGCCCTCGTGATTACGGACACCTAGCTGTTGAATGTCCGGTTCATTGTCACGCCATAAGGTCCATGGCACATCGCCCTTTCCCACAGGCTGTGTCAGTGAGTCTCGGTAGTTCGCAACCACATGCTGCGCTCCCGCAAAGATCCGGTGCTTAGCCAGGTGATACAGCGGCATCGAGTGATGCCGGTCTAGGTGATCGGGGGAGAGATTAAGGACGGCGGCAACCGCGAGATTCAGGTCACCTGCCCGCTCCAATTGGAAGGACGAGAGTTCGAGCACGTAGGCATCGACTGGATCGCTAAGCAGCTCAAGCGCTGGTGTCCCCAAGTTCCCACCAATCGAGACATTGAGACCACACGAGGTGAGCAACTGTCCCACAAAGGTTGTCACTGTCGATTTTCCGTTGGAGCCCGTAATACCGATGATCGGGGCTTGAGCCTCTCCCACAAACAAGTCGATGTCGCCGCGCACTTCGATATTGAGCGACTGCGCCAAACCGATCACAGCTGAATCCATTGCTATGCCCGGCGAGGCGACCAGTAGATCAACCTGCTTGAGCACGCTCTCGCTGATCTCGCCGAAGTGTGCTTCAACGCCCTCGAGTTCACGACGCAAGGTCAGGTCGTTGGCAAGGTCAGCACGCGTATCCATGGCAATAAACGGTATGCCTTGTGCCTTCCAGTAGCGCGCAACAGAGCGCCCGGTATGACCCATACCGAGAACACCGCGTCGAACCGTACTGGAAATAAGCTCAGGCATCATTCAGTCCTACCTCAGCTTCAACGTCGCCAAT
>WTJR01000034.1 GCA_011524755.1 Halieaceae bacterium | reverse complement strand
CCCTGACTAACCCAAGCCGGCAACCCACCCACTATTCTTCGAAGTAGTGGCTTATCAGCCAAAGCGTCCAGCGCCTCTCTGGGGTTGGGCGAAGCCACCCAAAAAGTGTCACTGCCATTGAATGAAATGTTATCAACCATGGCCGGCAATCCATCGATGAAGATATCCCTTTCACCCCGACGGTCACCCTTGAGCCACAGACGGTGGACCCGACCAGTCACCGTTTCATTAACCAAAACGAAGCGCTCGTCGGGCCCCAAGGCAACACCATTTGCAAAGAAAAGCCCCTCCATGTGCGAGGTTAAGTCGCCCGAGTTAAGGTCGTAGGACAGGAGGCGGCCTGTTCGAGATGCCTCCAACAAATCCAGCATGAAGTCATGAATACCAAAGCGCTGCGAGGCATCGCTGAACCAAACCACGCCATCAGCTGAAATATCGAGATCATCGGCAAATAGAATGGGTTGCCCCTCAAAGGTATTGGCAAGCACATCAATCGAGCCATCGGGGTTCAGTCGCAGCAGGCCACGCATCGCGTCAGCCACGATCACAGAACCGTCGGTCATGGCCTGTAAGCCCACCGGTCGACCACCCGTATTCCCTAGCGTTTTAACAACGCCCGATGCGTCGAGCTTGATAATGCGCCCGTCTTCTAGGCCGGTTACCCAACTACCGTCTACAGCACATGACACGTCCTCCGGACCAAGTCCCGGGACGTCGATTAATGCGACGTCAGACAGCTCTGAATTCACAGCGAAGCCGTCAACAAAACCTGGATTGGCCGGCGGGATCCAGACTTGCGGATCGATTGGAGACTTAACGAACGCGACCGCGAGCACAAGCGAAATGCCCAGCAAACCTACACCTAGAATCTTCATCAGCGCCTTCACGCGAGGACCTCGAACCCAGTCATTACATCCATTTAGGTCAGGGTCTCAAGACAATCAGCGAGCGTTCCTACCAACTGATCCATCTGTTGGCGCTGCATGACAAAGTGAGGCGCCATCTGGATCGTGTCGCCACCGTATCGAACGAGGACACCGCGTTCCCACATCGCCATAGCCACCTCGAACGGTCGACGGAGCGGCTCGTCGCCTCTGGCCTCCAAGGTGATCGCGCCGGCAAACCCATAGTTTCGAACATCGGTAACGAATGGCTTTTCACTTAACTGATCATGCAGAAGAGACTCGAAATAAGGTGCTTCTGCTGCCACTCGCTGCGGCAAGCCCTCCTCAACTAGAACATCGAGCGCTGCCAGACCTGCTGCACAGGCAACCGGGTGCGCTGAATAGGTATAGCCATGCGCAAATTCAAGTACGTAATCAGGTCCTGCATTCGCCATAAAGGTTTCGTGGACTTCGCTTGATGCGATAACAGCCCCCATGGGAACAGCACCGTTCGTTAACTGCTTGGCCACATTTAAAATATCGGGTGTTACGCCAAAGGCGTCGGCACCGGTCATCGCACCGCAGCGACCGAAGCCGGTAATCACCTCATCAAAAATAAGTAACACATTATGTTTATCGCAGAGCGTTCGCAGGCGCTGCAAGTAACCTTGGGGCGGAGGCAATACGCCGGCGGATCCACCCATGGGTTCGACGATGACGGCCGCAATGGTGTCGGCACCGTAGCGCTCTACCACCGCCTCTAGTTCATCCGCCAGATGAGCGCCATGACTGGGCATGCCGCGCGTGAAGGCGTTCTCTGGCAACATCGTGTGCGATAAATGGTCGGCTTCCAGCACCTCGCCAAACAGCTTTTTATTGGCCGGGATACCGCCCACGGCCACCCCCCCGTAATTGACGCCGTGGTACCCCTTCTCGCGCCCGATAAAGCGCGTCTTCCGGGTCTCTCCCTTGAGCTGCCAGTAAGCTCTTGCCATCTTCAAAGAGGTGTCGGCAGATTCCGATCCGGAGTTGGTGTAGAACACGTGATTCAAGTCACCGGGCATCAAATCGGCAATTTTTGTCGCAAGCTCAAAGGCTTTGGGATGACCAAACTGAAACGGCGGGCAAAAATCGAGCTCTGCCATCTGCCGACTGACGGCCTCTGTAATCTCCGGTCGCGCATGCCCCAGGCCTGTCGTCCAAAGGCCGGAGTGACCGTCTAATACCTGGCGCCCATCCGAATCAGTAAACCAAACACCCTGCGCACTCTGGATGATGCGAGGATCGCGCTTGAACTGACGATTACCGGTATAGGGCATCCAATAAGCATCAAGGTTAAGGGTCATTGCGTTTTGTCCTGATTGATAAAGGCGTCTGCCGTCTGAGTTTAGTGTTGCGATCGCTGGTGTCAGTACCTACCGATTGGTGATAGGTATAGACGCTCATCTTGCGAACCAGCAAATACCAAGACTAGGATAAGAATCTAGCCCCGCGCGCACGACGTACTGTATCCAACAGGCGAGGTGTTCGCCATGGGCACCCGGTACCATCTTAGGAGTAATTGTCATGCCAAAATTTAGCCGTAAGTCTCTCATTGCTGCATCGCTTGCTGCCGTGGTCACCCTACCCGCGGTCGCTCACATTGAACGAACCGAGCCGCTGCAATCGTTACGGCAGTCATACTTTGCCATTGTGGGCATGACCTTTGGACCGATGGGCGATATGGTCAAAGGCAAGATCGAATGGAACGATGCACAGTTTGCCGCATGGGCTAACGATCTTGCGTCCGTGTCCAAAGTATCGGTCGAGCGAGGCTTTGCGCCAGGAAGTGAAAAAGGAAAGACTCGCGCCAAACCAGCCATTTGGGAAAACACCGACGACTTCGCACAAAAACTGGCGAACTTCCGCAGTGAAGCCGCAGCCCTCGCTGCGGCCGCTAACGCCGGTGATAAAGCCGCAACGATCGAGCAGTTCAAGCAGACAGGTGGCACGTGCAAAGCCTGTCATGACAACTACAAGAGTCGTGGCTACCTCTACTAGAACTTAAACAGATATCTGTCGGGATCAGCGCTAGAGCCACATCGGAGTGATGTCATCACACAAAGGCCAAGCGACATAGTTAGAGCTAGGCAACGCACACAGCGGCGATCCGAAGATACGTTAAGTGCTCAATAGTAACTGGGTGCCTCAGGCGCCCAGGTAATCGCAAGCCACAGACAAACAGCAACGAAACCTGCGATCCCAACAGCGCGACCTGGGTGAACCGGTGCGTGCTCGCTGACACGATCAGCAGATTGACCTCGCCACATGGTCTGCACCATTGGCTGGCGCTTCCGCCACTGATACCAAGAAATCGCAACGAGATGCATAAAAATCAGGAGTTGAAGGATGCTCCAGTTGGTGTCGTGCCACTCTGTAGCCAAGTCGATGAAGCGACCGTCAAAGGCATAAGCCAATGGGCCATCAAACGACACATCATCGACGCTAAAAAGCCCGGAAATGCCTTGCGCCAATACCAATAACAGTAGAGCGAGCGTTGATAGCGCGCCCAACGGGTTATGTCCGACAAACTGCCCGCCCTCTCGCAGATAAGCGA
>WTJR01000010.1:10772-13998 GCA_011524755.1 Halieaceae bacterium | reverse complement strand
GCCTGATGAGAAAAACGCCGTGTCCACCAGAACCCCGAGAAACTCGCCAACACCACACCTAAAATATCAGCAGACGCCAATAAGCCGACTTGGTCAGGCGCAAGCATTAATGCTTCGCTCATTACACTGAGGAAAAAGGGCTGAACGGCAAAGGGCATGGCGCCGAGTACGGCCATTACCCAGCAACCTACAAGGTGTCTACCGTCACTTTGCGGTAACTCGCTGGGGTTGGCTGACATTGTCATTCGCTGTCGATGCCTTGAGCGCGGGGCAGATTAAACAGATGTGGGTGCGCAGCCTCGTAGTGCGAAGCGAGATGAATCAGGTCGTGTTCATGACGCCACGGTGCCATGAGCTGCATACCAATAGGACAGCCATTCCGATCCAATCCTGATGGCAGTGACAAGGCAGGTAAGCCCATGTGGTTGGCCGGTATCGTGAAGCAGGCGGCGTCAAAAAGGTTTTCTGACCACTCATCAAAGCTTTGTGGCGAGTCCATTCGATAATTGGATTTAATCTTGGGGCAAGCGATAGGTGTTATTGGGGACAGTAAGACATCGCATGCGCCGCTTTGCCAGAAATCTCCCCAGCGACACATGAGTGCCTCGGTGACCATTTGCGCTTCAAATAAATCGTCGATGTTGTAACGATCCGCCAGCGCCAGGTGGTGTCGTAGCTGTATTGACGTGTTTGCGTCGGTCAACGGCACATTGGCTTCATTAGTGAGGTGCATGAGCTCGCGACTGATGGGAAGCAGCCATTCCGCCACCGAAAATGAGGACCGTAAGGCCTCAAAGTCACAAATCTCCTCCGGTGAGAGCGGCACCAGAGTGTGGCCAAGGGCTTCGAGACGTTTGGCGGACTCCTCGAGAGAGGCCAACACGTCTGGGTCAATGGCAACGGAAGCGCCCCATGCGTCAAGACTAACCCCAATGCGCAGTGATCGATGTGGCGCTGATAATTCGTTGATGAGCTGTGGCGGGGGGTGGGCTGGCATGAAGCTGCGGCCTAATTGTCTGTGTACGGCGAGTGCTTCGGTAACTGCAGCGCAGTCCCTGACACTGCGTACGACAGCGCCTTCGACAGCGCCTGCTAGGATGGATTCGTTCAGTCCCTGCGGTAACGGATTCATGCCTCGGGTGGCTTTGAGGCCGACAAGCCCCGTCCAGGCGGCGGGAAACCGTATAGACCCCGCTCCGTCTGACGCTGAGCATATCGGTGTTATTCCCCCGGCGACGCTCGCTGATGATCCGCCGGATGAGCCGCCCGGTGTATGCTCAAGGTTGAAGGGACTGTGCGTGTCTCCTTGAGGAATGCTGTGCGTGATGAATGTCATGCCGTCTTCAGGCACGGTAGTGCGGCCGCAGACAATAAAACCGGCCGCTCTAAAGTTCTTAATGAGTGGGTCGTCTTCGGCAGCTAAATCAGGCGCTTTAAAGCCGAGTCCAATTTGCTGATCTCGCCCTTCAATTCGTGAGCCCATGTCCTTGATGAGTATGGGCACGCCATAAAATGGCCCATCGGGATTTGCACCGCTGGAGGTGGGGTCATCTAAAACATCGTCAAACACCTCGATTACCGAATTGAGGCGCGGGTTCTGGATTGAAACTGCATCAGAAAACTGATGCATAACCTCAGAGATTGTGATGTCTTTCGCACGAAGTTTTGCCGCTAGTTCTGTGGCATCGATGCGGCCCCAAGTAGGCCAATCGAATGGATGCGTTGTCATGGCATGTCACGCTCTTTTTTAATCAGGCAATCTAAGCAGGCTAACATCGTGAGGGGATTTAGCCAGTCGGCGTTTAGAACACCTAAGCCCGATGCTGCGGTTGAACCCATCGCTATCCGTTTGTCCCTAACTTGCGTATGGTTCATAGCAATTCTGATGAACGGAACAACGGCTTATGGCAGCGCCACTCCCCAATCATCCGCAACTGCGCGGTAATTATGGCCCTATCAATTTTGAAGCGTCGTATGACGATATTGTCATTGAGGGCACCGTACCCCCTGATTTGTCAGGATCACTTTATCGGATAGGCCCAAACCCCAAATTTGTCGAGGGGACTTACCACTGGTTTTTTGGTGCAGGCATGGTGCATGCGTTTCACGTGGATCAGGGGAAAGTGGGTTATGTGAATCGCTGGGTAAGAACGCCAAAGTTTGAAAAAGAAATCGAGCTAGGGCGAGGCCTCAGTCTCGACATCAATATCAATTCGGAAACGGGCCAAATCGAGAGCAATCGCCGTAATGGCGTCGCTAACACGCACATTTTGGCGCACGGCGATCATTTGGTGGCGCTTGAGGAGGGAAGTCATCCGTTCAGTATGGACCCTCAGACCTTGGGGTCAGAAGGCTACGGCCACTACGCCGATGGCATTAAAGGTGCCATGACAGCGCACCCGAAAATTGATCCGGAGACGGGCGAGCTTCACGGTTTCGGTTACATGACCGATCATTTTGGCAGTAATACCATGACCTACCACGTCATCGATCGAAACGGTCGGATGCTCCGGTCGGATGTTTTCGAAGCCCCCTACGCGGCGATGGTTCACGATTTCATGATTACTCGTGACTATGTGATTTTCCCCTTGTTCCCTTTGACATGCGACTTGGACCGCGTTGCCCAGTTTGGTTTTCCCTTTGCCTTCGATCGAAGTGCTGGCGCGTACATAGGCGTGCTGAAACGTGGCGCTCCCGCGTCGAGCATTCGCTGGTTGGAAGCACCTGTCTGCTATGTCTTCCATTACCTGAATGCGTGGAACGAGGGTTCAAAAGTGACCTTCGATTCAGTGGATTTTCCTGTCGCTCCGAACTTCCCCAATGCGGATGGCAGCATTCCCGCGCACGCGGATGCACAGGGCAAGTTGACGCGCTGGACGCTAGATGTCGACACCGGTGCGATAGATCGCCAACAGACGCTGGATGTGGCTTCTGAATTTCCGCGCATTGATGATCGATTTGCAGCCTCTCGCCATCGCCATGGCTACATTGCAGCCGCTTCAAAACGGGCAAAGGGTGACGGTGGCTTATTCCACGAGATTACCCATATCGATTGCGATACGGGTCATGTCAGCTCTTGGGACGCGGGTTTTGGAAACGGTGTTTCTGAACCTGTCTTTGTTGAGAAAAACGCTAGCTCAAAAGAAGGCGAGGGCTGGTTGCTGGCGACTGTGTATGACAGCAAGGCCAGCACGTCTTCCATGGTGATTCTCGACGCCCAAGCGGT
>WTJR01000010.1:9003-10672 GCA_011524755.1 Halieaceae bacterium | reverse complement strand
GATATTGGTTTCCTATAGCGCGAAATAGGTGCTCGTAGTCTCTGAGGAAAACCATGCGGGATACCATTCGATGAACGCCGAGGCGCTCGGTAACGTTCAGGTCACCTGGCCTGACGGTGAATGTATAAATCTTCCCACGTTGTGGCTACGTGACGTCTGTCCTTGCGAAGAGTGCCGGATTGCTCAGACGCAGGAAAAGCGATTCCACCTTGCCACCTTGGACAGCGTCTCTATTGACACTCTGACTGTCAGTGACGACCTGCTGTGCGTTTCCTGGGCCGGCGGTCATACGAGCCAGTATCCAAGGGCCTTTCTGTCAGGGGATCACGCGCGTGCAACGCCACGATGGGAGCCTTGGAGTGATGATTATTCGCCCGCTTACGTCGATTTCGCGTCGTTTCAAACAGACGATATCTGTGCCGAGACCGCTATCGAGGAGTTTCTGAGATCGGGTGTTCTCATTCTTGAAAACGCACCGACCGAAGAGGCGACACTGGAGTTATTAGCCAAGCGACTTGGTCCTATCCGGGAAGTGCTGTTCGAGCGCATCCACAATGTGAAAGTGGACCCCAAAGGCTACAACGTCGCCCATACGAATTTGGGCCTGCCGCCGCATAACGATTTTGCGAGTTATTCCTGGCCGCCGAGTGTTCAGGCACTTCATATGCTTGCGAACGAGGCGAGTGGTGGGCGGTCGACCATTTTTGATGGCTGGGGGCTGTTGGAAGAATTCCGCTTTGATGAGCCTGAGGCGTTTGACGTCTTATGCCGGGTGGGAGTGCCCTTCAGAGAATTTGATGAGAGTAATGAGACCTACGCCTGCGAGCCGATTATTCGGCTCAACGCAAAAGGTGAGCTCGTTATTTTCCGCTATTCGAATCAGCTGATGCAGGTGATGAATCCCTCAGATCCAGATACAGCTGCCTTTTACGATGCCTATTACAAACTGAGTCGCCGCTTGTTTGATACCGACAAAGTCCGGCGCTTCCGATTAGAGGGTGGGCAGATATTGATTGTCGCGAGCCATCGAATTCTTCATGGGCGTGAAGCAATCGACGACGCTGGGTACCGACATTTACAAGATGCTTACTTCGAGCACGATAATGTCCGCAACATGCTTACTGTATTAGCGAGGTCGCATGACTGAAGTTTCATTTACGCAAATGAAAGATGGCACCCAAGCCGATTATGAGTTTTTGGAGCAGTTGGAGAATGACCACATCAGCGGCTTGCCTGATCGCATCATGAAAGCGCTGGCAGGGCTATCCGAAGGGCTTGCTGGGTACAAGATCGATCGTCTGCAACACTCGCTACAGACCGCAACTCGCGCGGAGGATGAGGGTGCCAGTATTGATTGGATTGTGGCTGCTTTAGTCCATGATATTGGCGATGAGCTGGCGCCGCTCAGTCACTCGGAATTCGCGGCGGCGCTTCTAAAGCCCTTTGTCAGTGAAGAGATTGTCTGGGTGATAGAGAAACACGGCTTATTTCAGGCCTACTACTACGCCCATCATGTAGGCGGTGATCGTTACGCTAGAGATAAGTACAAAGATCATCCGTTCTACGATCAATGCGTGCATTTCTGCGAAGCTTGGGATCAAGCATCCTTCGACCCCAATTACCCGACGCGATCGCTCGATTACTTCGAGCCCATGGTGAGAGAAGTTTT
>WTJR01000010.1:7307-8903 GCA_011524755.1 Halieaceae bacterium | reverse complement strand
CAGGCGGCGCGACAGCACAATAGCGTCTCACTGAGGGGCGTATTCAATATGATCAGCTTCGCGCAAGCGCAAGATAATTTGCATCAGCTGTGTCGGACATGGCTGGTGACACACCCAGATGTGAGCGAGCCATTAGCACTCAGTGAGTCGCTTGGACGCTATCTCACCGAGGATGTCATTGCTGCTCTAGAACTGCCTCGATCAGATGTTTCCGCAATGGACGGTTACGCTATTTGCTCTCAGGACCTCGAGGGTGCCTTAACGTCTCAAGTGTTTACGCTCATGGGAGAGTCACGGGCGGGAGAACCCTATGGTGGCGATCCGCTAGCGCCGGGAGAGTGTGTCCGAATTTTCACAGGAGCGGTGGTTCCTGAATCAGCTGACACGGTCGTTATTCAGGAAAACGTCGAGCGTGATAATGCGTCTGTACGAATGATGCATGACACATCGTTTGGCGCAAACATACGTCGTCGTGGTGAGGAGATTGCGGCTGAATCTGTCATCGCAACTGCCGGGCAATTGATTACCCCAAACATGATCCCGCTGCTTGCCAGTCAGGGCATCGCAGAGGTGAAGGTTCGAGCAAAATTGCGTGTTGCATTTTTTGCTACGGGCGATGAGTTAAAAGCGGCGGGTGATAGCCTGGGGGAGGGAGACATTTATGAAAGCAATTTGGCCTCCATTGCTGCTGTACTGAGGCATTACCCCATTGATCTCATTAACTTGGGCGTGGTTGAGGATACCCCAGAGGCGATTAAGGCCTGCTTAGCCGAAGCCAGTAATAATGCCGACGTGGTTATCAGTAGCGGTGGTGTCTCCGTTGGCGACTATGACTATGTGCGGCAGTGTGTTGATGCCATGGGCGTGGTGTCCGACTACAAAGTGGCTATGAAACCGGGAAAACCTGTCTGTTTTGGGCATATTGATAGTGTGGAGAATGGTAAGGCGTTGTTCTTCGGGCTACCCGGAAATGCCGTATCGTCGTTCGTCGTCCTAACCGAGCTATATCTCCCAGTGCTGAAGTATCTACTCAACCGCGAGCGAGTTATCCCTAACACGCAGCTTGAAGCCATACTCGAGACGGACCTCTCACGTCGGGGTGGGCGGCTCGAATTTCAACGCGGTGTGTTGAGTCAGGATGAGGGTCCTACCGGGCGTCCCTCGTTGCGGGTTTCTGCCATGGGGAGTCAAGATTCACACCGCGTGCTTGGGCTGGCCCGGGCGAACTGCACTATCAAGATAGCGGCCGATGTTGAGCACATTAGCGCGGGCTCCAAGGTCATGGTCTCTGTTTTCCCGTGGACCGACTTACAGTGAATGACGCGTCGAATGCTGTTATTGCCGCGGCGATTTTGGCAGGTGGTGACAGCCAGCGCATGGGGGAAGATAAAGCCGCTCTTGGCGATAACGACTTACCGCTAATCGAGTGCCAGGTGAAGGATCTACGGGATCTCTCCCAGTCCTTTCCCATTCTTATCTGTTCAGGGTCTCGACGCTATGAAGCGCTCAATACCTATGACGTTCGACATGTACCGGATTCGGTAAAGTCTGCCGGTCCGTTGGCGGGCGTGGCCAAGGCGCTCGAGACGGCTGCAA
>WTJR01000010.1:5150-7207 GCA_011524755.1 Halieaceae bacterium | reverse complement strand
CTGGGAACCTTGCTTGAATTTCAATACGCCCGAGGAATATGAGCGCGCGCTAGCAGCCTTCGCAAAAATGACATCTGTTTAGTGCACCTTAGAGGATGAAGCGCTTGAGCAAGCACAGTTCGTTGTGGGCGCTTATAGTGATACCGTCTGTTTAATGATGTGAGCTGTGGGTGATTAATGATGAACCGACGACACTTTTTATCAGCATTTGGGAGCGCAGCGCTGGCGAGCTCTGCCCTACCTGCATGGAGTCAGTACCTCATTCCTGAAGGGCAGGTTCGACTGGTCTTTAATGAAAATCCCTATGGACCCAGTCCTAAGGCCATCGCTGAGGTTCAAAAGATTCTGTCCCTGAGTGCTTACTATCCTGACTCGCCCTATGACTATCCGATTCGAGATGATCTGTTTGATGCTATAGCCGCTGACAATGAGCTGACTCATGACAATCTCTTCGTGTCCTCTGGCTCGAATGAGGGGCTTCAGGCGGCACTGATGGCCTATGGGCGAACTGGCTCTGTTCTGACGCCGGCGCTGACATACGATGCACACTTGGGCTATGCAGAGGCCCTTGGTGTGACCGTATCGAGGGTGCCATTACGATCAGATTTGCAGGTCGATTTGGATGCGATGGAGGCAATGGTTGATGAGTCCGTTGCCGTTGTTTACCTCGCTAATCCCAATAATCCCACAGGCCTTCCAATTGATGCGGAGCGTCTACGAGCGTTCTGTCGGTCCGTTGGTCCCAAGGCGCTGGTAATTGTCGATGAGGCCTATAACGAACTCACAGACGACCCTGAGCGCGACACCATGGTTGATCTCGTGCGTGACGGCGAGAATGTTTTGGTGACACGCACGTTCTCGAAAATCTTCGGTATGGCGGGCATGCGAGTGGGCTACGGTATGGCGAGACCCGACATTATTGAGAACACGTTTAAGCACATCATGGCGTGGCCCAACGGGGTAGGGCTCACAGCGGCGTATTACAGCTACATCGATCAAGATTTTATTAAGTTCTCCCGAGACAAGGTCCGCGAGGGTCGAGCCATGGTGCAAAAGACACTCGCTGATGTCGGTCTGACGCCTGTGCCGTCACAAACCAACTTTGTATTTGTGGACGCTGGTCGCGATGCGATGACTATCCGCCGTGCGATGGCGGAAGAGGGGGTGTTGATTAATGCTGGGTACGAGGGCTACCCCCACTACCTGCGTATTAGCATGGGCAAGCTTGAAGACCTCACAACATTTGATCGTGTGTTCAAGCGCGTTATGGCGCGTGCCTGAATAAGCCGAGCTATTACCTTGATTCGAGTTGTGGGCCTGCTTTTGAGTAGGCTGCGCAACTGCTACTGCTCGTGAACGATTCGGCCGTTGACGACGGTCACCGCGACGGAGGTCGCGTTGATGGTCTCGGCGGGTATATCGAACAGGTTTTTCTCTAGCAACACCAAATCCGCTAGCTTGCCCTCAGTAATCGATCCCAGCGACTCCAGTTCACCCACTTGAATGGCGGTGTTGCGTGTCATGGCAACAATGGCTTCAGCCAAAGAAACAGACTGATCGGGGTTTCGAGGCGGCATATCGGGTTCGCCGGGCAAACGCCGCGTAACGGCTGCCTCAAGCAATTCCAACGGCTTATACGTCGACAGGTAGGCAGAGGCAGGCCAATCGGCTCCGAAGCTTTGGTTGGCGCCGGCGTCCATGATCGAACGAACGGGATAGGCGTTCTCGACCTTATCCATGCCCACAAACGAGCCGATATTAAAATAGGAAGGATCGCGGGCCGCCCATTGAATTGACGTTTGAGCGGTGACGTTCAGCGCTTTGAATCGCGGGATATCGTCAGGATGTACAAAGTCCATATGCGCAATGGTGGCGCGCACTGAGTCGTTACCCGTCGTGGCTCTGGCGCTCTCAATAGCATCGAGGGACATACGCACTGCCGCACCGCCAATGGCGTGAATGTGAACGGGTAT
Source organism: Halieaceae bacterium (assembly GCA_011524755.1). Taxonomy (GTDB): domain Bacteria; phylum Pseudomonadota; class Gammaproteobacteria; order Pseudomonadales; family Halieaceae; genus Luminiphilus. The sequence continues at coordinate 5,234 of WTJR01000010.1, read as the reverse complement.
ATCCTGACTGAAGTAGGTGGTTACGTTGGCCGTAAGATTCGCCTTCGAAATCATCGGCTGCCCAAAATCCTCGTTTGTGGAGTC
>WTJR01000010.1:0-5050 GCA_011524755.1 Halieaceae bacterium | reverse complement strand
TGCGGATCGGGGTAGTTAGCGTCGACACCGCCCTCGCGCAGTGCACGTGATGAAAACCACCGAGAATGACCATCAACTGAGCCAAGAATCACAATGCGATCACCGAAAATCTCGTCCAGCTGTTGTGCCGTAGGGCCGGTCTTGGGGAAGAGGTGGTTCTGCCAGCCTCGAGCATAGACGGGTCCCGAGCCGGGATTGGCATCTCGTATTGCTTCTAGTGCTACCTGTAACTTCTCACGGGTGTCGGCGAGACTAAGATTCACACCAACATCAGAGAAGGACCCATTAAAGACGTGGGTGTGTGAATCCATAAGTCCCGATATGAGGAGTCCATCGCCAATATCGATTTTTCGGGTATCGGGGCCGATAAATGACTCAATGCCGACTTCATCGCCAACGTAGACGATACGTTGCCCGCGAACCGCAACGGCTGAGGCGTTGGGTTGGTCTGGGTCAGATGTGAATACGGCACCACCTGCAAAGACGAGGTCGGCTGGCTCGACTGTGGGTTCGCTGTTGCAGCCCCCTAGGACGGTTGTAGCGATAAGGGTCAAAGTAACGAGCATGATGCGCATAGTCATCGTTTCCTTTTATCTCTTCTCATTGAGTTATTTCTTGTCATTGAGCTCGGCGGGTGCGGGCTAGCGTTTCTACTATTTCGATGGTACCTCAATTATTCGGTGCAGGATGACCACTATGGTCACCCGTTACTCATCGATGACGATGTCGAAATACGTCTCAGGGTAGGGCTCATCAACCAGCGTAAAGTGCCACCACTCCGCGTAGTAAGGTCTAAATCCAGAAGCTGTCATTATCTCGCGGAGTAAGAACCGGTTATGACGGGCTCCCATATCGATCTCATCGCTCTCCGTGTGAGACATTGGATCAAAAAAGTCCCACGGCGTGCCCATATCAAGGGGTTGTCCTGTCGCACTATCCACCAGTGTTAAATCAACCGTACTCCCTCGCGAATGCCCCGATTGACTGGCAATGTATCCCAGCTCTATCAGCGAGGAGCGCTCGAGGCTGGGGTAATAAGCTATTTTCGTTGGTTCGGGAGCGGTACCAGAGACCCAATCGACGAAATCGTCCACGGCGCGCTGGGGTCGATAGCAGTCATACATTAACAGGCTCAGACCGCGGCTCTGGGCTTGCTCCTGAGCGCGACTAAGTGCCACTGAGGCTGCCTCGCTCAATAGACAGAGAGGTGCCTCGTAACCTGCAACCGGTCGACCAATAAAGTTGTTGCTACCGGCATATCGGATGTCCGTCAGTAAGCTTGGCGTCCTCACCTGTGCGTTTACAAGAAGACTCGGGTTACCGTGCGCGATGACGGGCGTGAAGGTGAGCAGTAATACTGTGACTAAATGGCGCACGATGAATCTGACTCGCTCGCTGATCGATCCGTCTAGCTTGCCGCGAGAGAGTAGCTCTGCCAAGCTCAATGACAGTTATTGGGAAATGCACGCCATGGATCGACGATCACTCCTTCAATTGAGTCTCGCGAGCACCCTGATGGGGATCGCGCCCAGCTTTGCGTTTGCAGACGCGGCGACACGACCGACGCGTCTGCGTCCTGGCGATACCATTGGGCTCGTTGCGCCAGCGTCTGTTACCTACGAGTCCTTACAGCTTCAGATAGCACTGGAGGCCTTGGAGGCAATGGGTCTGAAGGCGAAAGTCGGTCCGCATGTTATGGACCGGTATGGCTATCTCGCCGGTGAGGATGAAGATCGTGCCTCGGATATCAATGCGGCGTTCGCCGATCCTGAGATCGACGCCGTATTCGCCTTGCGTGGTGGTTGGGGCGCGAGCCGGCTACTGCCGTTTTTGGACTTTGACCTCATAGCGAAGAATCCGAAGATATTCTTGGGGTACAGCGATATCACCAGTTTACTCAACGCCATCTACGCTAAAGCGGGTGTCGTTACGTTTCACGGTCCAAATGTCATGTCGCGCTGGAATGAGTTCACCTATCAGGGAATGCGTGAGGTGCTGTTTGATGCGAGGGCATCGACCTACAGTAATCCTGAAGTCATTGATGATGACCTTGTGGCCCGAAAACACCGCATTCAGACCATCAATGCGGGTAAGGCCAGAGGGCACCTGATTGGCGGCAACCTCACTTTGATGAGTGCCTTGGTTGGAACGCCGTATTTCCCGGATGCCAGAGGTGCGATTCTTTTTCTCGAGGACGTTGGAGAGGCGATTTACCGTGTCGATCGCATGATGACCCAGCTCAAGCTGAGTGGCGTGCTAGGCCAAGTTTCCGGCATTGTGTTTGGGCACTTTACGGGCGTAAAACCCAATCCTGGCCTTGGTAATTTCGCCTTGATGGATATCCTCAGGCAGCACTGTGAACCGCTCGGCGTGCCTTGCTATTTTGGCGCCATGATTGGGCACGTAGAGCAGCAGAGCACGGTGCCTGTCGGCGCGGTTGCTGAGATGGATGCCGGCGCGGGTGTACTGCGACTCAAGGAGCCGGCAGTTCGATAATGATTTTTCGAAGGGTGCTTTGGGGGGCTGTAATAACCTCAAGTAGCCTTAGGTGGGGAGTATGAGAGGAGATCTTAACGAGATGACAAAGCCCAGAATTCCCAGCGTACCGCGAGATCAGCTACCCGACTTCGAACCCATGTTTCAGCTGCTCGAAGGGAGCATGGGTTATGTTCCTAATAATTTCCTCTCGATGGCTCATTGGCCTGAGTTACTGACGGCTTTTGGCGGCATCGGTGCGACCATACTGCAAACCGGAGAGGTTGACCGTGGGTTGAAGCAACTAGTGGCTATGGTCGCGAGTGCGGCGAATGGTTGTCATTATTGCCAGGCACACACTTCACACTCTGCACATAACTTGGGGGTGCCTCAGGAAAAAGTCGAGGCTGTTTTCGAGTTTGAGTCCTCCTCGCTGTTTAGCGATGCAGAGCGTGCCGCCCTGCGGCTAGCATGGCACGCCGCACTTCAACCCAATGCGTCGAGTGATAGCGATTTTGCAGCGTTGAAGGAGCATTATTCCGATCGGGAAATCGTTGAAATAGTCAGCGTCATTGCGCTGTTTGGATTTCTTAACCGATGGAGTGACACGATGGGCTCAGAGCTAGAGCCCTTACCACAGTCCTTTGCAGCGTCCATCAATCTCGGTGCCCGTAAGCTCGGAAGCTGACCCATTATCCGTGGCGATGAATAGTGACATACGCCGCTGATAGCGGGATGAGAAGCTGATAAAGTGCGCCACGATTTACCAACGAAGTGGTTCATAACCTTATGCAACATCCCGGTTTTGCCGAATTAGTCGGCTTTGAGGTCTTCCCAGAGAGCGACGGCACTGGAAAGGGGCAACTAATAGTCTCGGAGCGTCATCTGAATCCCAACGGTGTGGTGCATGGCGGTGCTTTGTTTACCTTGGTCGATACAGCGATGGGTGCCTCGCTGATGCAGCGATTAGACGAAGGTGAAATTTGCGCCACACTCCAAATCTCAATGAATTTTCTGAGGCCTGTTGTCGGTGGCATGGTTGAATGCGAAGCCCGAGTGGTGAACAAAGGTAGGCGCTTCGCTAATGTTCGCGGGGAGCTCTATGTCCAAGAGAAGCTTGTGGGGACTGCCGATGGCAACTTTGCCATCATGCAAGCCCCCTAACTCATTTACGCAATAGCCGTCGCGTAATTACGCCTGCGCTACTACCAGAATTCCCGGATGGAGCGCGACAACGCGAACGCGGTCGCCACTGGCGAGTGATTTGTCGCCTTCCTCACGCGCTAGCTCCACGCGCCACGAGACGCCCGAGAATTGATGTGTGGAGTGAGTCTCGCGGTCTAAGATGCTTGATAGCGCAAACTCATAACCGACAAAGTCCGAACTCTGACCAGAGCGAGGAGGTTCCGCCGCCTGATATTGCTTGAGCGGTTTCCAAAGTAAGACGCCCAAGATAAATGACAGCACACCCATCACGGCGAACCCAGTTAACCAATCGTCCGGTACCACCCCTAGGTAAATGAGCAGGGCGGTTGTGAGCGATCCGAGCCCGGCGAGAAAGAGCACGATAGTGCTCATACCGAGTACGACTAGCTCTATAACGAGCGCAAGCGCGCCAATCGCAAACCAGAAGCTCGCTGGGTTTTCACCGAAATATTCAAGCAGTGCCATTGGTCTTTCCTTGCACTTCGTTTAGCCGGTTGACGATGGTCATCGCTTCAGCCACCACATTGGAGGCATTTGTCTGCGTATCGCTCAGCAGTACGACAGAGGAGTCGCGTGCGATGGCCTGCTTGGCTGTGATTGCCTGCTCTGCCAAGTCCAGTTGCACGGCCTTTTGACCGTCTTCTGTGTTCGCAGCCGCACCGACTTTGTTCAAGGCCTCAGCTTTCGCCTCTGCGACCGCAATTATGGCGTTCGCTTCACCCTCAGCCTTCAAAATCTGCTCGGCTTTTTCAGCCTCAGCTGCGAGTACTCGGGCCTGCTTTTCACCTTCGGCGACGTTAATTGACGATTGACGTTCACCTTCGGACTCGAGGATGGCCGCGCGTTTTTCTCGCTCAGCCTTCATCTGCCGTTCCATGGCATCGAGTACGGTGCGTGGTGGTTCAATATCTTTAATTTCGTAACGGAGGACCATGACACCCCAGGGGCCTGCTGCCTCGTTAATTTGTGAGACGATATTGTTGTTCAGCGCCTCACGCTCTTCGAACGTTTTATCGAGCTCGATTTTACCGATCTCGCTTCGCATGGTGGTCTGCGCGAGCTGAGTAACGGCGTAAACGTAGTCGTCCACACCATAAGACGCTTTGTAGGGATCGAGTACCTTCAAATACAGAACGCCATCGACAATCAGTGAGATGTTGTCTCGCGTAATCGCCGCCTGAGACGGGACGTCAACCGCCTGTTCTTTCAGGGTTCTGTTATAAGCGACTCGATCAAAGAATGGGTTGAGGAAATTAAGTCCCGCTTCCAGGGTGCGGGTGTACTTACCAAAACGTTCAACGACAAAGGCACGGTTTTGCGGGACAAACTTGACTGCCTTGGTTAGAACGACAATCAGCACGATCGCAAT
>WTJR01000185.1 GCA_011524755.1 Halieaceae bacterium | reverse complement strand
GCCAGACGACTCAGTGCATGACTGTGGTCGTATAAGGCGCTGGCAATAACATGTGTGACGCCGTCACGTGACTCGACGGTGCCCTTGATCAGTAGGAGTTGCGCGGTCATCAGTGCGGCTCTGAACTGTTCTTGAACGCCAGGCCAGACCACCACATTGATGTTTCCTGTTTCGTCTTCGAGCGTAAGAAATACAACACCTGAAGCAGTTCCTGGTCGCTGGCGGCAGGTGACAAGCCCCGCTGTTCTTACAAAGCGGCGATTACCCATCGTGATGAGCTCGGACTGTTTCCGACATTGATCGAACGGCGATTGTTGCCGTAAGAGTGCCAGGGGATGCGTGCGCAGGGTTAGACCGGTACTTTGATAATCAAATAAAACATTTTCCGTCATTGAGGGAGGAGCAATGGCGAAAGCACCCTCCTCGGCAGATGGGTGTTCATCCATCAGTAACGGTTGAGCCTCTTTGACAGCCATAACAGCCCAATGTGTTTTATGACGATGCCCCGAGAGTGATGACAAAGTATCAGCAGCAGATAGTGCTTCCAAATCGTCCTTATCCAGTTTCGCACGTCTTTTAAGATCTATGACCGACTGGAAAAGCCCTGTGTGTCGAGCATCTATCAGTTGCTCTGCGCCGCGTTTGCTAAGTCCTTTAACCAACCGCAACCCTAAGCGAATGGTCTTCTGCTGTGACTGCGGTGTTGACAGCAACTGGTGGTCCCATTCGCTCGCGTTAACGTCTACAGGTAACGCACTAATACCGTGTCGCTCTGCGTCTTGAATGAGCTGTGAGGGCGTATAAAACCCCATGGGTTGGCTGTTGAGCAGGCCGACATAGAAGGCGCCGGGATGATGGCGCTTAAACCACGCAGATACGTACGCTAGCAAGGCGAAGCTAGCCGAGTGTGATTCTGGAAACCCGTAACCACCAAAGCCTTTAATTTGGTTGAAGAGCTGATCCGCAAATTCTGCGCTATACCCTCGATTTAACATGCCTGTTTTGAGCTTGTTCTCGAAGGTCAGCAATTTGCTGTTCTTCCCCCAGTTGGTGATAGCCCTCCTAAGTGAGTCAGCTTCTCCGCCACTAAATCCAGCAGCCACCATGGCGAGTCGAATGACTTGCTCCTGAAAAATCGGCACGCCAAGCGTACTTTCAAGTACGGATTGAATCGCTGGATCTGGATAAGTAATGGGTTCTAATCCGGCACGTCGCCTAAGGTAGGGATGCACCATATCGCCCTGGATAGGTCCAGGACGAACAATGGCAATTTCGATGACAAGGTCATAAAAGCAGCTCGGTTTTAACCGCGGGAGCATCGACATCTGTGCTCTGGATTCAATCTGAAACACACCCAAAGAGTCTCCGGTTTGCAGCATGCGGAATGTGGCCTGATCGTCTTTCGGGATGTCCTGAATACTTCGAATGGCGGGCGTATTTCTCTGAATCAGAGCCAGTGTCTTACGAATAGCTGAGAGCATCCCCAGTGCCAGGATATCTACTTTCAGTAAACCCAAGGCTTCGATGTCTTCTTTATCCCATTGAATGACTGTTCGGTTTGGCATGCTGGCATTTTCGATAGGTACCAAATTCGAAATAGGGCCACGACTAATGACAAAGCCGCCGACATGCTGAGATAAATGTCGTGGAAATCCGAGGATTTGCTGCGTCATTTTTAAGAAGAGATCAGCCTGTTGACTGCTTGCCTGAATGCCTTGTTCCTTGAATTTGGCCGTGAGCTCTCGTTCTCGATTCCACCACGCGAGTGATTTAGCCAGGTCTTCTACGAAGACAGCGTCCATTCCGAGAGCCTTGCCGACATCTCTTACGGCGCTGCGCGAACGGTAGGTGATGACTGTTGCTGCGAGGGCAGCGCGCCGGCGGGTATATTTTTCGTAAATGTACTGAATGACTTCTTCGCGTCGCTCATGCTCGAAGTCGACATCGATATCAGGTGGTTCATCACGCTCCCGCGATATGAAGCGTTCGAATAGCAGTGACACATGTTCGGGCGACACTTCGGTAATGTGCAGGCAGTAACAGACAACAGAGTTAGCTGCCGAGCCTCGACCCTGGCACAAGATGCCCCTGCGGCGTGCGAAATTGACAACGTCATAAACGGTGAGGAAGTAATACTCGTAGTTGAGTTCTGTGATGAGTTCGAGCTCGTGCTCGATACGCTTGTGTATGTCACTTGGGACGCCGTTGGGCCAGCGTTTATTCGCGCCTTCTGAAACACACTCGCGCAAATAACTATTGGCCGAGTGGCCGTTTGGAACCACTTCTTCCGGGTATTCGTACCGAAGCTCATCCAGGCTGAAATGGCATTGCTGTGCCAGTCGCAAGGTCTCGCCAATCAGTTCAGGGGGGTAGAGTGGGAGTAGCTTATCGAGGCGTCTGAGATGTTGCTGACTATTACTCGAGCGTCGTTTCCCAAGTTCCTGTACTGAACTGTTGTGTCGTATGGCCGTTACGACATCGTGCAACATCTTTCGGCTCGCAGAGTGCATCTCCACACTGCCACAGGCGATGAGCGGTGCCTTTAGTTCGGAGGCAATCTGCTGTAACTCGGCTAGGCGTGTGGTGTCGTCGTGGTGTAGGAGCTGCGTAACCCCAATCCAGAACCGGTCAGCGAATCGGCGTGACAGTATGTCAGCGTGGTGTTTTTCCTTGTCAATGTGTGTTGGCAGCCAAATGATGAAGCAGCGCTTGAGGTGAAAATAAATATCGCGCAGGTGGGTCAGGTACTGCCCTTTCTCGCTACGTCGCCGCGAGCGACTGATCAGATTCGATAATTCACCGTAAGCCGCCCGTGATGGCGCAATAGCGACGAGCTTTAATCCTTCACTGACATTAAATTCACTGCCAATGATGAGTTTGAAATCGAGCTCTTTTGCGACGACATGAGCTTTGACAACACCTGCAAGAGAGCATTCGTCTGTGATCGCCAAGGCGGAATAACCCAGATGTACAGCCTGCTCCACCAGTTCGGACGGGTGCGATGCGCCTCTGAGGAAGCTGTAGTTACTGAGGCAGTGGAGCTCGGCGTAGGACATATCAAAATACTGTATTTTTATACAGTATAATGACTTTGGCAATAAACCCCACATCGATTCAGTTGTCAGTCATACTGACGACTGAATCTTCAAGTGAAGGAAGTTCACGCCATGTTTAAACGGATAGTTACTGCCTGTATTGCTGTATTGATCGTGGGTTGTACTGGTCTGCCCGATGATGTCGAGCCTGTCGTTGGTTTTGATTCTGAGCGCTACCTCGGCACATGGCATGAAATAGCCCGTCTCGATCACAGCTTTGAGCGTAACCTGGAGCGCGTTACGGCAACCTACGGTCTCAATGAAGACGGTTCAATTTCTGTGTTGAATAAGGGTTTTAACACGCAGAAAGGGGAGTGGCGCCAAGCTGAAGGTGTGGCTAAGCCGATGGGATCCCGGGACGTGGGGCACCTCAAGGTTTCTTTTTTTGGCCCTTTTTACGGTACCTATGCTGTATTCGAGCTGGCGGACGACTACAGCTATGCCTTTGTCTCGGGATACAACACGGACTACTTATGGCTTCTAGCGCGTGAACCGCAAGTAAGCCCGGAGGTACGTGAGCGATTTATTGCGCAAAGCCAGTCGCTTGGGTTCGAAACAGACGATTTGATATGGGTGGTGACCGAGTAAACCTGTCAGGGGCGTCGGAATATCGCCCCGAACTACGTCATATCAATCGAATAAACCGTGTAAAAACCAACAGCGGCTGTGACGATCTTGAAAGATCCAAACAGGCTGCCCGCTGCCTGTTTTGGCAATGTAATAGTCCCGACTGGTGGGCTGACTCCACCAGTAATCCTCGAGCCGCTCAGGTCCTTTGACAATATCCAAGGCATCCATCCAATAAAGTTGATTGCCTCGTTGGCTGATGGGCTGAGGTGCGGTTAGCAACCAAAATGGACGGTTGCGTGTTGAAGCGCCGTCGGCTTCTGTTGTCAGTTGGTTGGGGTCGGCATAAGAACAAAACTCTGGCAAATGTTCAGCGCGCTCGTAGATATGAGTGACTGACTGAAAGCCCAGGCGGCTACGTAGACGATCAATCAATTGCGATAAGGGCTCCTGGTGTTTGGATTCTAAAAAGAGGTCCTGGGTCCGGTGTTGTGCTGGAGCCAGCTCACAGGCCTCGAGCTGTATGCCTTCAATCAAATCTTCGAAGGTCATCTGATCGAGCTTAAGCTGCGACTGCTCCAGCCAGCGTTTAGGATTGTTGTGGCATTCACTACTTCGGATGTCTAAGGCGGTGTGTTGCCCTTGGGTGGGTATAAATACCCATCGCAGTTGCGGCGTTTCAAGTTGTGTATGCCGAAGGAATAAAGAGAGCTTTTCCAGTAGAGCCTCCATTGCCGGAATCAGCTCCTGATTATTTTTTGATCCGTAACCGAGCCAAGCAATATCGTTGTATTCCGGGTCGGGTTGAAAATCCTCCAGAGCGACTTCAACCCGGCATAGGAGCCGGTCAATCCACGAGGAAAATTCATGACTGCAGCGTTGCTTAACGGAAGTGCTGGGTAGTGTCAGTAGTTCCTTGAAGGTGCGAATGCCGGCTTTAGCCAGCGCCGCTGTGTCTTTGGGGAATTCATCAAGATAAGACAAAGGGATGGGGGATAACTGAGATTCCAAGGGCAGGCCCTGGTCAGCAATCGATGCGACAGAAGCGCGATTAAATTGGCTCAGTAGCCACGCTGATTCGCGGCTGGGTCCAACACCTGCGAATACACTGAATCCGCGTTGGTCGAATTCAATAGCAATTTTTTTCAGCAGAGCTTCGAGCCCACCATGAACCAAGAGGCAGCGACTGATTTCCAGCTGCAAGCAGTCATCTCGCCACAAGCTCAATGTTGGTGTAATGGAATACGCCCATTGCCTTAGACGTTTGAGCGCCTGGTGTTCCTTTTCACGATCTCGGCTGAGTAATTGCAGGGGATGTCCGCTGAGTAAACCACTGACGGTCGATTGCTTTAGGCCTGTCGTCACGCCTAATGCCTCGACCTCGTCATCGCAGGTTACAACTCGGCTTGCCTCAATAACGACGCGCAGGTTGGCATCACCAAAACTCGGTTTTGGTATCAGTGCCTCGAGAGGTAATTTAGGAAAATGTAGGCAAAGCCAGAGCACAGATTCAACCCATATACTGTTTATTTATACAGTATATGGATGATGGGCTAGTTCACAAGCGATAACCTTGCGATCTAGTAGCCTGCACAATCTATGACCGTATTAACCCTGCCTGATGCCCCGCAGGATGACTTTTCGACTTTCCGCGGGATCAATCACCATGTCGATTTCCAGGTAGGCTGCGGCCTCGGTCGCACGACCTTTCTCGTACATGTCTGCCACCAATTTCTCGTAGAGCGCATCACGCGCCTCGCCTTCGGGCACCGCTTCCAGCTCTTTTTTGAAACCCAGTCTGACGGCGCCTTCAAGTCCCATACCGCCAAACTCGCCCTGCGGCCAACTAGCGGTGATGGTCGGAAACTCAAATGAGCCACCTACCAGCGCCATGGCACCCAATCCGTACCCGCGTCTGAGGAACAAACCCACCCACGGCGTATCGACACTGGCCGCCGTATTGAAGAGCTCGGGCATCACTTTCGCTGCACCCATTGCTTCGCTATCGGGTCCCACCATAAATCCGGGTGTGTCGACGAGGGATACGATGGGTAATCGCCATCGCTTGGCCAGCTCCATCATTTCACCGGCTTTTCTGGCGGCGTCGACATCCACCGCGCCACCCAAATGGCGGCAGTCGCTCGCGATAACCGCAACGGGATGGCCTTCAACGCGGGCTAAGGCTGTCACCACGGCACGTCCATAGACGGGACGCAGTTCGAGTACCGACTGCTGATCGAATAACACGTCCATGACCCGTCGGACGTCATAGGCCATACGCCGATTCTCGGGCAGGATGGTTCTCAGAGCCGTTTGATCAGTAACAGTGCCTGGCTGAACGGTACCTTGGGCGTAACTCAAAGCCCATTTCGCCAATGCGGTGGCATGGGCTTCGTCCTCGGCTAACAGATCGATAGCACCTGCATTGCACAATGTATTCACTGGTCCGATTTCATTGGGATGAAAACTGCCGAGACCACCACCCTCGATCATGGCAGGGCCCGCCATGCCGATCGATGATGATTTGGTTGCAATACGAATATCGCCCGCGCCGAAAAGAGCGGCATTGCCCGCGAAACAGTACCCATTATTCACGGTGACACGGGGCACTTTGCCGGTCAGTCCGGCCCAGCGGCTGAAAGAGGTGCTGTTCAACCCCGCAATATTCACCTTAACGTCGGTATCCCCCGGACGACCGCCACCACCCTCGGTGTACATCACAAAGGGTAGGCGCTCACGTTCAGCAACCTCGAAAATTCGGTCGAGTTTTTGGTGATGGAAGAACCCCTGCGTACCGGCTAGCACACTGTAGTCATAGATTGCGACGGCGACATCGCTTTCCCCGCCTGCAATGAGATCTTTATTAATTGTTGCTGTACCCGTGATCACGCCGTCGGCCGCAGTATCAATGCGCATTGACTCGGGATCTCGTCGTCCGCGCTGGGCTGCTACCGCCAATTGCCCGTATTCCACGAAGCTGTCGCCATCGACCAGATCTGCCAAGTTTTCACGTGCAGTTCGAAAACCTTTTGCGTGACGTTTCTCTTGCGCCGATTTCCGCACTGCATCTGAGGTATCAGCGGTCACCTGATCTAAATGCGCTTGTGCATCGATTTGAGTCGGTCCTTTTGACACAGTTCGCTCCTGCGATCGAATTGCTAGACGATAAGGTTCATGTCCTGCTCAGGCAAGTTTTCCCAAAGCTGAGGCTCGGTGTTCATTGCTGGGTTACCATGCGCGTTTCACCGGTTGTTATCAGAGAAACACTTATGCGAATTCTACGTACCTTCATTGCCGTGACCTGCGCCGTCACACTTTTGCTAGCTGGCTGTGGCGACTCACAGATTCAGTCTAGTGATAACCCGGTGGTTAACGACGCGCCAGTTGCAGAGTCTGAGCATGATCGTTTGAACGCCTATTTGGCGGAAGTCTTCGCCGATAACCTCGCTCGGCAGCCCTTCACGGCAAGCTATCTTGGTATTAAAGATCGCCAAGATGAGTGGAACCCGCAATCAGAGGCGTTTCAGGATGAGGAGCGGGCTCGGATGGAAGCGGGATTGGTTGAGCTCGACGGGTTCGATCGCTCAGCGCTACCTGAGGCGGGGCAACTATCGCTAGACCTCTATCGTATGTCGCTTGAGCGGTCGCTCATGCTCGATGACTTCCGACACCATGCTTACGCGCTACATCAATTTCGTGGCGCTCACACCAGCATCCCCAGCTCGCTCATCAACATTCACCGGGTGACCTCAGTCGAAGATGCTGAGGCTTATGTAGGGCGGTTGAAGAACGTTGAGACCTATTTGGGGGAGGTTGAGGAGCAGCTCATACTGCGAGCTGATAAAGGGTTTTATCTTGTCGACTGGATGTACCCCGCTATTTTGGAGTCCTCGAGTAATGTCATTAGCGGTCAGCCGTTTGACGACTCAGAGAACCTCTCGCCTGTGTGGTCTGACTTCCAGGCGAAAGTCGCCAAGCTCGAGCTTCCAGAAGACGAGGAGGCGCAGCTTCTCAACGCGGGGCGCGATGCCTTGGTCTCCCAGTTTAAGCCTGCGTATAAACGTTTTATGGCTACGGTCGAACGCCTAGCGCAATCGGCAACGGGCGATGATGGAGTCTGGCGGTTTCCCGACGGGGAGGAGTACTACCAGCGCCTGCTTAAGTGGTTCACGACAACCGACTTAACAGCCGATGAGGTTCACCAGCTCGGCTTGACCAATGTAAACCGTATTCATAATGAGATGCGATCGATCATGGGACAGGTGGGTTTTTCGGGAACGCTCCAAGAGTTTTTTGTGTTTGTTCGGGAAAATCAGGAGCTGCGTTACCCCAACACCGATGAAGGTAGGGAGCAGTACCTTGAGGACGCGCGATCGGCTATTGCGCGCATGGAGGTAAAGTTACCCGAGTATTTTGGTGTGCTTCCGAAAGCTGAATTGATTGTTAAACGTGTCGAGCCTTTTCGTGAGCGCAGCGCCGGCAAAGCCTTCTATCAGAGCCCGCCGCCTGACGGATCCCGTCCGGGTATTTATTACGCAAACCTGTTTGATATGTCGGCGATGCCAAAGACTGATTTGGAGGCCTTGGCTTTCCATGAGGGATTACCCGGGCACCACCTTCAGCGCGCCATTACAGCCGAGTTGGAGGGCGTTCCCGATTTACAGCGCTACCTCAGTTTTACCGCATTCTCCGAGGGTTGGGGCTTGTATACCGAGCAACTGGCTCATGAAATGGGGTTTTACGAGGATCCGTATTCGCGATTTGGTCAGTTGGCAATGGAACTCTGGCGAGCCGCGCGATTGGTTGTGGATACCGGCATCCACAGCAAGCGCTGGAGTCGCGAGGAGGCTATCTCCTATTTGGTCAACAACACGCCCAATGCAGAGTATGACTGCATCAAAGCCATTGAACGCTACATAGCCATGCCGGGGCAGGCGACTGCCTACATGATTGGGAAGCTCCGTATCGTTGAACTTCGCGAGCAAGCGCGCGAAGCTTTGGGAGATAAGTTTGATATCCGGTTGTTCCACGACACAGTGCTTGGCAGCGGCCCGGTCCCACTTAACAAGTTGGCAGAAAACATCGATGCCATGGTTCGAGTGCAGAGTTCAGAAGGGTAAGAACAGCGAAGCTTGGTCACATGACTCTGATGATCATCAGAATGGCGAGTGTGGTGAGTAGCAGTTTGAGCAGTGTCTGAAATAATTTCTCAGGCAAGCGCCCTAGCAATTGAAGGCCAATGAGTGTCCCGCCAAAGCCAGCTGCAATCATGGCTGCTAGCGGGACAAGCCACTCGTACCACACGAAGCCAAGCCCGCTAAACAGCACGATGCGAAGAAAATTCATTGTCGAGACGCTGGCAGCCATGGTGGCGACCAACTCTTGCCGGTTTGCTGCCTGATGTCTGAGGTAGGCCGCAATCAAAGGACCGGTTGCGCTGACAAATACCCCAATGAAGCTGATGCCAATGCTAAAGAACAGATTGTGACTGCTTCGATGGGTTTTTATGGCTGGGATGGGTACCCAGGTGACTAGCAGTGTAAAACCCGCGAGTAGCAGGGTGAGCTGTATCTCATTTAGCCAAAAGGCGCTAAAGGGAGCCGCTGCGAGGGTGCCAATGACAGCGCCGATGACCAGTGGCCAGAATAAGCGCATCGAGACATGGGGGCGCGTCATGATGGCTCGTCCGGTATTGGAGCCAAGCTGAACGACGCTGTGCAGTGGTACGACAGCGGCGATAGGGACGGTTACGACAAGCACCGCGAGTACCAGTGTGCCGCCACCAATGCCCACTGATGCAGTGAGCATTGAGGCGATAAAGCTGGTTGTGACCAGCAACAAAAAGATATCGCTTGTGATGGGTAGTTCAGGCATCTCACATCGAGCTAGTTAGCACGCCGAGAGCATAACGCAGTCAGGTCTAAGGTTAGAGCATCTTCGATAACGTTAGATAAACGTGAGACCCCGAAACTCGGAGGGGAGCCCGAGTCCCGGGGTAGTGGGGAAGTGGAGGAGTAGGCGCTATGCGACAGGCGTTAAGAACGTACCTGTCTTGGTAGCAAGCGCTTTACCGCGGTGCGCAATGTCATGAGTTTCCAGAATAGGGTTCGCGGGTAACCGCACATCGACTTCGCGTTTACCGCCACGCTGTTTGACGACGGTGACTTCACGGTAGGCATTAATGTGCAGACGTAGCGATACAGGTGTTGAGTCAGATAGCGCATCGCTCGATCTGAACAAGAAGAGTAGGGTGTCCGTACTGGCGGCGGCTAACTGCAGTTTGCGAATTTCTGCATAACGGAAGTGAGTGCTCCCTAACCAGGCAAATACGGTGCTGCAGGTTGTACTGCGAACCGCTTGCTCGGTAGCCCATAACGTTTCATCACGGTGTTTTGGATGAACCATAAGTACTTGCTCAGTGGGAATATGGTGGGCGCGTAATAATGGGGCATAGGGTGTGTGTGGTGCGTTAATAAAAGCTTGCCAGCGCTTCTCGCTTGCCAGTTTTTGCATCGTGGGTAGAAAGAGTCCCATGCACTCAGCACCATCCTGGTCGCTCAGGACTTCGACTGCGCCGTGGGTTGGCCAACCATTGAGGTGAAGCTCTTTATCGAGGCTCTCAAAGCCAGTGGGGATACTTTGTCTGTTATGCCAGTCCGCATTGGCTGACTTAGTGGTTAGAATGACGCGTGAATTACTGCGTCCTTCACTGCCCTGCCAGGTGTCTGGACGATTGATGATTTGCTCTATGGAGTAGCTCATGATGTGCTCCGAAAATAAGACTAATGCGTGCTGAAATGGCATCAGTAAAAATACTGTATAAATAAACAGTAGTTCCATTGTGATTGAAAAGCAAGAGAGGCGATATTTGTGTGTCGTGAAAAGCGACAGGTTGCTCATTCCGCACTAAGAGAGCCTCGATTTCGGCGCTACTACCCAGCGAGTTGGTTTTCTGGTCTCGGGGCCTGGATGTTGCGCTTCATCCTGGGCTGGAGCGCTTGGGAGCTGACAGCATCACCCCTGTGGGTCGGCATTGTGGGCGCGCTGATGTTGGCTCCGGCACTTGTTTTGTCGCCTTACTTTGGTGTGCAGTCAGACCGGGTTAACCCTCGGCACGGCCTGATTTTTTCCATGGTCTTTCACGCATTTATAGGTCTTACTGGCGCTATTACGACCTTTCTTGGAGCCTTTAATGAGCTGACCTTGCTGTTGCTCGCGGCAGCGCTGGGGTCTGCATCGGCATTACACAGTCCTATGCGCTTGGCGCTCGTGCCGCTTCTGGTCCCTCGAAGTGCGCTGCCGAGTGCTGTTGGGCTTGTCGCCATGTCCTTCAATATTGCTCGCATCTTGGGCCCTGCAATGTGTGCTGCAATTATTGCTCAGCTGGGCGTCGGTTGGGCTTGGATCGTTGCTGTTTGCATTTTCGCAATCTCAGGCGTGATTTTGACAACCCTTCGCGGGGTCGGTACGCGGGAAAGCCGCTCTGATAAAAGCGTCAACAGCGAATTTATCGAGGGGTTGAACTACGTGCGCAACAACCCGGTGGTCATTCTGATTCTGTTGTCCACCCTAGTTAACGGTCTCCTGGGCCGCAGCTTTATTGAACTGCTGCCCGCAGTCTCAGGTCGACTGTTGATGGGTGGGGCGAGCGAACTGGCTTGGCTGACCGCCGCCGCAGGCACGGGTGCAGTTCTCGGCGGCTTATTAATGAGCCGGCAGGCCGCTCACGTTATCGGCCTTTATCGCCTGATTTTAGTTGCGCTGTTTGGGGCAACGTTACTACTTGCCACTCTGAACTGGTTGGATGCTCTGATAAGTCTCGCTGTTGTCGTGGGCCTTATTACCTTTACGACGACGATCGCGGGTACTGGATGTCAGGCACTGACCCAGCTAGCCATCGATCCAAATTACCACGGGCGCGTCATGAGCCTGTGGTCGATGACTATGATGGCATCTCCTGCGCTGGGGGCTGCTATCAATGGCGCACTTGCAGAGTGGGCAGGGTTTGTGACGACCTTTGCTGTAGCGTCAGCGCTGGGGGTTTTAGCGGTGCTGGCGCTTTACGCGCGTCGACGGGTTGTCTCGGATTTCGCGCCTGAGGCAATCGCCACAACAAGCGACTCGAGATAATCCCAGCAGTCTCCGGGCATAAAGCCTTTGGCACTGCCATCTGCGGCAAAGTTGAGGTGCAGGCAGTGATCAAGGCTTTCCGGTGTATGTCTGCCAAGTGCCTGCTGCATCAAATTCAGTCGGCTACGCCAAACACCTAATCGATCGAGTGCAGCGCCTGCCGGTGTGCCTTTCTTCACCGCCGATGAGGCGTCGATTAGGAGCCTGAGCTCTTTTGATATTGGCCATAGAATGGCGGGTGCCGCGCTGCCCTCGGCTTTGAGTCCGCGCAGTGCGCGCAGAGCGCCGCGAGCATCGCCGGCGAGGGCGGTATCCACCATATTAAAGGCGTTGTAGCGTGCGCTGTTACCAACCGACTGAGACACGATCTCAGTTGTGATGTGTGTGTCGTTGGCCAGCAGAGAGAGTTTCTCAATCTCCTGCGCCGCAGCGAGTAGGTTGCCTTCCACGCGCTCGGCTAGCATCGTAATCGCCTCACGATCGTACTTCATGCCTCGCTGGTTCATGCGTTGCTGAATCCACGAGGGGAGGTCGCGTGGTTGAACCGGCCAAACGGTCACAATGGTCCCGCTCTGATCCAGCGCCGTGTACCACTTGGCGCGTTGCGACTGCTTGTCGATCTTGCCCGCCACAATCAGCAGTATGTCCTCACTGTCTATCGACAGGTACTCCTGCAATGCCTTGCTGCCTTCTGCGCCCGGCTTACCGTTCTCAACCTGTATCTCGATCAGTTTCCTGTCGGCAAAAAGTGACATGGCGCTGGCGCTTTGAACGAGGTTCTGCCAGCTCTCTTTGTCCGATGAATCAAAGCGCTCTCGATCAATACAACCTGCAGCACGCGCCGCGCGCCGGATCGCATCGGCACATTCCTGGATAATCAGTGGCTCGGCACCGGTGACGAGGTAGCAGGACCGCATGCCCTGCTTTAGATGTTGTTCTAGCTGTTCAGGTTTGACTTGCATGGTAGGCGGCAATGCCGTAATCCAGTCGACGGGTTAGCGCTTCCACAAGGGCAGTGCGTAACTCCTCCTGCAGCAGTCGCATTTCCTCCGTTTTACCCACAACGTTTAATGGGTCATTGAGCATTTGGTCGACAACGGCAATGCGCTCGTTGTCGATGAGCCATTCTCCGTTGAGTTTTACCGAGAAGTTCACACTGGCCTGCAGCTCGAGTTCAGCTGCACGCGCACGTGCCGTCAGGGACAGGCTGCGCTGCTCAAACGTTTCAATATCAATATAGAGGATTAGGTCTGCCTCAGTCAGGGGGAGCAAGGCTGCCCCTTGGCGCTGGAGCTCACCTCGCAACTGAGCGGCAAACTCACTACTCGGAGCCTGGCTGACAACGGCGATTGGGTATCGCCCCAGGGTAGCTGCCCGGTCACTCTGACCTCTCAGCTCAAACCCACAACTGACAAGCGTGCTAGCCAGCAACACCAGTGCGGTGCGGCGTAGCACTCGCCGCCACTGTTTAATTGGCGACCACATTGACCAATTTTCCGGGAACGACGATGACCTTGCGCACGGTCACGCCGTCCGTGAAGCGTTGGACGTTATCGTGTGTGAGTGCCGTTTGCTCTATCGCTTCTTTCGAGGCATCGGCGGCCACCGAGATCTTGGCTCGCACCTTCCCATTCACTTGAACAACAATGTCGATTTCGTCGCGGGCGAGCGCGCCTTCATCGAGCTCAGGCCATGGAGCCTCAAGGATGTCGCCACCTGTAAGCTGGCCGAACAGTGTCTCGCTAATATGAGGCACGATGGGATTCAGTAGCGATACGGCTGCCGTTAACGCCTCATCAACCACAGCCGCGTCCTCTGCCGATTCGCCACTGTGACGGCTTACGTCATTGCAAAGCTCCATAACCGCTGCGACTGCCGTGTTGAATGTCTGCCGCCGACCGTAGTCATCACTGACTTTGGCAATGGTCTCGTGCGTTTTTCGCCGAAGGTCCTTTTGAGCTTTACTGAGATTCGCTGTTTTCACATCGACAGCGTCTTCGTGTACGGCGCGATCTTGAACCAGTCGCCACAGGCGCTTCAAAAATCGGTGCGATCCCTCTACACCCGCGTCTGACCACTCCAGTGACTGCTCTGGAGGCGCAGCAAACATGCTGAACAAACGCACGGTGTCCGCACCATAGCGGTCAATCAGTTCCTGTGGATCTACTGTATTGCCTTTGGACTTTGACATTTTGGCGCCATCTTT
>WTJR01000189.1 GCA_011524755.1 Halieaceae bacterium | reverse complement strand
CCTGCTCCATCCAATCCATGGTGGCAGCACCATCGTGCACCTCACCTATCTTGTGAGAAACACCGGTGTAAAAAAGAACGCGTTCGGTAGTAGTGGTTTTACCGGCATCAACGTGGGCACAAATTCCGATATTGCGATAGCGGTTAATCGGGGTTTTGCGAGCCACGTTAATACCTCGTCGCTGTGGATAGCGAGATTAGAATCGGAAGTGCGAGAACGCCTTGTTGGCTTCAGCCATACGGTGCACGTCTTCACGCTTCTTAACCGCATTTCCTTTGCCTTGCGATGCGTCCATGATCTCGCCAGCAAGTCGCATCCGCATAGACTTCTCTCCGCGGTTACGTGCGTAATCCACCAACCAGCGCATAGACAAAGCAACGCGGCGGGCAGGTCGTACTTCAACAGGCACCTGGTAGGTCGCACCACCAACGCGGCGAGACTTTACTTCCACCATAGGTGCAATGTTCTCGAGTGCTTCGTCAAATACTTCGATGGGATCGCGATTGCTGCGCTCTTGAACTAGGTCAAGCGCACCATAAACGATCGATTCAGCGACAGATTTCTTTCCGCTGATCATTACGTGGTTCATGAATTTTGCGAGGGTGGTGTTCCCGTACTTGGGATCGGGTAACACTTCACGTTTTGCAACAACGCGTCTTCTTGGCATGTCTTTCTCTCTTCTTCAGGTTGCGCAACCACACTCGGGCTGCCCTTACTGTCACACTCGGTGACCGGTTGGCTGAAACTCAGCCGGTATTAACTTTAGGTAAGTCTCTTACTTTGGTCGCTTGGCGCCGTACTTAGAGCGGCCCTGGCGACGATTTGCAACGCCTGACGTATCGAGGCTTCCGCGAACTGTGTGGTAGCGCACACCGGGGAGGTCCTTCACACGACCGCCACGGATTAGCACAACACTGTGCTCCTGCAAATTGTGGCCTTCACCACCAATGTATGAAGACACTTCAAATCCGCTCGTCAAACGAACACGGCAGACCTTACGAAGCGCTGAATTTGGCTTCTTTGGTGTCGTTGTGTAAACGCGAGTACAAACGCCTCGACGTTGTGGGCACGCCTGCAATGCAGGTACGCCACTTTTCATTACTTTACGCTTGCGCGGCTTACGCACTAGCTGGTTGATTGTTGCCATTCGGCCTTAACTCCAAGTCGTTAAGGGCGTCCCAAACGGGGCGCCATAAAAAAGAGCGCGAAGTCTAATGACGGGGCGGTGCCCCGTCAAGTTCGCGCGGTTCAATTACTCTGCATCACCTTCAGCAGCTGCAGCGTTCTCAAGTTCTGCCGCGAGTGCATCTGCCAAGTCGTCAGCTGCCTCCGCTTTTTCGAGTTCTTCAGCAAAACTCTCTGAGAACTCCTCGGCAGACATTTGAACACCCATTTCGCTGTCCATCGCGCGTTGGCGACGACGCTCCTCGTGGTGTGCAAGGCCCGTACCAGCTGGAATGAGACGACCCACAATTACGTTCTCTTTGAGTCCGCGCAGGTAATCACGCTTTCCAGTTACCGCAGCTTCGGTCAGTACGCGCGTTGTCTCCTGGAAGGAAGCCGCAGAGATGAAGCTCTCTGTCGCCAGCGACGCTTTGGTAATTCCCAGAAGTTCACGCTCAACCGTTGGTCGAACCAGTCCTTCTGCATCCATGCGATCGCATTCTTCCAGGTAGGCATTCCACTCGATCTGCTCACCTTTGATGAAGCTCGACTCACCGGCAGAGACCACGTTGGCCTTGCGCAGCATCTGACGAACAATCACTTCGATGTGCTTATCGTTAATCTTTACACCCTGGAGCCGGTAGACTTCCTGGATCTCGTTAACGATGTACTTCGCGAGTTCTGGAATGCCCTTCAAACGCAAGATGTCATGCGGGCTGAGTGGTCCCTCAGAGACAACTTCACCTTTCTCGACTTGCTCGCCCTCGAAGACAGACAGCTGACGCCATTTAGGAATCAACTCTTCGTAGTGATCAGAACCATCCGGCAGTGTTTTGCCATCGGTTGGTGTAATCACCAAGCGGCGCTTGCCCTTTGTTTCCTTACCGAAGCTAACCGTGCCTGAAATCTCAGCCAGGATGGCAGGTTCTTTAGGCTTACGTGCTTCGAACAGGTCGGCAACGCGAGGCAGACCACCGGTAATATCACGCGTCTTCGATCCCTCTTGTGGGATTCGTGCAATAACATCGCCGACTTCAACCTTGACGCCGTCCTCGAGGTTAACCATCGCAGACGCTGGCAAGAAGTAGTGTGCTGGTACGTTTGTGCCAGCCAACGACAGCTCGTTGCCATCCTTGTCTACCAGTGTCACGGCAGGTCTCACATCTTTGCCTGCACTTGGACGCTCTGACGGATCCATGACGGAGATGCTTGAGAGGCCTGTGAATTCGTCAGTCTGACGCTTGATGGTCACACCTTCTTCCATGCCGCTCAGCTTCACGATACCCGCCACTTCAGTCACGATTGGGTGCGTGTGCGGATCCCATGTCGCGACGACATCGCCGGCCGCAACAGGAGACTCATCTCCGACCTTGATCACAGCACCGTAAGGCACTTTATACCGCTCGCGCTCACGACCAACGCTATCCAAGACAGATAGCTCACCTGAACGCGATACCGCGACCAGAGAACCATCAGCGCGATCGACAACCTTCATGTTGTGCAAACGAACAGTACCGTCCGAATTCACCTGAATGTTGTCCTGCGCCGCTTGACCCGATGCCGCACCACCAATGTGGAAGGTACGCATGGTTAGCTGTGTGCCTGGCTCACCAATTGACTGAGCCGCAACCACACCAATGGCTTCACCCATATTCACCTGGTGACCGCGACCAAGGTCACGTCCATAACAGGTTGAGCAGATACCGTAGCGTGTCTCACAGGTGATTGGTGAACGAACGAGGATCTCGTCGATACCCATCTCCTCGATCTTCTGAGTCCATAGCTCATCAACCAGCGTTCCAGCGGGAATCAGAACCTCATCGGAACCAGGCTTCACAACGTCAGCTGCGACAATACGACCCAAGACGCGATCAGCCAGCGATTCAATGATGTCACCACCATCGATAACAGGTGTCATCAACAGGCCACGCTCAGTGCCACAGTCCTGCTCAACAACAACCACGTCCTGAGCCACGTCTACCAGACGTCGTGTCAGGTAGCCGGAGTTCGCTGTCTTAAGTGCTGTATCTGCCAGACCCTTTCGAGCGCCGTGCGTCGAAATAAAGTACTGCAGTACGTTCAGACCTTCGCGGAAGTTCGCCGTAATCGGTGTCTCGATAATCGAGCCATCGGGCTTAGCCATCAGGCCACGCATACCGGCCAACTGACGAATCTGTGCGGGTGAACCTCGCGCACCAGAATCGGCATACATGTAGACCGAGTTGAACGAATCCTGCTGCTCTTCTTCGCCGTCTCTATTGATCACAGTCTCAGACGAGAGATTAGCCATCATTGCCTTGGCAACCTGCTCGTTCGTACGCGACCAAATATCGATCACCTTGTTGTACTTCTC
>WTJR01000182.1 GCA_011524755.1 Halieaceae bacterium | reverse complement strand
ACCATTGGTGGGCGTATCGAGCGGCGAGAGGTCGACTACCGCGACTCTGCTGAGGTCTCAGAGAGGTTCTCAGACCAATACTGGACGGGTAATGCCTCGCTGGAATGGCAGTTGAGCACCCAGCAGTCGTTTTACGCCACGCTTGCCAGGGGTGTTAAAGCTGGCGGCGTGAATGCATCACTGTCCTCCACGCTCCTCGCGCTGGTAAGCGAAATTGATGTGACTCCTTACGCTAGTAGGACTCGCTTCAATGAAGAAATCGTCTTAAATCGTGAGCTAGGTTGGCGCCTGCGCAGCACCGACGGTCGCCTACGCGCTGCGCTCGCTGTTTTCTCCATGGACCGTGATGATCAACAGGTCAAAGGGTCACTGGTTATTCCGCGTGCGGACGGTAGCACCTCGTTCACCGACTTTACCGACAATGCGGCGACCGGCACCAATCGGGGCCTCGAGTTCACGGTCGACTGGTTGCCATCAGAGAGCCTGACCTTGAACCTCGCGATCGGCCGGCTTGATGCCGAATTCGATGAGTACATCAATGTCGACGGTACCCGCCTATCCGGTCGCGATCAGCCGCAGGCGCCTGCTTGGCAATATCGAGCAAACGCTACGTGGCGGCTATCAGCCACACTATCGGCAAGTCTCGAGGCCACTGGCCGAGACGCGTTTTATCTGTCGGATCGGCACGACGTGCAGTCGCCACAAGCGGATATGCTGAACGCCAACGTCCTCTGGAAAAAGGGGGAGTGGTCTCTCAATATCTGGGGACGCAATCTGACTGACGAGCTGACGGTGACGCGCGGTTTTGGGACCTTTGGTAATGACCCGCGAAAAGAGTACGCACTGGAACCCTACTATCAGTTCGGCGAGCCGCGTACAGTAGGCGCGACCATCAGTTATCGCTTCGGGGAGTAATCAATGAGAGTTACAGCTGAGCTGAGTTTGTACCCACTAGCGGGCGATGTTGAAGCGCCCGTTTGGGCCTTCATCGAACACATCATTGCCTCTAACCGGTGCAGTGTGGCAACCAACTCGATGAGTACGCAGATAACCGGTGAAAGCGCCGATGTTTTCGATTCGGTCAGACAGGCGCTCGAGACGAGCTACGAGGCATTTGGACGACAGGTACTTGTCGCAAAATTCATACCCGAGCACCACACTGACGTAGAGCCACCTGCTGCCCAATGAGCCCCCTAGAAACGACAGCGGTGGGTCTGGCACTCGCCTACATCGCGCTGGCTATGCGGCAGAGTCGTTTGTGCTGGGTGGCTGCGATTATCAGCGCCGCCATTTACATCGCGATCTTTACCGAGGTGAAGCTCTACATGGAGGCGGGCCTTCAGCTGGTCTACATCGCCATGGCTGTAATGGGCTGGATCTTCTGGGGCAGAGATGACAGCGCCGAGGCGCTCGCCGTGACAACGCGCCCTTTGCAGTTTCACCTTATCGCCATCGCCGGCATAGCAATCGCCTCTGCCGGCACCGGATTTCTGCTCTCACACTTCACCGACGCAGCAAGGCCTTACGTCGACTCAACGACCACGATGGCAGCGATTGTCTGTACCTGGATGGTGACACGAAAAATTCTGGAAAATTGGCTCTACTGGATCGTTATCAACTGCGTCTCGGTGTGGCTCTTCATGGATCGCGGCTTAGACCTCACATCTGGACTCTTCGTTCTTTACGCCGTGCTCTCTGTGGTTGGCTACTTCACTTGGCGTCGATCCCTACTTCAGCAAACATGATATGGCAGTCCATACTGATCATGAACCGTCCATAGAGGCCGCGCTCGATCAATGGCGCCTCTGGACGTTGGGAGATACCAACGATCGCCCTACTCTCGGAGAGTTACTCGGTGAAGGCTCGGCAAATCGTGTCTATGAGTTACTCCCTATGCGGCAACAGGTGCTTCGGTTCGCACACAAGTCGCATGAGCTAGCCGTTAACCGCTCGCGACGAGAAATAGAACTTTGGAAGCTGGCAGCAAATGAAGGTTTGGCACCCGCCGTGTATTACCGCTCTGACGGTGGCGATGTCGTGATTACCGATCGCTTGTCATTCAGTGATGTCCCCCTCGAGGCACATGCAGAACTGTGTAAACAGATTCATCATCTTGGGCCCTGGGGGTCACGACTCAGACTCACTGAGGTTGCGGTCACGTACCGCGCAGCGGCGAATAAGAGATCATGGCGCGCGGCGTCAGAAATAAGTCAACAATCCATCAGCCGGGATTTGTCGGAACTAGACAGCGAATCACCCGTTTTTTGCCACAATGACTTATCGTCATACAACGTGGGGTGGCTCGGAGACCGGCTTTTGGCGATTGACTGGGAATATGCCGCGATGGGAAGCCCTCATTATGATGTCGCTTCCGCCAGCGAGGGTATGAAGCACAATGAGAGACACGAATTCGCCATGCGTGTGTTAGAAGACACATTCGACAAGAACCTATGGTCCACGGCTTGCCGGGTAGTGCCGCTAATCAACTATCTGTGGGCGCTGGCAACGGAAGATCACGACACCGCCTCATCACTTCGACCCGTCTTTGAAGAGCATTACCTAACATGAGTGATCGCTGGCACATTCTCGGCGTCGGTAGTATTGGCGGTCTCTTTGCACATCGCCTCAACGCAGGCGGCGCAGACGTACAATTGCTCAGCCGCGATGTTACGGAGCGCCATCGGCAGCTTACACTGGCAACCGAACCGGCCCCTACGACGCATCTCTTTGACTGCGAGTCGGTGGAGGACACCGCTGAGATTGAGCATCTGCTGATAACCACCAAGAGCTGGGGCGCCTATGACGCCATACAGCATATTCAGCATCGCCTCACAAAGCGCACGGTTGTTGTTGCCATGATGAACGGCATGCAGCATGTCGATGATTTAAAACCCTTGATACCCAAAACCCAGCTATTTCTTGCTTCTACAACCGCAGGGTGTCACCGATCGGGTGACACATGGATACCCGCCGGCACTGGAAGAACCATTATCGGGACCGATACTGAGCGACCCGCGCCGCCATGGCTTGGCTGCTGGCAATTGGGTGTGCCTAACCTCTCGTGGCGAGTGGATATGACCGAGCGATTGGTAGAGAAAGTCGCCATCAACTGCTGCATCAACCCGCTGACTGCCATTCACCGTGTAAAAAACGGTGAACTCCGCTCTGAGATTCACAGGGACCATGTAACCACCGTCATCAGTGAGGTGTCTTCAGTGCTCGATGAATTGGGCTACCCGGCGCTTTCCATAGAGCTTGGGCGGAGGGTTTACGAGGTGATGAACGATACTGCTGAAAATCAATCATCGATGCTGAATGATGTGATGGCCGGTCGACGCACAGAAGCTGACGCCATTGTGGGTTGGTTACTAAGGCAGACGAAACGAGACCTACCGGCCTTAACCGCACTTGCTACTCAATTGAGAGCGCTCGAGCCAAATCAGTAAACGCGGCCCGCCAGACGCGCTCGTCATCGGTATTAATGACTGCCGAGTGATGCAAACAGAGCGATTCATCAGGGTGGTG
>WTJR01000102.1 GCA_011524755.1 Halieaceae bacterium | reverse complement strand
AAACAGTCAGCCTAGAGAGGCTGACGACTCGCTAATATCTCCAAAATACGTTTTCTCACACCGCCAACAGTGGCGGGCTCCGAGTTAATGACACGGGTACTCAGGCGCTCGCGATCAAACGGTGTCCATGCATCCTCACCGGGTTGGTTTGGATTGCCTGTTTTAGCAAAGTTTGTCCAATGCGTAACCATCTGCTCAGAGACAAACTTGTCCTCATCAGTCCAGTCGTACCCCACTTTGTCTAGCGATCCGAACACCAAGGCCAGATCACCTGAGTGGTAGGCGCCACCACTTCGCGAACCGCCCTCGAGCGCCAGATAAGGCTGCTCAGGCATGTAGAGATGAAATGCAGGTGGCACGTGGTCCATGAAGTAGAGGTACGTAGAGTGACCGGCACGCGCGTGGTACTCAGCCCATCGCTGCATGCCAAAAGCCATGAAGATATCGGTCGATACCGCATGCTGAAGCTGACCTGGTGTGAGGCCCTCGGCGTCGTACTCGCCCTTAAGCTCCTCGGCCAGATCACCTGCCACATAGTTTAGAAACCCATCGAGTCCCGCTTGCGTCACCGACGCATCAACGGGGAACAGCTGTTCACCTTCGTTGGCCAAGAACCCGAGCATCAGCGGGATTTTGGCCTGACGACCTTCAGCGTAGGTTTGGCTAGGCCACTCACCTAAGACATCGCCATCAATCACAATGCGACTACCTGCCTCCCAGCCTGACTCGACCATCGCCGACAGCAAGGCGTCAGGGTCAGCGGCCTGCAATGCCTCGAAAGAATCTGCCCCTAGCGATTCCACCAGCGCCGAACCGCGTAAATGGCCGTTGGCATCGTCGACCGAGAGCGGATTGACGCAGGCTGCGGACTGACCAATAGCCTTATGAAAAAGACCTTGGGCCGACGGAGACACCATGAGCGAGCAGACGCTTTGCGACCCGGCAGACTGACCAAAAATAGTGACGTTATTAGGGTCGCCACCCATAGCAAGCACGTTATCTCTGACCCAGCCCAACGCAGCAATCTTATCCATCAGTCCGTAGTTTCCGGAGGCGCCCGACTCGGCCGCCTCACTCAGCCACGGGTGCGCGAGAAACCCAAAGGGGCCCAGTCGATAATTCACCGTTACGACGACCACTCCCTGCTGAGCCAAAGTTGTGCCGTCAAAAATGAGTGAATGTCCCTGCCCACTGGTGTGTGCACCACCGTGAAACCACACCATGACCGGCAGGTCTGCTGCATTTTCGGGGGCCCATACGTTGAGATAAAGGCAGTCCTCGGAGACAGGAAAGCCCTCCCTTCGCCAGACGAAATTTGAGGTGTGGCGCAGCTGAAAGCAGCTATCGGCAAAGGTATCTGCAACACGAACGCCGTCCCAGCCCGCAGCGGGCTGTGGTGGTTGCCATCGTAACTCACCGATCGGGCCCGCTGCGTAAGGCAGGCCTCGGTAGACCGTAATCTCGTCGTCATACGGCGAGGGAATACCTATCACCTCTCCCTGAGCAAGCGACACCGATGCGCTTGCTTTCCCCTCATGATCAGGCTTCTCGGTACTGCAAGCAGCCAATCCCGAAATGAAGACCGCTATGACAACAGGTTTGATACTCATAAAACGTCCGTTTTCTTATTATTTCGTTTCAACCACTTCTCAGGGCTGTTAGCACAATCCTTCTAGCTGAGCGGCCTCGTGCCTGACGGCTTCAGGCGAACCTAGTAGCTGCCGGTTAAAGCCTATCCGCTTGAACCAGTAGTGCAGGCCGACCAGGTCAGTAAAGCCCATACCGCCATGCACCTCGGTACTGGTTTTCGCAACAAACTGCCCTACTTCCGCCAGATGCGCTTTTGCGTGACAGGCAGTGAGTGCCGCATCGTCGGTCGACTCATCGAATGCGTGCCCTGCATACCATGCAAAGGCGCGGCAAGGCTCGAGTTGTGATGCCATTTCCGCGCACATGTGTTTCACCGCTTGGAACGACCCAATCACCCGATTGAACTGCTTACGATCAAGTGAATACGCCACGGCCTGATCCAACATGTATTGTGCGGCGCCCAAGGTGTCGGCAGCTTGGATAGCGCGCCCTCGATAGATCGTCTGCCACACCAGCTCTGGGTCACTCGATACAAGACAGGCCGGCGACTGATCAAAGGACAGCTCACAAACACTTTGCGTGACGTCAATGGTCGACAGCGACGACCTCGTTACTTCAGAGGCCTCGATCATAAAGACGCGCCCATCAGACAACCCAATGAGATAGGCGTCAGCAGTAGCGTCGAGCGCGAACAGCGACTGACCTGTCAGCTTGGAATCGGCCTCGGCAACCTGCCCTTTTCGCGAGCCGATGACGTCGCTGAAGGCGATACCCACCCGGTATTCACCTGAGGCCATGCGCGCCAGGGGGTCAGTGGCTCCAGCCGCGTTCAACAAATAAGCTGACATGATCGCCGTACTTAAAAACGGACCGGGGCAAGCGGCGTAACCCAAAGCCTCGGCGATAGCGACGGCATCCAGCATGCCTAGCTCGGCGCCACCGTGAGCCTCAGGGATAATGAGTCCGGCAAGTCCCATGTCGGCTAGACCCTGCCAGACTGACGAATCATCAGTCTCACCTGCAGCGAGCTGTCTCACTTTGTCGAGAGGTACCTCTGAGGCGAGAAACTTACGGACGCTGTCGTCGAGCATCAGTTGGTCCTGTGATAGTCCAAACTCCATCTCAGGCCTCCTTAACTGATTTTTCAGCTGATTTTTCTGACGGGATCTTGGGTTCTTTTGGCATGCCCAAGCCGCGTTCACTGATGATGTTCTTCTGAATTTGCGACGTACCGCCGCCGATGATCAGACCAAGGTAGAACATGTACTGGTACTGCCAGCTGCCATGGCCGCGCACATGAGGGTTGTCGCCGTAACTTAGGCCAATTTCACCCATGACATCGATGCCCAAGCATTCAATTTCATGGCGCAGCTCTGTACCTATGAGTTTCACGATCATGCCGGCAAGGCGGACGTCCTGATTTCGATTAATCTTGGCCGACAGTAAGCGCATATCGTTGTATTGCATCGCGAGCACACGGCCCTCGAGCTTCATAAGGCGGTCGCGAAATACCGCATTGGACATAATGGGCTCGCCATTGATGCTTTCCTCGCGCATCAGTCGCTTTACACCATTGAGTCGGTTCATCGCCGCATCGGGCGTGGCCAGTGAACCGCGCTCGTGCCCGAGGATGGCATTTGCCACCTGCCATCCCTGACCGCGCTGACCGACGATCTGGTGCTTAGGCACCCGCACATCGGTGAAGAAGACTTCATTGAAGTTAGCATCTCCCGTCATATCCACCAGCGGTCTAATTTCAATTCCGGGGGTGTCCATGCGGAAGAGTAGAAACGAAATGCCGAGGTGCTTCGGTGCATCGGGTTCGGTTCGAACAAGACAGAAAATCCAGTCAGCGTGGTGAGCGGTACTGGTCCAAATCTTCTGACCGTTAATCACCCACTCGTCACCATCGAGCTCGGCCTTCGTCGTGAGACTCGCCAAGTCACTGCCTGC